>DASVSA010000478.1:0-2612 GCA_036388335.1 Longimicrobium sp. | reverse complement strand
GCTGCGCGCCCCGCGTGTCGGGGAGTCTGAAGGCGGGTGCCGGCCGGCCGATCTCCGGAGACGGGACCACGCCGGCGGCCACGCTCCCGAGGCCGAGCGCCAGCACGGCCACCAGGGCGAACGGGGTCTTTCTCATGTCGTCTTCTCCTTTTCGAGGGTAGCCAGGACGATCATCGGCGTCAGCAGCGCGGGCAGAACGACGGGCTCCGCCGCGGGATCCGCCGGGTAGTACACGTAGAGCGGGACGCCGCTGCGGCCGAACGAGGCGAGCGCGCCCGTGATGGCGGGGTCGCGGCGCGTCCAGTCCGCCTTCAGCAGCGCGACCTTGCGTTGCGCGAATGCCCGCCGCACCGCGGGCGTCTCCAGCGCCACACGCTCATTCACCTGGCAGCTGATGCACCATGCCGCGGTGAAGTCGACGAATACGGGGCGCCCGGCGTCGCGGTGCTCCTGGACCGCGGCCGCGCTCCAGGGCGCCCACTCCAGCGACACGGCCTTGCCCCCGCCGGCGGGGAGCGGCGTCTCGTCGCGGGTGGCGGCGACAGCGGCCGTCACCGCGACGATCACCGCGCCGATGGCCAGCGCGCGGGTCGCCAGCCGCGTGCGAGCCGAGACCGCGATCGCGGGCCAGCGCCCGATCAGCCAGCCGGCGAACGCCAGGAGCAGCAGCCCGAACAGGAGCCGCGCGGCGCCGCCCATCCCCGTCTGCAGCCCGAACACCCAGATCAGCCAGATCGCGACCGCGAACATCGGGAACGCCAGCACCTGCTTGAACGTCTCCATCCACCGGCCGGGCTTCGGCAGCCGCCCTGCCAGACCCGGCCAGAACGAGAGCGCGACGTAGGGCGCGGCCATGCCGGCGCCCAGCGCGCCGAAGATGAGCAGCCCTTCCACGGGCGGCCGGATCAGCGCCGCCCCCACGGCCGCCCCCATGAACGGAGCGGTGCACGGCGTCGCGACGACGGTCGCCAGCACGCCCGTCAGGAACGCCGATCCCTCGCCTGATCCGCCGAGCCCGCCCAGCCGCGTCAGCGACACCCCGATTTCGAACACGCCGGCGAGGTTCAGTCCGATCACGAACATGAGGGCGGCCAGGGCGCCCACCACCGCCGGGCTCTGGAGCTGGTATCCCCAGCCGACCTGCGCGCCGGATGACCGGACGGCCATGAGCAGACCGGCCATGGCCAGGAACGTGACGATGACGCCGGCGGCGAACACCAGCCCGTCCCGCTGCATCCCCGCCCGGTCGCCGCCCCGGCCGGCGAGGCCCAGCGCCTTGAGCGAGAGGATCGGAAAGACGCACGGCATGAGGTTCAGGATCACGCCGCCAAGGAGCGCGAACAGAACGGCGGCGAGGAGGCCCACCCCACCAGCGGCGCCCGATGCCGGCGCCTGCCCGGCCGCCGCGCCAGCCACCGAGCCGGACGCCGCCACCGGCTCCGTGGGCTCGGCGGCCCATGCCACCCGCGCGGGCGCAACCGCCGCGCTCACGACCAGGCCCCGGTGCCCGGCCGCGTCGAACCGGCCGCCGTCCGGGAGGGCGAGGACGCCCTCGATCCGCCCCGGCTCGCCGGGCAGATACGCCGACTGCGCGAGCCGGAGGCGGTACCTCCCGGCCGCCGTGCGCCCCAGGGGCTGGCCGGCGACATGGTCCAGGAGCACCGGGTCCGCGGGGAAGAAGTACGCCCCGGCGAGCGACCCCTTCCACCCCGCCGGCGGTGCCACCTCCAGTACGAAGCCACCACCCGTGCGGGCAGCGCGCGTGGCCCACTGCGCGTGCTCCACGGGGAGGCGGCCGGCGTAGCGGCGGATCAGCGCCGCGTCGCCGGAGGGTGCGGGCGGCGCAACGCCTACGGGCATCTCCAGCGACCGCTCCGCGGTCGCGGGGATGCACACGTCCGCGCAGACGAGGAATTCGGCCAGGACCGTGAGCCGCACGGACCGGCCGGCCTCGATGCCGGCCGGCGGGGTGATGGTGGCGAGGAAGACGACTTCGTCGCTGTACCCGTAGTTCACCATCGGCGGATACGGGATCCGCTCGGGGACCGGGTACGCGAACGAGTCGGCGCTGAACCCGTTCGGCAGGCTCCACGTGGCGAGCAGCCCGTTGCCGGCGTCCCCGGGGTTCTTCCAGTAGGTATGCCACCCCTTGTCGAGGGTGACGTGAAGGCCCACCGTGAACGGCTTCCCGGCGCGCACCGAGGCGGCGTCGCTCACCAGCCTGGCCTCGCTGTGCGGCGTCGAATCCTGCTGGGCGGAGGCCGGGGGGGCCGTCCGGGCCTGCGCGGCGAACCCGGACCCCGCCGATGCGGCGAGCGCGGCCAGAAGGGCCAGGAGCACAGCCATGCCCGGCCTGCCTCCCGCCATCTGCTTCAGCAGGTATTTCGCTCGGGTTCTCATCTCACTTGTACTTGACGTTGCACCCGTAGGGCCGCGACGTGGGCGTGGAGACCGGCCGCCCGGCCATGGCTTCCGTGAGCGCGGCGTCCACGAGCTGCCTGGCGCGCGCGAGGTCCCCTTCCCGCGGTGTCGGAACGTCGTCGATCCCGCCCATGTAGACCAGCGTACCCTGGGGGTTGATCACGAACATGTGCGGCGTCGTCCTCGCGCCG
>DASVSA010000477.1:0-5549 GCA_036388335.1 Longimicrobium sp. | reverse complement strand
GCTGCGCGCCCCGCGTGTCGGGGAGTCTGAAGGCGGGTGCCGGCCGGCCGATCTCCGGAGACGGGACCACGCCGGCGGCCACGCTCCCGAGGCCGAGCGCCAGCACGGCCACCAGGGCGAACGGGGTCTTTCTCATGTCGTTTTCTCCTTTTCGAGGGTAGCGGGAACGATCATCGGGGTCAGCATCACGCCCCCGGCCAGCGTGAACCAGACGGCGAGGGCCACTCCAACGGCGGCGCCCGCCGCCGACGCCTGCCCGGGCGCCGCGACCGGCTCGGTGGGCTCGGCGGCCCATGCCACGTCCGCGGGCGCGACCACCACGCTCACGACGAGGCCCCGGTGCCCGGCCGCATCGAATGCGCTGCCGGCCGGAAGGACGAGGACGCCCTCGATCCGTTTCGGCTCGCGGGACAGGTACGCCGACCCGGTGAGCCGCACGCGGTACTCCCCGGCCGCCGTCCGCCCCAGGGGCTGGCCGGCGGCGTGGTCGAGCAGCGCCGGGTCGGCGGGGAAGAAGTAGGCGCCAGCCAGGGAGCCCTTCCAGTCCGCCGGGGGTGCCACGCCAACGACGAAGCCGCTGCCGGTGCGGGCGGCCCGCGTCGTCCACCGCGGGTGCTCCAGGGGCAGGCGGCCGGCGTATCGGCGGATCAGCGCCGCGTCGCCGGACGCCGTGGGCGGCGCATCGCGTACGGGCAGTTCCAGGGACCGCTCCACGTGCGCGGGGATGCAGGTGTGCCCGCAGACGACGAAGTCGGCCGAGAGCCTGAGCCGCACGGAACGGCCGGCCTCGAGGCGGGCCGGCGGAGTGATGGTGGCGAGGATGACCACCTCGTCGTGATATCCGTAGCTCGCGACCGGCGGGGCCGAGATCCGCTCCGGGACGGGGTAGGCGAACGAATCGGCGCTGAACCCGTTCGGCAGGCTCCACGCCGCGATCAACCCGCTGCCGACGTCCCCGGCGTTCTTGTACGGGGTTCGCCACCCCTCATCGAGCGTGACATGGAGGCCCACCGTGAACGGCTCCCCGGGGCGGATCGAGGCGACGTCGCTTACCAGCCTGACCTCGCTGCGCGGCGCCGTATCCTGCTGGGCGACCAGGGGCGCCGCCCCGGCCTGCGCGAGGAGCCCGGACCCCGCCGATGCTGCGAGCGCAACGAAAAGCGCCAGGGGCACAGCTCTGGTTCTCATCTCACCCATACCCGGGGTCGCGACACGGAGTGGTCCAATATGGAGACGCGAGCCGGCAGATACACATGAGGATTGGATTCACATAGATCCGTGTATCAGCGGCGGTTCAGGAGGGTGTCGATGCGGTTCCATTCCCGGGTCAGGTCCGCACGGTCGTCGGCTTCCATGTCCGAGCCGCCCTCTTTCATCAGCTTCATGAGCCGGTCGCGCCGCTGCTCCAGCTTCACGCGCTCCGCGTCGGTCAATGCCGCGTCCGCCATGCTCGGCCTCCTTCGGGTGGATGGGTCTGCGCTCCGTGATGCACAATGCGTTCTCCGTTCACTCCAGGTCCACCGCGGGGAGCGACAGGATGAACACGCTCCCGCCGCCCTCGCGCGGCACGTACTCGAGCGCGCCGCCCTGTGCGTCGGCTAGGCGGCGCGCGATGGAGAGGCCGAGGCCCGCGCCGCTTGCGTCCGGGGTGGCGCCGCGGGCGCGGGAGAAGGGGGCGAAGACGCGGTCGAGCTCGGCGGGCGGGATGCCGGGGCCGCGGTCGGCCACCTCTATGGCAAGGCGGTCGCCGCGGCGCACGGCCACGACGTCGAGGGGGGTGAGGGGCGGGGCGTACTTGTGGGCGTTCTCCAGCAGGTTCACCAGCACGCGCAGGCTGTGGACGAAGTCGAAGCGGGCCAGCGGGATCGTCTCGCCGCCCTCGATGCGGGCGCGGATCTCCCGGCCGCCCAGCGAGCCCGAGACGCGCTGCAGCGCGGCCCCCAGCAGGTCCTCGGCCGCCGCCACCTCCGGCCTCACGCGCAGCTCGCCCGCGTTCAGCAGCGACAGGTCCAGCAGGTCGGCCACGAAGCGGTTGAGGCGGTCCGCCTCCTCCTCGATCACCACCGCGCGCTCGTCCCCGCCCTCGCGCAGCTCGTGGGCGAGCGCCTTGATGGTGGTGAGGGGCGTACGCAGGTCGTGCGACACCGAGGCGATCAGCGCGTCCTTGAGCCGGTCCGCCTCGCGCAGCGCCTCCGCCCGCTCGGCCTCCGCGGCTTTGCGGCGGGCGGCGTGGGCGAGGTGGGTAGCCGCGCCCGCTACCGCCAGGAAGCTGAAGAGGACCAGCCAGTCGAGCGGGTCCGCCACGGCGAGGGTGTGGAACGGGGGGAGGAAGAAGAAGTTGAAGCAGAGGAAGGAGATCACCGCCAGCGCCAGCCCCCGCCCGCGGCTCCCCCGCACGCTGGCGGCCAGCACCAGCAGGAGGTAGGCAAGGGCGACGTGAGCCTCGTCCAGCTGGGAGCGCGCGGCGGCCATCCCCGCCGTGAGGGCGGCCAGCGCGGCGAGCCAGCCGGCCCACACCAGCGCCTCGCGCGGCGCGGCCACTCAGTCCAGCGCCCGGAACCGGTATCCCACCCCCGGCTCGGTGAGGATGAGCCGCGGGCGGATGGGGTCCGCCTCGATCTTGCGCCGCAGGTTGGCCACGTGCACGCGCAGGTACGCCTGCGGGTCGCTCCCGGAGCGGCCCCACACCGCGCGGAAGATCTGCTCGTGCGTCATCGTCCCCCCCGCGTGCGCCATGAAGGCGCGCACCAGGTCCCACTCGGTGGGCGTCAGGTGGATCTCCTGGCCGCCGCGCGTGAGCACCCGGCGCGCCAGGTCGATGCTGAGCCCGTCCACCTCCACCGGCCCCGCCGCGCCGGGACGCGGGATGCTGCGCGCGCGCCTGAGCTGCGCGCGCACGCGGGCCTGGAGCTCCGCCGTGCCGAACGGCTTGGTGACGTAATCGTCCGCCCCCATGTCCAGCAGCCTCACCTTCTCCTCCTCCGAGTGCCGCGCGGATAGGACGACGATGGGCGCCGACGACCACTTGCGCAGCTCCGCGCACACGCTGATCCCCGGCACGTCGGGGAGCCCCAGGTCCAGCACCACGAGGTCGGGGCGCTCGGCGGCGGCGCGGTCGATCCCCTCCCGCCCCGTGGCCGCCTCGATCACGCGCACCGAAGCGTCCGCGAGCGCGTGCCTCACTACCGCGCGGATCTGCGGCTCGTCGTCGATCACCAGGATCGTCGCTTCGCTCATACCAGGGGGCTCACCAGAGGCACAGAGACACGGAGAGAAGCAACTTACCCCTCCCGCGCGCGGCCGCCAATCACAGCTCCACCTGGGTGCCCAGCTCCACCACGCGGTTGGGCGGGAGGCCGAAGAACGAGGTGGCCGTGCGGGCGTTGCGGCTCATCACGGTGAAGAGGTGCTCCCTCCACAGCGCCATCCCCGGCTTCTTGCTGGGAATCAGCGTCTCGCGGCCCAGGAAGAAGGTCGTCTCCGCGGGGCGCAGGCTCAGCCCGTCGGCCTTCACCAGCGCGAGCGCGTCGGGGACGCACGGGTCCTCCATGAAGCCGTACGCCAGCACGATGCGGAAGAAGCCGTGCCCCAGCGTCTCCACCGACACGCGCTCCGCGTCGGGTACCTGGGGGACCTCCTGCGTCTCCACGCTCAGCAGCACCACCTTTTCGTGGAGCACGCGGTAGTGCTTGAGCGAGTGGAGGAGGGCGGGCGGCGTGCCGTCGCGGTTGCCGTACATGAACACCGCCGTGCCGGGCACCCGCGCCACCCCGTTGCGGCCCACGTCGTCCAGGAACATCCCCAGCGGCAGGGTGCCCTGCTGCATCCGCTCGGCCAGGATGCGCCGCCCCGTCTTCCAGGTGGAGAACAGGGCGAAGATGGCCGCGCCGATCACCAGCGGGAACCAGCCCCCCTGCGGGATCTTGACGATGTTGGCGCCCCAGAACGCCAGGTCCACCGCCAGGAAGAAGCCCGTGAAGAGGAGCCCCCACCAGCGCGGCCACTTCCACCTCTCGCGCGCCACCACGGACAGCAGCAGCGTGGTCACCACCATCGTCGTCGTCACCGCCACGCCGTACGCCGCGGCCACGTGGGTGGAGCGCTGGAACCCGAGCGTCAGGCCGATGCAGGCGATCATCAGCAGCCAGTTGACGCTGGGGATGTAGATCTGCCCGCGCTCGCGCCCGGAAGTGTGGAGGATCTGCACGCGCGGGATGTAGCCGAGCTGCACCGCCTGCATGGTGAGCGAGTACGCCCCGGTGATGAGCGCCTGCGAAGCGATTACCGCAGCGGCCGTCCCCAGCACCACCATGGGGTACAGCGCCCACGGCGGCACCATGCGAAAGAATGGGTTCTCCACCGCCGCGGGATCGCGGATCAGCAGCGCCCCCTGCCCGAAGTAGTTGAGCAGCAGCGCCGGCAGCGCCACGAAGTACCACGCCATGCGGATCGGCTTCCTCCCGAAGTGCCCCATGTCCGCGTACAGCGCCTCGCCGCCCGTGACCACCAGGAACACGGACCCCAGCACCAGGAACCCGCTGTACCCGTTCGCGGCGAAGAACCTCGCGGCGTGCAGCGGATTCACCGCCCCGAACACGGAGGGCTCGCGGACGATGTGCATCACCCCCAGCGCCGCGATGGCCACGAACCAGAGGAGCGTCACGGGCCCGAACAGCTTCCCCACCCGCTCCGTGCCGCGCCGCTGGATGAGGAAGATGGCGACGAGGATGGCGATGGTGATGGGGACGACGTACGGCTCGAAGACGGGGGTGGCGACCTCCAGCCCCTCCACGGCCGAGAGCACGGAGATCACGGGCGTGATCATCCCGTCGCCGTAGAGCAGCGCCGTCCCGAACAGTCCCAGCGCGATGAGCACGCGGCGCGGGCTCTTTCGCGCGGCCCCCACCGGCGTCACCAGCGAGGTGAGCGCCAGGATGCCGCCCTCGCCGCGGTTGTCCGCGCGCAGCACGAACACGGCGTACTTGATGGAGATGACCAGCACCAGCGCCCAGATGATCAGCGACAGCACCCCCAGGACGTTTCCCGGCGTCGGCTGGATGCCGTGCGCATGGTGGAACGACTCGCGCACCGCGTACAGCGGGCTCGTCCCGATGTCCCCGTACACCACCCCCAGCGCCGTCAGGGAGAGCAGCGCCAGGTACCCTCCGCGCGGCTCGGACTCCGTATGTATGTGTTCCGGCACGTTCCCCGTTTCCAGTTGAGGTCCGGTACTTCGACCCACTGGATTCTACCCACGCGCCGCCCGCCCGGCCTCATCTTCCCATAAAGTCTTTGTGCTTCCTTAACGCGCCAGAGGCACGGAGACGACTTCATCTCCGTGCCTCCGTGCCTCTGTGTGAGATCGCTTTCTCGCTACGCGCTTCAGCTCACGTCGTCGATGCGCGTCGGGCGCAGCGCGCAGGCGTAGCCCGTGCACACCGCGGGGGGAGTCTTCATCCCGAGCTCGCCGTGCGTCTCGGATCCCCAGCAGTACGTCTCGCCCTCGACGCTGGTGCCGCAGCTGTGGAGGAAGCGCACCTCGACGGAGG
>DASVSA010000476.1:0-2972 GCA_036388335.1 Longimicrobium sp. | reverse complement strand
CTGGAGTTCAAAGTCGCCTGGAGCACGCGCAACGGGCCGTCGGGCGAGCGGGTGCGCATCCCCGTACCGGCCGGGCGCGAGGAAGAGGCGCGGGAGGTGGTCGCGGCCTTCGAGCGTGGGTGGGCCGTGGAGCAGAGCCCGGGTTGACAGGAGGCGCGAATCGCAATCGGGGAGCGTTTTCGTGGACCGCAACGCTCCCCGATTGCGATTACGATCGAGAGGTGCGCTTTGCCTGCTCTGCCTCGTTCGCGTCCGCCGCGCCTTTATCGGGGCTGGTCGGGTTGTAGCGATCCGCCCGATCATCATTCGCCGAGCGATCCGGCGCGCTTCCAGAGCCTTTGTCCTGGCGCGGGCTGCTCCCGCCCCCTCCGCCTTTGGTGCCGTTTGCCATGGTGCCCCGCGAAGATGGAGTGGATAAGATTCGGCACGAACAGAGCGTCGCATCAACCGGGCCAAGACGGAGCCGGGTGCGGATGAATGGCGTGAGCGGGTCGTCGAAACGAGATATTGCGGCACGGAGTCACCACCTGACGGGGATCGGGTTGACAGGAGGGGGCGCGCGGGTAGCTTTGGGCCCGTGAGCACCCCCGACTTCCACCGCATCCGCCTGACCCTCCACTACGACGGGCGCGAGTTCCACGGCTGGCAGGTGCAGCCGGGGCAGCGCACGGTGCAGGGCGAGGTGGAGCGCGTGCTGTCGCGGCTGGTGAACGGACCCGCGCAGGTGATCGGCTCCGGGCGCACCGACCGCGGGGTGCACGCCACCGGGCAGGTGGCCGCCTGCGACGTCCCCCGCAAGTGGACGCCGCACGCCCTCCGCCGCGCCCTCAACGCCCTGCTCCCGGGCGACGTGTGGGTGGCCGAGGCCGCCGGCGCCCTCCCCGGCTTCCACCCGCGCTACGACGCCGTCGCGCGTTCCTACGTGTACCGCGTGGGGCTCTCCCCCGAGGCCGACTCGCCCTTCCGCTCCCCCTGGTGCTGGCCCCTCGCGCGCCCCGTGGACCTGGGGGCGATGGAGCGCGCCGCCGCCGCCATCGTGGGCGACCACTCCTTCCTGCGCTTCGCCAAGGCGGGGCAGGAGGAGCGCGGAGACCGCTGCACGGTGAGCGCCGCGCACTGGGAGCCGTGGGAGGGAGTGGGCCTCAAGTTCCACGTCACCGCCAACCGCTTCCTCCACCACATGGTGCGCTACCTGGTGGGGACGCTGGTGGACATCGGCCTGGGCGAGCGCCCGGAAGGCGACATCGCCGCGCTCCTGGAGCAGCGCGAGGGGCTGGAGACGTCGCCCCCCGCGCCGCCGGAAGGGCTCTTCCTCTCGGCCGTCACCTATCCACCCAACGCGGGGGCGGAGCGAATGCCGCGCGGCCCCCGTCTGGTCCGGTCCTGACCATGGCATCCGACCGTTATTCCAACCCGCTCACCGAGCGCTACGCCTCGGCCGAGATGGGGCGCATCTTCTCCGACCAGTTCAAGTTCGGCAGCTGGCGGCGGCTGTGGCTGGCGCTGGCCGAGGCCGAGAAGGAGCTGGGCCTTCCCATCCCCGACGAGGCCATCGCGGAGCTGCGGGCCCACCTGGACGACGTGGACACCCGGCGCGCCGCGGTGCTGGAGCGCGAGCTGCGCCACGACGTGATGGCCCACGTCCACCACCTGGGCGAGCAGGCGCCGGCCGCGCGCGCCATCATCCACCTGGGCGCCACCAGCGCCTTCGTGGGCGACAACACGGACCTGATCCAGCACCGCGAGGCGCTGCGGCTGGTGAGGACGCGGCTGGTGGCGACGGTGGCGGCGCTGGCGGAGTTCGCCCGCGAGCACCGCTCGCTGCCCACGCTGGGCTTCACCCACTTCCAGCCCGCGCAGCCCACCACCGTGGGCAAGCGCGCCACGCTGTGGATGCAGGACCTGCTGCTGGACCTGGAGGAGGTGGAGTTCCGCCTGTCCACGCTCCGCTTCCGCGGCGTGCGCGGGACCACGGGGACGCAGGCGTCGTTCATGGACCTGTTCCAGGGCGACGGCGAGCGCGTGGAGCGCCTCAACCGCCTGGTGGCGCAGAAGATGGGCTTCGACCAGGTGTACGGAGTCACCGGGCAGACGTACACGCGCAAGACGGACGCGGCGTGCCTGGCCACGCTGGCGGGGGTCGCGGAGAGCGCTTCCAAGTTCGCCAACGACATGCGCCTGCTGGGGCACCTCAAGGAGGTGGAGGAGCCGTTCGAGGAGCACCAGATCGGCTCGTCGGCCATGCCTTACAAGCGCAACCCCATGCGCAGCGAGCGGATCAACGCCCTCGCCCGCCACGTCATCGTCCTCTCGCTGGACCCGGCGTTCACCGCCGCCTCGCAGTGGTTCGAGCGCACGCTGGACGACTCGGCCAACAAGCGCATCGCCGTCCCCGAGGCGTACCTGGGCACGGACTCGGTGCTGCTGCTGATGCACAACGTGGCCAGCGGGATGGTGGTGCACCCGGAGATGATCCGGCGCCGCCTGATGGAGGAGCTCCCCTTCATGGCCACGGAGAACCTGATGATGCGCGCCGCCCGCCGCGGCGGCGACCGCCAGGACCTCCACGAGCGCGTGCGCCAGCACTCGGTCGCCGCGGGCCACCGCATCAAGGCCCAGGGCCTCTCCAACGACCTGATGGACCGCATCGCCGCCGACGAGGCGTTCGGCGTCACGCGCGCGGAGCTGGAGGAGGACCTGCGCCCCGAGCTGTACGTGGGCCGCGCCCCCGAGCAGGTGGACGAGTTCCTCGCCGAATGGGTGGAGCCGGCGCTGGCCCGCTACCCAGACGCGCTGGGCGGAGCCGCGCCGGAGCTGCGAGTGTAAACAGAGCCCTCACCCGGCAGCTTACAGCTGCCACCCTCTCCCAGTAACTGCCCTGGGAGAGGGGACTACTTCGCGTGCGTTTACGGCCGAGACCTCTCTGTGACTCTGTGCCGCTGTGTGAGCCCCGCTGTTGCTGTACCATGAAA
>DASVSA010000475.1:0-6088 GCA_036388335.1 Longimicrobium sp. | reverse complement strand
GGCGCTCTTGGAGACGCTCGTGAACTTCGGGATCGCGATGGCGGCCAGGATGCCGATGATCACGACCACGATCATGAGCTCGATCAGGGTGAAGCCGTCGCGGTTGCGGAGGTTGCGCATGGTGGTACTCCGATGGTTGGGCGAGAGAGGGCCAGCAAGGGGCGATGGGAGAGCCGGACGGCCCTCCCACCGCGGGGTACGGCTTACGAGCTTAGCAGGCGGTCGTCGAGACGACGCGGTCCTGCGTGATGTACTTGGCCACGATCCCGGCGTCGGTGCCGGCCTGGGTCGGCTGGGCCTGGATGCAGAACTTCTCGGCCTTGGTGGCGCCCTTCACGCTGACGGTGAAGTACTTGCCCGTCTGGTCTTCCCAGCCCACCTGGCCCAGGAGGGTGCTGGTGGTGGCGTACAGGTCGTTCTTCTGCTTGTACGACTCCTGGAGCGAGTAGGCCTGCTTCAGGATGGGATCGGCCTCGGAGTCCTTGGCGCTCTTGGAGACGCTCGTGAACTTCGGGATCGCGATGGCGGCCAGGATGCCGATGATCACGACCACGATCATGAGCTCGATCAGGGTGAAGCCGTCGCGGTTGCGGAGGTTGCGCATGGTGTTGCTCCGTGTGGGTTGGATCGGGGTGGGTTGGGTACTGCAGCACTCCGTCGTGCTGTCGGCCTGCTCTAAGGCAACGGACGCGCCATCCGCCGTGCAAATCGCAAGTGTATGATTGACAGCAACTTGCGAGTTGCCTGAGCGCGCCGTGCCCGCTCCGCGGTACGCCATCTTGCACGACTCCTTGCACGCTGCAAGGGAGCGCGGCGGGGGCACGGCTCCCTTGCGGCGGCACGGCCCGGCGTCTATATGGAGCGCGGCCCGCCGGCCGGATCCGGCGCACTCGCGGGCCCGCACCCAGGCACCCGGAGCACGCGCGTGAGCGACGCGAACATCACGGACATCACGGTCATCGGCGGCGGGCCCACCGGGCTCTATGCCGCCTTCTACGCAGGCCTGCGGGGGATCTCCTGCCGCATCGTGGACGCCCTCCCGCAGCTGGGCGGGCAGCTGATGGCGCTCTACCCGGAGAAGTACATCTTCGACGTGGGCGGGCTGCCGAAGATCCTGGCCAAGGACCTGGCCAACAACATGATCGAGCAGGGAACGCAGTTCGGCCCCGAGGTGGTGCTGGGGGCCGAGGTTCAGGAGATGGTGCCGGAGGACGGGCACTTCCGCCTGGTGACGCCGCGGGGCGACTTCCTCACGCGCACCGTGTGCGTGACGGCTGGGAAGGGCGCCCTCAACCCGCGCGTGCTGGAGTGCCCAGGGTGGGACGACCACTTCCGCGAGGGCGGCGGCGCTCACACGCACGTCCGCCAGATCGAGGACTTCCGCGGCCGGCGCGTGCTGATCGTGGGCGGCGGCGACTCGGCGGTGGACTGGGTGCTGGGGCTGCGCGGCGTGGCCCGCTCGGTAACCCTCATCCACCGCCGCCCCGAGTTCCGCGCCCACAAGAGCAGCGTGCTCGAGATGCAGGCGCTCGCCGAGCGGGGGGAGGTGCAGGTGCTCACCCCCTACGAGGTGCGGCACATGGAAGGGGTGAACGGGTGCGTGGCCCGCGTCACCATCTTCAACAACGAGACGAACGAGGACACCTCGGTCGAGGCCGACGCCGTGATCGCCCTCCTCGGCTTCAAGCCGGACCTGGGCCCCATCGCGCGCTGGGGCCTCGCCCTGGAGAAGAACACCATCAAGGTGAACGGCGTGATGGAGACCAGCGTCCCCGGCGTCTATGCCGCGGGCGACGTGGTGCACTACGAGGGGAAGCTGGAGCTGATCTCGTGCGGCTACGGCGAGGCGGCCATCGCCGTGAACAACGCCGTGCGCTACCTCAACCCCAAGGCGCGCCTGGCGCCCGGCCACTCCACGAACCTCAAGATCTTCAAGCAGGACGACTAGACTCACACAGAGACACAGAGGCACAGAGATGACTTCTTCTCTGTGCCTCTGTGTCTCTGTGTGAGGCCAATTTTGGAGGAAGTATGGAGCTGAACGGCAAGGTGGCGCTCGTGACGGGGGGGGCGGTGAGGCTGGGGCGGGCGATGGCGGAGGCGCTCGCGGGGGAGGGGATGCGGATGGTGATCCACTACAACTCGTCCGCGGGGCCGGCGGAGGAGCTGGCGGGGGAGATCCGCGGGCGCGGCGGGGAGGCGGTGGCGATCGGGGCGGACCTGGCGCGGGGCGGGGAGGTGGAGCGGCTGGCGCGGGAGGCCGTGGCCGCGTTCGGGGGGGTGGACGTGCTCGTGAACAGCGCCTCCGTCTTTCCCGGGGAGGGGCTGGAGGAGACGGACGAGGCGCTCTGGGACCACACCATCGCGGTGAACCTGAAGGCGCCCTTCTTCCTCATCCGCCACTTGGCGGGCACCCTGCGCGAGCGGCGCGGCGTGGTGGTGAACATGGCCGACCTCGCCGGACTGCAGCCGTGGGCGCGCTACGCGGCGCACGGGATCTCCAAGGCCGGTGTGGCCCACCTGACGCGCGTGGCGGCGCGCGCCCTGGCGCCGGAGGTGCGCGTGGCCGCCATCGCCCCGGGCGCCGTGCTCCCGCCCGACGACATGGACCAGGCGCAGCTCCAGCGGCTCGCCGCGGGCACCGCCCTGGGCCGCATCGGCTCGCCGGACGACGTGGTGGAGGCGCTCTTGTACCTGCTGCGCGCCGACTTCGTGACGGGCGAGATCCTGGTAGTGGACGGCGGGCGCCGGCTGAAGGGGTGAGGCACGGGCCGGAACATCCCCCGCCCGCACCGGTACGATTCTGAACAGAAGCCTGAGTGCCCGGTGCCTAACCGCACTGAGGACTTAGAACGCAGGACTTCTTCCCCCGTTCCCCACCCGGATGCCCCGCAAACGCACCACAAAGCCCACCGCCGGTTCTCCCCGCGTCCGCAGGATCGTCCGCGTGCTGTTGATCGTGCTGGCCGTGGGCGTCGCCACCGGGGGCGCGGCGCTGGCGTACCTGTGGCCCCGCTGCACCGGAGAGGGGTGCCCGTCGGTGGCGACGCTGCGCACGCACCAGCCGCCGCAGGCGAGCCAGCTCTTTGACGGGGGCGGGAAGCTGGTGGCGTATCTGGCGCCGCAGCGGAGGACGGTGGTGCCCATCGAGCGCATCCCCGCGCACGTGTCGGGGGCGTTCCTGGCGGTGGAGGACAAGCGCTTCTACCGGCACGGCGGCGTGGACTACCGGCGCGCGTTCGGGGCGCTCGCGCGCGACGTGCAGACGCTCAGCTACCGGCAGGGGTTCAGCACGGTGACGATGCAGCTCGCGCGCAACGTCTTTCCCGAGTACCTGTCTCGGGAGAAGACCATCGGGCGCAAGCTGTGGGAGGTGGTGCTGGCGCGGCGCATCGAGCGCGCCTTCACCAAGGACGAGATCCTGGAGCTCTACCTCAACCAGATCTACCTGGGGCAGGGGCAGTACGGGGTGGAGGCCGCGGCGCGCGGCTACTTCGGCAAGCCCGTGGCGAAGCTGACGGACGCGGAGGCCGCGCTGCTGGCCGCGCTCCCCAAGGCGCCCTCGTTCTACGACCCGCGCCGCAACCCGGACGGGGCGCTGCGCCGCCGCAACCTGGTGCTGGGGCTGATGGCCGACGCCGGGGTGATCTCCGCCACGGAGGCGGCGATGGCGCGCGGGCAGCCGCTTGGCCTGGCTCCGCCGCCGGAGGCGCTGGGGGAGGCGCCGTACTACGTGTCCGCCGTGAGGCGCGAGCTGCGCGAGCGCTTCGGCCCGCGCGCGGACACGGACGGGCTGCGCGTGTACACGAGCCTGGACCCGGCGCTCCAGGACGCGGCCGAGGACGAGCTCTCCAGGCAGATCCGCGGGGTGGAGAAGGGGCAGTTCGGGCGCTTCCGCCACCCCGCGTGCTCTGCGGCCAAGCCCGCGCGCTGCCTGCAAGGGATGTTCGTGGCGATGGACCCGCGCACGGGCGACGTGTGGGCGCTGGTAGGCGGGCGCGACTACGCGCTCAGCCAGTTCGACCGCGCCTTGCAGGCGAAGCGCCAGGCCGGCTCCGCCTTCAAGCCCTTCGTCTTCGCCGCGGCGCTGGGCGACGGCGTCCCGGTGTCCACGCCGCTGCTGGGTCCCGGCGCGGAGGGTGTGCGCGGCGCGTACTGGCCGCGTGACCACGTGGCCGACAGCGCGACGGTGGACATGCGCGACGCGCTGAGGCTCTCGTCCAACCGGGCGGCGGTGGTGCTGGGCGAGCGGGTGGGCGCCACGCGGGTGGTGCAGACGGCGCACGGGATGGGGATCAGCACGCCCATCCAGCCGCTCCCCTCCACCTTCCTGGGCGCGGCGTCGGTGGTGCCGCTGGAGCTGGTGGCGGCGTACGCCCCCTTCGCCAACGGCGGCGCCAAGGTGCGCCCCCGCCTGATCCGCCGCGTGGAGGACGCGCAGGGGCGCGTGCTGTACGAGGGCCGCGTCTCGCGCACGACGGCGATCTCGCCGGGCGTGGCGTTCCTCACCACGTCGATGATGAGGGGCGTGGTGGACCGCGGCACGGGCTCGGGGGTGCGGCAGGCGGGCCTCTCGTACGACATCCCCGCCGCGGGGAAGACGGGGACCACCAACGACGGCGCCGACGTGTGGTTCGTGGGCTTCACGCCGGACGTGGTGGCGGGCGTGTGGCTGGGCTTCGACCGCCCCCAGCCCATCCTCGCCAACGCGTCGGGCGGCGGGCTGGCGGCTCCCGTGTGGGGGCGCGTGGTGTCGCGCTACTACCAGCGCCACCGCGTCCCCGCCGCCTGGCCCGTGCCCGCGGACGTGATGTCGGTTCCGGTGGACCGCGCCTCCGGCAAGCTCGCCACCGCGCAGTGCCCCGGCGAAACGGTGGAGACGGAGTACTTCGTGGTGGGCACGGAGCCGACCGAGCACTGCCCGCTGCATCCCGAGGACACGGGCGGGTGGTTCGGGCAGGCGGTGCGGGACATCGGGGACTGGCTGGGACGGCCGTAGGGCTCACACAGAGGCACGGAGATGACTTCATCTCCGTGCCTCTGCGTGAGATCTGTTATGCCAGGATGCCGCCGTGGTCGGCCTGGGCGATGGAGCTCTCGGCCGTCTCCAGGACCGGGTCCTGGCCGATGCCGTCGTGGAGGGCCAGCCAGCGCTCGGCTTCCAGGGCGGCCATGCAGCCGGTGCCGGCGGCGGTGATGGCCTGGCGGAAGTAGTCGTCCATCACGTCGCCGGCGGCGAAGACGCCGTTGACGCTGGTGCGGGTGCGCCAGGGGTGGGGCGTCTGGATGTAGCCGTGCTCGGTGAGCTCGAGCGTGCCGCCCAGGAACGAGGTGTTGGGCGTGTGGCCGATGGCCACGAACAGCCCGCCGCACTCGAAGTCCTCCTCCGCGCCCGTCTTCAGGTTCTTGATGCGGACGCCCGTCACGAACTCGTCGCCCAGCACGTCGATGACGGCCGTGTCCCAGATCACGCGGATCTTGGGGTTCTCCAGCGCGCGCTTGGCCATCACCTGCGAGGCGCGGAACGAGTCGCGGCGGTGGACGATCACCACCTCGCTGGCGAACTTGGTGAGGTAGTTGGCCTCCTCCATGGCCGTGTCGCCGCCGCCCACCACCACCAGCCGCCGGTTGCGGAAGGCGGGGAGGGCGCCGTCGCACACCGCGCAGGCGGAGACGCCGCCGCCGCTCTGCGCCAGCCGCATCTCGTTGGGGAGGCCCAGCCAGTTGGCCCGCGCGCCCGTGGAGATGATGACGGAGCGCGCGAGCACCTCGCCGGACCAGGTGAGCTTCAGCCGGAAGGGGTGCTGCGAGAAGTCCACCGAGGCCACGTTCTCCCCCGTCACGCGCGTGCCGAAGCGCACGGCCTGCGACTTCATCCGCTCCATCAGCTCCTGCGCCTGGAGCCCGTCCGGGAAGCCCGGGAAGTTCTCGATCTCGGTGGTGTACATCAGCTGCCCGCCCGGGATCATCTGCGGCGAGGGCTCGCCCTCGATCACCAGGGGGTCCAGGTTGGCGCGTGCGGCGTACAGCGCCGCGGTCCACGCCGCGGGGCCCGAGCCGATGATCACCACGTTCTCGACGTTCCCTT
>DASVSA010000474.1:0-2350 GCA_036388335.1 Longimicrobium sp. | reverse complement strand
CGAGTAGGGCCCACATGGCGAGTCCGCGGTGGGTTGGCGTTGGGAGCATCATCGGGCGGGTCCCCTGTGCATGGCGCAAGAAGCGCCTCAGTGTGATCCGGTGCCAGAACGAAAACGCCAGCCGCAACCCTCCACCGGATGCGTGGAGTGATTACGTGCTGGCGGCTCGGCAGACCTGGCGGAGGATCCCGCTGTAGTCCCGTAGCTCTGCGTCACCGCCTTTCGGCGGTTTTGCTATGAGCAGCACTTGTTTGGTTGTGACTGCACCGTGTTGGGCGTTGTGGCCCCGGGAAAGGCAGGGGCCGTTCCAGCGGGCGCCGGCAGCTGGCACTTCGGGGTAAGTGTGCTTCCCGCAACAGGCTACTTCGATTGCGAGGATCAGGCGTTCACAAGAACCGCACTGAAAAGGTTGCGCACCCGGAAAGGTGTGCCGTGCATTTCTTCACAACTTGCGCTCTTGTAAGGTGTTGCGAATGATCGGCATTTGTTGCGCGGGTGCCACGATTGTGGGAAGCGCGCAACGAGAGAAAAACGTTTTGGCGCGAGTGGAACGGGTGTTGCTCGCGACGGCCATCGGCACGGTGAATGCTGACCGCTCCGCCGCTCCACTGCCGCCTCAGGCCCTCAGTATCCCCCTCCCCCAAGCCACCGGAGTGCCGCTGTGAGCACCCATCTCGAATCCTTTGTCTCCAGTGCCCAGCGGCTCGATGCCGTGGTGGGCGTGATCGGCCTCGGGTACGTGGGCCTTCCCCTGGCCGTGGAAGCCGCCACGAGCGGCTACAGCGTGCTGGGCTTCGACGTGTCGCCGCAGGTGGCCGCCGGCATCAACGGGCGCCGCAGCCACATCCGCGACATCCCGGACGAGCGGCTGCGCCCCCTGGTGGAGCAGCACCGGATCTCGGCGACCACCGAGATGGGGCGCCTCGGGGAGTGCGACGTGGTGTCGATCTGCGTGCCCACGCCGCTCAACAAGACCAAGGACCCGGACCTGTCGTACGTCGTGTCCGCCGCGCACGCGGTGGCGGCCACGCTGCGGCCGGGGCAGCTGGTGATCCTGGAATCGACGACGTATCCAGGCACCACGCGCGAGGTGGTGCTCCCCATCCTGGAAGCGGGTGGGCTCAGGGTGGGGACGGATTTCTTCCTCTGCTTCTCGCCCGAGCGCGTGGACCCGGGCAACCCGCACTGGCACACGCGCAACACCCCCAAGGTGCTGGGCGGCGTCACCCCCGCCTGCCTGGAGGCGGGAACGGCGCTCTATGGGAAGATCTTCGACACCATGGTGCCCGTGGAGAGCGCGGAGGCGGCGGAGCTGGTGAAGGTGTACGAGAACACCTTCCGGATGATCAACATCGCGCTGGCCAACGAGCTGGCGCAGGCGTGCGAGAAGCTGGGGGTGGACGTGTGGGGGGTGATCGAGGCGGCGGCCACCAAGCCGTTCGGCTTCATGAAGTTCACCCCGGGCCCAGGCCTGGGCGGCCACTGCATTCCGCTGGACCCGCACTACCTGTCGTGGAAGATGCGTACGCTGCAGTACAAGACGCGCATGATCGAGCTGGCCAGCGAGATCAACGCGGAGATGCCGGAGTACGTCGTCCGCAAGGTGGCCGACGCGCTGAACGGCGCCCGCAAGCCGGTGAACGGCAGCCGCGTGCTGGTGATGGGCGTCGCCTACAAGAAGGACATCGACGACCTGCGCGAGAGCCCGGCGCTGGACATCCTGCGCCTGCTGCAGGACCGCGGCGCGCACGTGCTCTACCACGACCCTTTCTGCCCCGTCATCAACGACGACGGGCACACGGCCCTGCGCGGCCTCCCCATGCGCAGCGTGAACCCGGACGAGACGCTCCTGGGCGCCATGGACGCCGTGGTGATCGTGACCGACCACTCCGCCGTCAGCTACCGCCGCATCGCCGAGCACACCTCGCTGGTGGTGGACACGCGCGGCGTGATGCGCGACATCCACGGCCGCGCCCGCGTCGTGGGCCTGTCCGGCGCCGCGACGGCCCCGAAGTCACCGCCGCCCATGCTGGAAGCGGCGGACTGACTACGGGGCTCACACAGAGACACAGAGGCACAGAGAACTAGAGCAGGGAGAGGAGCTCGGCGCGCTCGGCGGGGGTGACGCGGGAGTGGGTGGGGAAGGTGACGAGGTCGCGCGCGAGGGCGGCGGCGCCGGGCCAGTGGCGCTCGGGGCCGGTGAGGCGGCCGTGGAGGGCCGGGAGCTCGGCGAGGGGGGTGGGATATCCCGGAGCCGCACCCAGGCGGCGCGCGCGGGCCGGGTCGCGCAGCGCGCCCAGGCCGCCCGCGATGCGCAGGGGGAGGCGCAGGTAGCCCGGGCTGGCGTCCG
>DASVSA010000473.1:0-5129 GCA_036388335.1 Longimicrobium sp. | reverse complement strand
CGTGCGCGGACGCTCGAAGCGGTCCTCGTGGCTCTCGTAGTACTCGCGCACCTCGGCGTCGCTCACGTTCACCTGGCCGGGAGCCAGGCGCGACAGGTCGAGCGACACGTACTCCACCGTGGCGCGCTCGTTCTGGTCCTGGTACGCGCGCCACAGCTCCGCATCGGTCACCCGCGCGCCGGCGGCGAGCTGGCGCTGGAGCTTCTGGCGCGGGAGCGCGGTGCGGTAGTAGCCCTCCAGCTCGCCCAGAATGTCGTCCGTGGCCTGCGGGCCGGCCAGGAACGCCTGGTACTTGCGCAGGTCGAACTGCCCGTTGGTCTGGAAGATCTCCCGCTGCGCCAGCTGCGGGTGCGGGAAGTGCTTCGCGGCGAAGACGATCTCCCGGTCCGTCACGCCGATGCGGCGGCGGTCCATCTCCTGGCGGACGAGGATGTCCGTCACCAGCTCGTTCCAGGCGCGCTCGCGGATCTCGCGCTGCTGCTCGGGCGTGACGCGCTCGCCGGCCTGCTGGGCCTGCTGCGTGAGCCCCTCCACCGCGTTCTGGTACGCCTGGATGGAGATCGGCTCCCCGTTGACGCTCCCCAGCTCGCCGGGGGTCGTCTGCGCGGTCTCGGCGATGATGCCGTACACCATGAACAGGAGGAAGAACACGACCGTCGGAAGGATGAGGAACTTCCCGGCCTTGCTGCGGATGAACTCCATCATGTGGGCGTCAAACTCCGGAAGAGCACCGCGGAGCCGCGGCGTGCTGGTGGTTTGGAAGCTGGCTGCGGCCCGCCGAATCGGCGAAAGTGAAGGCCGCAAAGATACTTACCCCGGCCCTTCGCCGCAACCCGTGCCCGGCGCGCCAGACACGGGGATACACCCTTCTCGGTGTCTCTGTGCCTCCGTGTGAGCCTTCCGTGCCGTTGACACCATCCTCCGGCGCGGCTTAACTTGCGTCCCCTGTCCCTAAATCTGCCGCGCCACCCTCCCAGGCACGAACCGCCATGCCCGAAATCTCGCCCGAGCTTTCCGCCCGGATCGAGCAGCTGAGGAGCAGCCACCGTGACAACCCGGCCCGCTTCTTCATGCCTCTCGCGTCCGCGTACCGCGAAGCGGGGGAGCTGGGACAGGCGGAGGATCTCCTGCGCGAGAACCTCAAGCGGCACCCCGGCTACCTGAGCGCGCACGTCCTGCTGGGGCGCTGCCTGGCCGACCGCGGGGCGCTGGGCGAGGCCCGCAACGAGTTCAACTACGTCCTCTCCATCGACCCGCAGAACCTGATCGCGCTGCGCACGCTGGGCGAGATGGCCGCCGCCAACGGCAACGCGGACGAGGCCCGGCGCTGGTACGGCGAGCTGCTGGCCGTGGACCCCATGAGTGCCGAGGCGCGCCAGGCGCTGGACGCACTGGAGTCCGCCCCCGCGCCCCAGCCTGCACGCCAGGAGGAGGGCGGATGGGACCCGTTCGCCCACGGCGACGTGGCCCCGGCCGAGAGCCCGGCGCCCGCCGTGGAGGAGACGCGCGGCTTCGAGGCGCAGCCTTTCCAGGAGGAGGAGCTGCTCGACGCGCCCTCCTTCCGGCCGCTGGAGCCGGCGCCGGAGCTGGGCTTCGGCGCGGTGGACCTGCCGCCCCCGGCGAACGACGACTTCGCCAACTGGGGCGACGTGAGCCTGGACGCGCCCCTCGACCCCCCCGCCGCCCACCTTCCCGACGCCCCGCGGGCCGCGGACGCGCTCGACTTCGGCGCGGTGGAGCTGACGGACGACTGGAGCGCCTCGCCCGAGCCGCTCGCCGCCGACCCGGCCGCCGGGTGGGGCATGTTCGACGACGCGGCCACCACGGATGACGCCGTCGCTGCCGAGCCGCTCCCCGAGCTGCGCTCCTTCCACGACGAGGACGCCGCGGAAGACGACGTGGAGATGGTCACCGAGACGATGGCGGAGCTCTACTACCGCCAGGGCTTCGTGGACCGCGCTGCCGACGTGTACCGCGAGCTGATCGCGCGCCGCGGCAACGAGCCCGCCCTCACCCGCCGCCTCGCCGAGCTGGAGAACGAGCTGCGCGGCGGTGGGGCCGGCGCGCCCGCCGCGGAGCCCGAGTTCGACGCCCCCATCTTCACGTCCGAGCCGCAGAAGACGCCCGCGTGGCTGGAGGCGGTCGACGCGCACATGGTCGCTGGCGACACGCAGAGCTACCCCGACGTCCCCGAAGTCCTCCCCGCGCTGGACTTCCCCGCGGACGACTTCGCCGCGCCGGCTCCCGCTACGCAGGCCGACCACAGCTTCGCCGCGCCGCACGACCAAACGTCCGTCGACTCGTTCGCATCCGGCGCGACGGGCGATTCGTTCGCCGACTCGTTCGCATCCGGCTTCGATGGCTCGGCCGAGCCGCACTTCGCCACGCCCGCATTCGACGCCGCACCCGATTTCGGTGGCGAGCGTGACGCGTGGACTCCGCCGACCGTGGAGCCCACCGCGCCGCTCGATCTCGACGCCAGTGCGTTCGGCGTGGAGCAGGGCAACGCGTTCGATGCGCAGCCAGCCGCCGGGTTCGGGGTGGAGCAGGGGAATGGGTTCGATATGGAGCCCGCCGGTGCGTTTGACGGGGAGCGGGGGGGCAACGGGTTTGATGCGGAGCCGGCGGGGAGCGATTCGTTCTACGCCGAGCCCGCGAACGCTTCCGATGCGGAGCCCGCCGCGCCTGAGCCGTTCTACGCGGAGACGCTGGGCGGCTTCAATGCCGAGCAGGCCGCGCCCGAGTCGTCCTACGCCGAGCCCGGGCAGTCCTTCGCGCCCGAGGCTCCGTTCGCGGAGCCGGGCCATGCCGCACCGGCGGAAGTAGCCGCGGCGGAGACGGTGCGTGCCGAGCACCGCGCGGGCGACGGTACGGAGTCGGTGGCGACCTACCTGTGGTCCGTGCTCTCGTGGCGTCCGGGCCAGGCGGGGGCGTACGCGGAGCCCGAGCAGTCCGCATCCGATTCGCAGCCGTTCGCGATGGACGCGGAGCCGGCCGTGCCGGAGTCGCTCTACGCTGAGCCGTTCATCGAGAGCGAGCCCGAATCGCTGGCCTCCGGGTCCACCGAGACGGAGGTATTCGGCTTCGAGCCGCTCGCGTTCGACGCCGCCGAGCCCGCGCCGATGGGCTTCGAGGCAGGCGAGCCGCACCCGTTCGCGGAGCCGGCGCCGCAGGCCGACGCGGGCGCGCCGCCGCCGCCGGAAGCGTGGGACGACCAGACGCTCGGCGCCCCCGAGCAGCAGCCGCCGCTGGACGAGCCGTGGATCGCCGACGCGGAGCCGGAGCCCGCCAGCGACCCCTGGGCCGCCGCCGCGGAACCCGCGGTCGGTGACGAGCCCTGGACGGCCGCCCCGGAGCCCGCCAGCGACGAGCCGTGGGCCGTCGCGGCCGAGCCGGAGCTGACGCCCGCCAACGACGACGACGAGCCGTGGGCGATCCCCGCCGCGCCGACGGAGGCGCTCCTCCCAGTGGACGACGAGCAGGGGGCGATCGACGAGCTTCCGTGGCTCGCGGCCGAGCCCGCGACGGACGACGGCCTCCTTTCCGTGGACGATTACGCGCCCGCGGGTACGGAAGCTGCCAGCGGCACCGCGGCCGGCGACGAGCCGATGCCGTGGGAGGTGGGGCTGGACGTGGGCGCGCCGGACCCGGCGCCGACCCCGGCGCCCGCGCAGCCGGTGGGGGGCTTTTCCTTCGAGGACTTCTTCTCGGAGCCCGCCGCTGCGCCCGCGCCGCCGGCCGCCGAGCCGCCGCAGCCGGCGCCCGCCGCCCCGCAGGCCGAAGCCGCGGCGGCCGACGACGACGAAGATCTGGAGAGCTTCCAGGCGTGGCTGCAGAGCCTCAAGCGTTGAGGATCGGGGTCGTCCACGGCCCCAACCTCAACCTCCTGGGCACGCGCGAGCCGGAGGTGTACGGCCGCGCGACACTGGACGACGTGAACGCGGCGGTCGCGGCGCTGGCGGCGGAGCTGGGAGCGGAAGTGGAGTTCTTCCAGAGCAACCACGAGGGCGCGCTGGTGGACCACGTGCAGGCGGCGGCGGCGCGCGTGAGGGGCTTCGTGGTGAACGCGGGCGCCTACACGCACACCAGCATCGCGCTGCGCGACGCGCTGGCGGGAGTGGCGCGTCCGTACGTGGAGGTGCATCTTAGCAATGTCTTCGCCCGCGAGCGCTTCCGCCACCGCTCCTACCTCGCCGCCGGCGCGGTGGGAGTCGTCTCGGGCTTCGGAGCGGAAAGCTACCGGCTGGGCCTCCGCGGGCTGGTGGAGTTTTTGAGAAGAAGTGCGTGAGTGCGTTAGTGCGTGAGTGCGTTAAAAACCGGGTGTTAAGCGCACTCACGCACTAACGCACTAACGCACTCTGGAACCGAAACGAAGAAGTACCCTACGCAACTTAGGAGAGATTCGTGGCAACGACGGCCGACTTCCGCAACGGGATGACCATCAGCATGGATGGCGTCCTGTGGAGCATCATGTGGTTCCAGCACCACAAGCCCGGCAAGGGGAACACCGTGGTGCGCAGCAAGCTGAGGAACGTCCTTACCGGCTCCGTGCTGGAGAAGACCTTCCGCGCCGGCGACCGCATCGAAGAAGTGCGGCTGGAGCACCGGCCGATCCAGTACTCGTACAACGACGGCGAGTTCTACTACTTCATGGACCAGCAGACCTTCGACCAGATCCCCCTGGCCGCGGCGGTGATCGGCGAAGACCAGCTCAAGTACCTGAAGGAAGGGATGGAGTGCGACGGGCTGGTGCACGGCGAGCAGGTGATCGCCGTGGAGCTTCCCTACTTCGTCACTCTGCAGGTTACGCAGACGGACCCGGGCGTGCGCGGCGACACCGCCACCGGCGGCACCAAGCCCGCCACGCTGGAGACCGGCGCCGTCGTGCAGGTGCCGCTCTTCCTCAACGAGGGCGACATGATCCGCGTCGACCGGCGCGAAGACAAGTACATCGAGCGAGCGAAATGATCGACCTCGACTTCCTGCGCGGCCTCATCAGCGCGGTGGACGACAGCGGGATCGACTCCCTGGAGATCGCCCGCGGCGGCACCCGCATCCGCATCCACACGACCCCGCCCCCGGCCCCCGTGAGCGCCGCCGCCGCCCCCGCGCAGGTGGTGCACGCGGCC
>DASVSA010000472.1:0-6159 GCA_036388335.1 Longimicrobium sp. | reverse complement strand
CCCCTCCCCCGCATGCGGGGGAGGGGGACGGGGGGTGGGGGCCTTTACAACAGGACAAACAGCCGCGAAAGATGTTAAATCCGCGAACGATGACGATCTACACACTTCCGTCACATCAACAGAAATAACCATCGCAACGGGCGTTGAAGCCGTGAAACGTCCTACACTGGAGAGCGCTTTGGCGACGTCGCAAACGAGGGTGAGCCGCACGGACACCTCGGGGATAGAGCCCCGCTACCTGGCCGCGCTGGAGGCGGAGCGAGCCGCGTGGTGGAGCTCGGACAACTTCGACACGTGGAAGAACCTGTACGTGAGCGAGTACGCGCGCGGCTTCTACGTCGTGGACACTCTGCGCAGGTACGTACCCGCGCTGGACATCGCCAGCGCACGTGTGCTGGACATCGGCTGCGGCGACGCGGGCGTGCTGATCGCCATCGCCGAGCAGGGCGCGGAGACGGCGGGGATCGAGCTGGACGAGAAGAGCCTGGAGCGCGGCCGGCTGCGGGCGGAGGAGCACGGGGTGGAGGTGGAGCTGCGCTCCGGCGTGGCCGAGGCCCTGCCCTGGGGCGACGCCAGCTTCGACCTGGTGATCCTGGACAACGTGCTGGAGCACGTGCGCGACCGCGAGAAGACGCTGTCCGAGATCCGCCGCGTGCTGCGGCCGGGCGGCTTCCTCTACATGGTGACGCCCAAGCCGTTCTCGCTCTACTCCCTGTGGAACGACCCGCACTACGACCTCGCCGGGCTCGTCCTGCTCCCGCGGAAGGCGCAGATCTGGTACTTCGAAAAGGTGCGCGGCGGCGGCGAGGGCACGTACGACGTGGAGGTGATCCCCACGCGCTGGCGCATCAAGCGCATGCTGAGGGCGGCGGGGCTCACCCCCGTGGTGCCGCCCCGCGAGCTGTGGGTCCATTACCTCCGCAACCGCATCGCGCGGCCGGAGGAGGTGAGGCCGGGCCTCAAGCGCCGGCTCTCGTTGTACTTCTCGCGGCGGAGCTGGCCCTTCCAGAACCCGGCGATGCGCTGGTTCTGGGACGTGTCCATCGGCTCCAACTTCTTCATCGCCCGCCGGGACCCGTGACGCGGCGCGTCCTGCACTTCATCTACGACGACCCCGCCAACCCCTGGGTGGCGGGCGGCGGCGCGGTGCGCGTCTTCGAGCTCTACCGCCGCCTCGGCGCGCGCGTGGACGCCACGGTGGTCACCGGCAACTACCCGGGGGCGGCCGACGGCGTGCAGGACGGAGTGCGCTACCTGCGCCTGGGCGCCACCGGGCCCTACGCCTGGAGCCGCCTCACCTACGCGCGCGCCGCCAACGCGCTCCTGCGCAGCGCGGCGTACGACGCGGCGGTGTTCGACTTCTCCACCTACACGCCCATCTTCATGCCCGCCGGGCGACCCGTCGGCATCACCGTGCACCACGTGAGCGGCCCCACGGCGCGCGAGCGCTGGGGCCCGGTGCTGGCGCCCGGGATCGCGGCGCTGGAGCGGGCGATGATCCGCCGCGCCACCCGGCTGAGCGCGACCTCCACCGCCACGTACGAGCTGCTCCAGGAGCTGGCGCCCGGCATCCCCATCGACCTGGTGTACGCCGGCGTCCCCGACGAGCTGTTCGAGCTGCCGCGCCACCCGGAGGGCTTCCTCCTCTACTTCGGCCGCCTGGACGTCTTCCAGAAGGGGCTGGATACCCTGCTGGAGGCGTTCGCCGAGCTGCGCCGCGCGCGTCCGACGCTTGAATTGCGCATGGCGGGGCGCGGCAAGGACACGGAGCGGGTGCGGGCGATGGCGCGCGACCTGGGCATCGAGGACGGGGTGCGCCTGCTGGGCGCCGTCTCCGAGGCGGAGCGGCAGGCGCTGTTCGCGACGGCCGCCGTGCAGCTCATGCCCTCGCGCTTCGAGGGGTTCGGGATGGTGGCCGCCGAGGCGATGGCGGCCGGCGTGCCGCTGGTGGCCGCCGCGGCCGGATCGCTCCCCGAAGTGGTGGGCGACGGCGGCGTGCTCGTTCCCGCCGGCGACGCGAAGTCGCTGGCCACGGCCGCGGCGGTGCTGCTGGACGACCGGGAGGCGCGCGAGGCGCTCTCCGCCGCCGCCCGCCACTCCGCCGAGCGCTTCCGCTGGGGCGCGGTCGCGGACCGTCACCTGGAGTTCATCGAAGGCATCGCAGCGGCGCGAAGTGCGCCCCCGTCCACCCTGGAGTCATGAAACCGACCGCACCCGCACCCCGCCGCGCCACGCCCGTGGAAGCGGAGCCGGGGGTGAGCACCCGAGTGGCTGCCGCGGCGTACTTCGCCCTGTCGCTGCTCTACTTCCTCCCCGCGTTCCTGCCGGGGCGGCACATCTTCGGGACGGACTACCTGCAGGCCGGGTACTTCTTCTACGACTTCATCTCGCAGCGCACGGCGGAGGGCGCGCTCACCAAGTGGGTGCCGTACGTGTACGGCGGAGTGCCGCTCTTCTCCAATCCGGGGAGCACCTACTACCCGGTGCGCTGGGTGGCCGACCTCTTCCTGCCGACCTCCAAGTTCTTCCCCCTGCTCTTCTGGTTCCAGTTCGGGATGGCGGGGCTGGGGATGTACCTGCTGGCGGTGGAGCTGGGGTGCCGGCGCTGGGTGGCGTTCGTGGCCGGCCTCGCCTTCCAGTGGACGGGGATCACCACGTCGTGGGTGTACGCGGGGCACGACGGGCGCATCATCGTGGTCACCTTCATGCCGCTCCTCTTCTTCTTCCTGCGCCGCGGCGTGAGGACGGGCAGGCTCAGCGACTTCGCGGGCGTGGCGGCGACCACGGGGTTCGCGCTCCTCTCCTTCCAGATCCAGAACGCGTACTACCTGCTGCTGGCCGCTGCCATCTGGGCGGTCTTCTGCCTGGTGCAGGTGAGGAAGACGACGCCGACCGCGCGCCTGGGCCGCATCGTGGCCATGGGGCTGGCGGCCGTGGCGTTCGGGTTCGTGATGGCGGCCGTCAACTTCCTCCCCTTCGCGGATTACGTGGGCGAGTCGCCGCGCGGGCAGACGGGGGGACGCGGCTACGAGTTCTCCACCTCGTACTCCATGCCGCCGCGCGCCATCGTGGGCCTGGCGGTGCCCGAGCAGGTGGGCGCGACCATCCAGAACGACCAGGGCCAGTACGTGTTCCCCGTGTACCGCGGGGAGAACGCGTTCCGGCTGCACACGGAGTACGTGGGCGCGCTGGTGATGGTGCTGCTGGCGCTGGGCGCGCTCTATTCGCGCCGCAGCCGCGAGTGGTGGTTCTTCGCCGGGCTGGGCGTGTTCGCGCTCACGCTGGCGCTGGGAGGCAACACCCCGCTCTACCGCCTCTACTACGAGGTGCTGCCGGGGCTCAAGCGCTTCCGCGCGCCGGACCTGGCGTACTTCGTCCTCGCCTTCTCCCTCGTCTCCATGGCGGCCATCACGCTGGAGCGCATCGCGGCGTTGCGCGGGGAGGCGCGGGCGAGCCGCACGGCCGCCAATCCGCTGGGCACGCTGGTGTGGGTGGCGGGCGGGGTGGCGGCGCTGGCGTTCGTGGGCTCGGTGGCCATCGGCACCGGCTCGGCGGGGATGGCGGAGGGGACGGCCGGGCTGACCCCGTCGCAGGGATGGCTGCGCTTCGCCGTGTTCGCGGCGGCGAGCGCGGCGGTGCTGTGGATGTGGGCCGAGGGGCGGATGACGAGCCGCGCCGCCCTGATCGCGCTCTCGCTGGTGACCACGGCGGACCTGTGGCTGGTGGGGAAGAAGTTCATGATGACCGTGGAGTCGCCCGAGGCGATGTACGCGCCGGACGACATCACCACCTTCCTCACCGGGCAGCCGCAGCGGGCGCGCGTGTGGCCCATTCCGGGCGCCAGCGCCTGGCCGCGGTACATCGACTACCCCATGCGCTACGGCCTGGAGCTGGCCGGCGGCGAACACGGCAACCAGCTGGAGCGGTACAACCAGTTCGCCGGGCCGGGTCAGACGACGATGGTGGACTTCCACAACTTCAACGACCCGCGCTTCCTGGCGGCGGCCAACATACGCTGGCTGGTCGTGTCGCAGGAGCTGCAGAACCCCTTCCTCCGCGAGGCGTATCGCGGCGCGGAGGCCATCGTCTACGAGAACACCCTCGCCCTTCCCCGGGCCTACCTGGTCCCCGAGGCCCAGCGCATCGCCGTGGGCGAGAACGCCATCCCCCGCCTGCAGGCGCAGGGCTGGGACCCGCGCCGCACGGCCTTCGTGGAGGCGGAGCGCGACCTCGGCCTCCCCGCGGCGCCGCTGCAGGGGAGCGCGGAGGTGGCCGGATACGAACCCGACCGCGTCGTCGTGAACACCCGCGCCAGCCGCCCCGCGCTGATGGTGCTGGCCGACAACTACTACAAGGGGTGGGTGGCGAAGGTGGACGGCCGCGAGGTGCCCATCTACCGCACCAACCACACCTTCCGCGGCGTGGTGGTGCCAGCCGGCGCCCACCGCGTGGAGTTCACCTTCAACCCGGTGGACCTGTACACGGGGCTCTACATCCACCTCGCGAGCCTGGCGCTGCTGGCCGCGTACGGCGTCTACCTGCTCGTCCGCCGGCGCCGGCAGACGGCGGCGTGATGCACATCCAAGAAGCCAGGCTCACGAGGAGGCACGGAGACAGGGAGGAGTGTTCCTCTCTGTGTCTCTGTGCCTCTGTGTGAGATTTCAGTTGAAGCTGCGCATCTCCCCGCGGACCAGGCGCGCGCTGGGCGTGCTCTTCATCGTGGCCGCCGCGCTCTTCCTGGCGCGGACGGTCTACCAGAACTGGGGGCAGCTCGGGGAGGTGGAGTGGCGGGTGGAGCCGCTGCGGCTGGCGGCCAGCCTGGCCGCGCTGGTGGGGGTGTTCGCGTGGGGCGTGTGGGTGTGGAGCCGCGTGCAGCGCCACTTCGAGCACGCCCACGTCCCCCTCCCCACGCTGATGAGGATCTGGTTCCTCTCCACGCTGGCCCGCTACCTGCCCGGGATGCAGATCGTGGCCGTGGCGCAGCTCAGCAGGTCGGCGGGGCTTTCGGGGGCGGTGCTGCTCACCTCGCTCACGGTGCACACGGGGCTCGCGCTGCTCTCCGCCCTGCTCCTCTCGGCGTGGACGCTGCCCGAGCACCTGGCGCCGGGGCTGAACCCGTGGTGGACCGGCGGCGCCGCGACGGCCGCGGCGCTCCTGCTGGTGCACCCGGCCACGCTCAACTATCCGCTCGGCCTGCTGCGGCGCGTTCTCAAAAAGGACGTGGTGCGCTGGCGCGGGCGCTGGGTGGACGGGGTGGGGCTGCTGGGGCTGTCGGTGCTGAGCTGGGTGTTCTACGGGGGAGCCTACTACCTGTTCCTCCACTCGCTGGTCCCCCTCCCCGCGCGCACCATCGTGCCGCTGGCGGGGGTCAACGCGCTCTCCTTCGCCATCGGCTTCCTGTCGCCGTCGCCGGGCGGCGGCGGGGTGCGCGAGGTGGCGATGCAGGGGCTGCTGGGGCCCTTCTTCCCCGCCGCGGTGGCCGCGGTGCTCTCGGTGGCGTCGCGGCTGTGGACCATCGCGGCCGAGCTGATCGGCGGCGGTCTCGTCCTCTGGCTCGCGCGGCGGCGCGTGGCGCCGGCACCATAGCGCAAAGGGCCGCTCAGCGCTTACATTTGCACCCTTGTTACATCGCCCCCGGACGATCAGCGGCAGAGACGGAAGACCATGCTCGAAGAACTCAAGAACAAGCTGGGCGAAGAGATCGAACGGCTCACGCACGAGCTGCAGGTGACGCTTCCGGAGGCGATCAAGAGGGCGGTGGAGCACGGCGACCTGCGGGAGAACTCGGAGTACAAGTCCGCGCTGGAGCGCCAGCAGTTCGTGCAGGCGCGCCTCAACCACCTCACGCGCCGCGCGGGCGAGCTTTCCAAGATCGACATGTCGCAGATCCCCGCCGACCGCATCGGCTTCGGGTCGCGCGTGACGGTGGTGGACATGCGCACCCGCGAGGAAGAGACGTACTCGCTCGTCTTTGGCGACTACATCGACATCGACAGCGGGCAGATCTCCGTGGCGTCGCCGCTAGGGCAGGCGCTGATGGGGAAGAAGAAGGGCGAGACGGTGTCGCTCACCCTTCCCCGCGGCGAGCGCACGCTGAAGATCAAGGCGATGACGACGCTCTCGCAGATGGCGGAGAGCAAGGACGGCGAGGCGGAGCGC
>DASVSA010000471.1:0-1628 GCA_036388335.1 Longimicrobium sp. | reverse complement strand
CGGGGACTGTACGGTCCACCCCCGGCGGAAGGCACAGACCGCGACGGCGGTCTTCGCGTAGGTCCAGCGGCGAATTCATTCGCTCCTGGGGGACCTCGGAAAGTGTCGCGGATTCAACCGGATTTCGTATGATCCCGCTTCTCCGATTCGTCGCCATCCTCGCGTTCGCCTGCGTTCCGGCGGCGGCGCACGGGCAGCTGGCGGACGAGTTCACGCGCATCCAGGTGGCGTACCGGGCCGGCGACCTCCCGGCGCTGCTGGCGGCGCTGCGCAGCGCGGACCGGCTGGCGCCGGGGCATCCCGTGCTCCTCTTCCACCTGGCGCGCACCTCGGCGCTGCTGGGCGACACGGGGCAGGCGCTCGCCGCCCTGGAGCGCCTCGCGCCGCTCGGCCGCGCGGCGCCGCTGGAGGACGACAGCGCCTTCGCCGGCTTGCGCGGTTCCACACGCTTCCGGGCGCTGGCCGGGCGGCTGGCGGCGAGCGCGGAGCCGCGGGTGCGGAGCGACACGCTGCTGGTGACGCGCGGCGAGGAGCTCTATCCGGAGAGCGTGGCGTGGGACGCGCGCACGCGCACCTTCTTCCTGGGCTCGCTCGTCGCCAACAAAGTGGTGCGCATCCTCCCCGACGGCACGACGCGGGACTTCGCGGTGGCGGGCCCGCCGGGGCGCGTCATCGGCATCCGCGCGGACGCGTCGCGGCGGCGGCTCTGGGTCACCACCACGCCGGTGGACACGGCCGCGCCGCGCACGCCGGTGGGGGTGGGCGGATGGACGGAGCTCCACGCGTACCACCTGGACAGCGGCCGCCTCCTGCGCCGCCTGAAGCATCCGGATCCCCGCGAGCCCCAGCAGCTCAACGACCTGGTGGTCACGGCGCGCGGCGAGGTGCTGGTGAACGATGGGATCGGCAACGCCGTGTACCGCGTGCCCGCGCGCGGCGGCACGCTGGTGCGCGTCTTCGGCGGCGACGCGGCGTTCACGTGGCCGAACGGGATGGCGCTCTCGGCGGACGAGCGGCGGCTGTACGTGGCGCACGCGGAGGGCCTCAGCGCCATCGACCTGCGCACGGGCCGCCGCACCCTACTCCCCCGCCCGCCGGGCACCACCCTGGCCACCATCGACGGGATGTACCTTTGCGGCGGGAGCCTGCTGGCCATCCAGCGCCTCAGCGACTTCGAGCAGGTGATCCGCATCCGCCTCGCCCCCGCGCGCGACGCCGTCACGGCCGTGGAGGTGCTGGAGCGCCGCCACCCCGCCTACGAGCAGCCGACCACCGGCGTCATGGTGGGCGGCGAGCTGGTCTACATCGCCAACAGCCGCTACACCCGCCTCCGCCCGGACGGCACCGCACCGCCGGGCCCCGGCGGCACCGTCCTGCTGCGCCTTCCCTGCGGGCCCTCACCCGGCAGCTTACAGCTGCCACCCTCTCCCACAAACCGCGTGGGAGAGGGGACTACTTCGGATGCGGCGAGCCGGGTGCGGCGCCCTTTTCATGGTACAGCAACAGCGGGGCTCACACAGCGGCACAGAGTCACAGAGAGGTCTCGGCCGTAAACGCACGCGAAGTAGTCCCCTCTCCCAGGGCAGTTACTGGGAGAGGGTGGCAGCTGTAAGCTGCCGGGTGAGGGC
>DASVSA010000470.1:0-3962 GCA_036388335.1 Longimicrobium sp. | reverse complement strand
CGGCAAGCTGACGCTGGAGGAGCTGCAGGGCGGCACCTTCACCATCACCAACGGCGGCACCTTCGGCTCCATGCTCTCCACGCCCATCCTCAACCCGCCGCAGGTGGGGATCCTGGGGATGCACAACATCGTGGAGCGCCCCGTGGCCGTGAACGGCTCCGTGGAGATCCGCCCCATCATGTTCGTGGCCCTCACCTACGACCACCGCATCGTGGACGGCAGCGAGGCCGTGAGGTTCCTGGTGACCGTCAAGCGGATGATCGAGGACCCGGTCACGCTCCTGCTGGAAGGCTAACTACGGGGCTCACACAGAGACACAGAGGCACAGAGATGAATTCGTCTCTGTGCCTCTGGACCTGAGAGGATATATGGCAGACGAACTGAATTTCGACCTGGTGGTGCTCGGCGGGGGGCCCGGCGGGTACGTGGCGGCGATCCGCGCGGCGCAGATGGGGTTCAAGACCGCGTGCATCGAGAAGGAGGCGGCGCTGGGGGGGACGTGCCTGCGCGTGGGGTGCATCCCCAGCAAGGCGCTGCTCGATTCGTCGGAGCTGTTCGAGCAGATCCGGCACAAGGCGGAGCTGCACGGCATCCGCGTGGAGGGCGCCACGATGGACGTGCCCACCATGCTCGCCCGCAAGGACGGCGTGGTGAAGTCGCTCACGCAGGGCGTGGCGGGGCTCTTCAAGAAGAACAAGATCGAGTGGATCCGGGGCTTCGGGCGCATGACCTCGCCCGAGACCATCGAGGTCACGGGCGAGAACGGCACCCAGACCGTCCGCGGCAAGACGATCATCCTGGCCCCGGGGTCGGTCCCGGTCGAGCTCCCCTTCCTGAAGTTCGACGGGGAGCGGATCATCGACTCCACCGGCGCGCAGTTCATCCCCGCGGTGCCCGAGCACCTGGTGATCGTGGGCGGCGGCGTGATCGGGATGGAGCTGGGGAGCGTGTGGCTGCGCCTGGGCGCCAGGGTCACCATCCTGGAGGCGATGCCCAGCATCCTCACCGGCCTGGACGGCGAGGTGGTGAAGACTGCCGACCGCGTCTTCCGCAAGCAGGGCTTCGACATCCGCACCGGCGCGCGCGTGACCGGCGCGGAGCGGCGCGGCGACAGGGTGGTGGTGAGCGTGGAGGGGCAGGAGCCGATCGAGGCCGACTACCTGCTCGTCTCCGTGGGCCGCCGCGCGTACACGGAGGGGATGGGCTTCGAAGAGGTGGGGATCCGCATGGAGCGCGGCGTGATCCAGGTGGACGAGAACTACCGCACCGGCGTGGGCAACGTGTTCGCCATTGGCGACGCGATCGGCGGGCGGATGCTGGCGCACAAGGCGGAGGACGAGGGCGTGGCCGCGGTGGAGACCGCCGCCGGCAAGCACGGCCACGTCAACTACGACGCCGTCGCCAACATCGTCTACACCTGGCCGGAGATCGCCTCGGTGGGCGCCACCGAGGAGGAGCTCAAGGAGCGCGGCGTCGAGTACAAGACGGGCAAGTTCCCCTTCCTGGCCAACGGCCGCGCCAAGGCCATGGGCGAGACGGACGGCTTCGTGAAGATCCTGGCCGACGCGAAGACGGACCGCATGCTGGGCGCGCACATCATCGGCCCGCGCGCGTCGGACCTGATCGCGCAGCTCGCGACGGCCATCGAGTTCCAGGCGTCGGCGGAGGACATCGCGCGCACGGTGCACGCGCATCCCACGCTGCCCGAGGCCGTCAAGGAAGCCGCGCTGGGGGTGGACGGGCGGATGATCCACCTGTAAACAGACCGGGCTCACACAGAGACACGGAGGCACAGAGATGAGACTTCGCTCCGCCGCGCTCGCCGTGCTGGTCGCCGCCTGCGCGGGGGCCGAAGCCGCCGCGCAGACGCCGCGCCCGCCCGTGGCGCGCATCGTCCCCAGGGCCGACACGACGCTGGGGGACGTGCGCATCGACAACTACGCCTGGCTGCGCGACGACCAGCGCAGGGACACGGCGGTGATCTCGTACCTGGAGGAGGAGAACCGCTACACCGACGCGATGACGCGCCACACGGCCGCGCTGCAGGAGAAGCTCTTCCAGGAGATGAAGGGGCGCATCCGCGAGACGGACCTGTCGGTGCCCGAGCGCATCGGCGGGTACCTGTACTACTCGCGCACCGAGACGGGGAAGCAGTACGCCATCCTCGCCCGCCGGCGCGTGACGCCGGGCGCGCCCGAGGAGCTGCTGCTGGACCAGAACGCGATGGCGGAGGGGAAGCGCTACTTCGGGCTGGGCGCGTACGAGGTGAGCCCCGACGCGCGCATGCTGGCCTTCGCGGTGGACACCACGGGGGCCGAGCGCTACACGCTGATGGTGAAGGACCTCGCCACCGGGCGCATCCTGGACGACCGCGTGGAGCAGGTGAACGGGAACGTGGAGTGGGCGGCGGACAACCGCACCCTCTTCTACGGGAAGAGCGACGCGGCCAACCGGCCTCACCGCGTCCTCCGCCACACGCTGGGCACCCCCGCCTCCGCCGACGCGGTGGTGGCCGAGGAGCCGGACGACCTCTTCACCATCGGGATCGGCAAGACCAAGGACGGGCGCTACCTCCTTACCTCGTCCAACAGCTTCAACTCGGCCGAGGTCCGCTACCTGCGCGCGGACCAGCCGATGGGCACCTTCCGCGTGCTGCGCCCGCGCCAGGCGGAGCTGCTGTACGAGGTGGAGCACCATGGCGACCGCTTCCTCATCACCACCAACGAGAACGCCCCCAACTTCAAGCTGGTGGCCGCCCCCGAGGCCGACCCGAGCGCCGCCAACTGGCGCGACCTGGTGCCCGCGAGCGACTCGGTGCTGCTGGACGGCGTCGACGTCTTCCGCGATCACGTCGTGCTGTACCAGCGGCAGAACGCGGTGAGGACGATGCGCGTGGTGAGGCCCGACGGGAGCGGCGGCTACTCGGTGGACTTCCCCGAGCCCGTCTACACCTTTCGCCCGGCGAACAACCCGGAGTTCGACTCGCCCACGGTGCGCTTCACCTACACCTCGCTGGTGACGCCGCCGGCCGTGTACGACTTCGACCTGGCGCGCCGCACCCGCGAGCTGAAGAAGGCCACCGAGGTGGTGGGCGGCCACGATCCCTCGCGCTACGCCACCGAGCGGAGCTGGGCCCGCGCGCCGGACGGCACCATGGTGCCCGTCTCCATCGTCTACCGCAAGCCGCTGGTGCGCGACGGGCGCCGCCCGATGCTGCTTTACGCGTACGGCTCGTACGGCAGCAGCACGGACCCCACCTTCTCGTCCAACAACCTTAGCCTGCTGGACCGCGGGGTGGTGTACGCCATCGCCCACATCCGCGGTGGGCAGGAGATGGGGCGCGCCTGGTACGACCAGGGGAAGCTGCTCAACAAGAAGAACACCTTCACCGACTTCATCGCCGTCGCGGAGCACCTGGTGCGGGAGCGGTACACCGCCAGCGACCGGCTCGCCATCCGCGGGGGTAGCGCGGGGGGGCTGCTGATGGGCGCCGTGGTCAACATGCGCCCCGACCTGTTCCGCGCGGTGGTGGCCGACGTGCCCTTCGTGGACGTCATCAACACCATGCTGGACGCGTCCATCCCGCTCACCACGGGCGAGTGGCTGCAGTGGGGCAATCCCAGCCAGCCCGAGTACTACGCCTACATGAAGAGCTACTCGCCCTACGACAACGTGGAGCGCAAGGCGTACCCGGCGATGCTGGTGACGGCGGGCCTCAACGACCCGCGCGTGGCGTACTGGGAGCCGGCCAAGTGGGTCGCGAAGCTTCGCGCCACCAAGACGGACCAGAACCCGCTCCTGCTGCGCACCAACATGGGCGCGGGGCACGGCGGCGCGTCGGGGCGCTACGACGCGCTGCGGGAGATGGCGATCCGCTACGCGTTCATCCTGGACCAGCTCGGCATCCGGGACTGAAGTGCGTGAGTGCGTTAGTGCGTGAGTGCGTTAGCAACTGCAGTAAA
>DASVSA010000469.1:0-2557 GCA_036388335.1 Longimicrobium sp. | reverse complement strand
CGTAACCGACCAGCTGCCCAGCACGGCAGATGCGCCTCCTCTCCTAGCTGTTTGGGAGAGGAGGGCGGGAGGTGAGGGCCCCCCTCCGCCCGCGCCGTCCTCCGCTCGCCTCACCCGAAGTAGTCCCCTCTCCCAGGGCAGTTACTGGGAGAGGGTGGCGGCTCTCAGGCCGCCGGGTGAGGGCCCCCCCTCGCCACCACCCGCACCGCCCGCTGCGCCGCCTCCGCCGCGTCGCGCAGGCGCCAGCGGGAGAGGTCGCGGTCTTCCACGGCGTTGCTGATCGCGCGCAGCTCCACCCAAGGCACTTCGTACAGCGTGGCGACGTGGGCCAGGGCGGCGCCCTCCATCCCCTCCACGAGACCGCCGAAGCGCGCGGCGAGCTCCGCCCCGCGCGCCGCCGTGCCCGAGCAGTTGGAGACGGTGACGAAGGACCCCACGCGAACGGCGATCCCCGCCGCTTCCAGGGCAGCGCGCGCCGCTTCCACGCGAGCGGCATCGGCCTCGAAGCGGTTGAACCAGCGGCGGTCCCCACGCTCCACCAGGGGGATGCCGATCCCCTCGGTGGAGATCCAGCCGTCCGGCGCGGCGACGCCCTCGTCGCCGTAGATGGCGGCGGAGGCGAGCGCGACGTCGCCGGTGTGCAGGCCGGAGCCGGGGTACGCGCCGCCCACGCCGAAGCCGATGATCCCGCTCACCTCGCGCGACTCCAGCAGGGCGGTGGCGCCGTGGGCCGCGTTGGCCTTCCCCATCCCGGCGGGGAAGAGGAGCACGGGGACACCATCCAGCCTTCCGCTCCACGCGGGCTTGCGCCCGATGGCGTCGTCGCGGCGCTCTTCCAGGGCCCCGAGGAGCGCGGCGCACTCCAGGGGGATGGAGCAGATCAGGGCCAGAGGGGCGGGATTCAGCGTGGGCTCCGGGATCGCGGGTTGCGTTCGGGACGGATCGGGCGAATTTACTAGCTCCCGGCGGCGCGGAAAACCGCGGCCCCTCCCCGGCAGCCGAACGACAGGCCGATGACACGAGCCCCACACCTCGCCGCAGCCCTCCTGGTCCTGGCCGCGTGCGCGAGTCCTCCTCCGCCCCCGCCGGTGATCCCGGAGCTGGCCCCCGCGCCGGTGTCGCCCGCTCCGCCGCAGCCCACCGAGGTGTGGACGCGCCAGGCCGGCACCCTGCTGCGCGGCCCCGTCCCCACGCGTCTTCCGTACCTGGGGATGCGGCTGGCCGTGCTGCAGGACGCGGGCGACTCGCTGCAGGTGCGCTGCCTGGTGTGCCCCGGCGCGCCCGTGGGGTGGACGGAACGCGCGCGGGTCATCTGGGTGCCGTACGCCCCCGCCGACGCGCGCGGCGGCGACCTGGCCGAGTTCGTCCTCGCGGTGCGCGAGGCCGCGCGGCGCCGCGACGTGAACGCGCTGCGCCCCGTGATGGCGCGCAGCTTCGTCCACGCGCTGAGCGGCCCGGAGGGGGTGCTGGCCTCCGTCTCCGCGCTGTCCGGCCCGCGCGCGGGCGACCTGGCGCGACTCCCCGGCCTCCTGGACCGCGGAGTCGCCGCCGTCCCCGACACCCGCGTGTGGGCCGCGCCCCCAGAGTACGCCACCGTGCGCGGCTACGCCGACCTCCGCTCCGGCTTCACCCGCGGCGAAGACGGCTGGGAGTGGGCCTTCCTCCTCCGCGCCGGCCCCTGAAAAGAGCGAGGCACAGAGGAGACGATTCTCCTCTGTGCCTCCGTGTTCTCTGTGTGAGAAGCTGTGCTATTTGTGCACGCCCTCACCCGTGAACACCGCCTTGGCGTACCCGTTGTCCGGGTCGCCGCCGCGCTTCAGCACGCGGTCCACGGTGCCGGGGCCGCGGTTGTAGGCAAGCAGCGCCAGGCGCTCGTCGCCCTTGTACTTCTCGATGAGCTCGCTGAGGTAGCGGAAGCCGATCGACAGGTTGACCTCGGGGTTGCGCAGGTCGCTCACCTGCACGCCCGGGCGCATCCAGCGGGCGGTGGCCGGCATCAGCTGGGTGAGGCCGATGGCGCCCACGTGGCTGGTGGCGGCCGTCTTGAACTCGCTCTCGGTGCGCACCAGGCCGAACGCCACGTCCGGCTTGATGTTCTCCTTGAGGGCAAGGTCGTAGATGCTCTCCGCCAGCTTGCGGTCGAGCCCCATGTCGCCGTACCGGTCCAGCTTCTGCTGGATGTACGTCTCGCGCTCCGTCCCCTTGTCGGCGACGGCGGCGGTGGCCTTGGCGGCGGCTTCCTTGTTGGCCGCGCGCCACGCCGAGCCCACCGCCTGGTCCGACAGCGGGAGGATGGCCGATGCCGTGGGGATGATCTGCTCGTGCGTGCCGTCGGTGCGCAACGCGTCGAGGCGCGACATCGCGAGCGGGGCCGCGGCGCCCACGATCGCCAGGCCGATCAGCCCGTCGCGCACCGGGGCCCGGCGGAAGTTCCCCATCACGCCCGTGTGCTGGCGGCGGCTGAGGCGCACCCCGTCCGTCACGCGGCGCTCGCCGTCGATCCGGCGGTCGCCCGCGCCGTCATAGGCGCGGCGGTAGCGCGGGGCGTCCGGAGCGT
>DASVSA010000468.1:0-4611 GCA_036388335.1 Longimicrobium sp. | reverse complement strand
CTCATCAACGACGTGCTCAACCTGGCCCGCATCGAGGCCGGGCGGGTGGATTACGACATCGGGGACGTGGACCTGGCCGCGCTGGCGGAGCGCGTGGCGCCCATGGTGGTGCCGCAGGCCGCCGCGGCCGGGCTGCGGCTGGAGGTGGCGGTGAGCCCCGGCGCCGCGGTGCGGGGCGACCCGGACAAGATCCGCCAGATCCTCCTCAACCTGCTGAGCAACGCCATCAAGTTCACCCCGCCGGGCGGTCGCGTGTCCGTGACCAGCGCCGTCCGCGAGGGCGCGCCGGGCGTCGTCTTCCTGCGCGTGACCGACACCGGCACGGGCATCCCGGACGACAAGCAGTCGGCGGTGTTCGAGCCCTTCGTGCAGGTGGACATGAGCCGCACCCGCCGCAGCGACGGCTCGGGCCTCGGCCTGGCCATCAGCCGCGACCTCGCCCGCGGCATGGGCGGCGACCTGCGTGTGCGCAGCGTGGTAGGCACCGGCTCCACGTTCACGCTTACACTGCCTGGCTCACACGGAGACACGGAGGCACGGAGATAAGTTCATCTCTGTGCCTCCGTGTCTCCGTGTGAGCCCCGTAGTGCGGCTGTACGACTACCAGGCATCGCCGATCTCCACCAGTGGCTCGCCGCCTTCCAACATGCGAGGTGTTGCCACACCGCAGCCAGAGAACCTGCGGCGGTGGTCCATGCCGTTGCAGAAGCTCCACGAAGTCACTGTCCTTGGTGACCACGATTGCGCCCGCTGTCCGGGCTGCAGCATAGATCACAGCGTCTTCGGCGTCACGCAGCCCGAGTTCCCGCACCGCGGTCGCGTCCAGGCTGAAGCGCATGCGCAGCCACACGGCGAGCGTGGGGGAAAGCTGCGCATCCAGCCAGAAGATCATGCGACGACGACCGGGTGATCGATGCGGCGTGACGCGAATCGGAGAGACGCCTCGATGTCCTCCGGCTCCAGGTCCGGAAGCTCTTCCAGCACCTGCTCACGCGTCTGCCCCGAAGCGAGCAGGTCCAGCACGTCGGTGACACGGATGCGCATGCCTCGGATGCAGGGGCGGCCTCCGCACTGGCGCGGGTTGACGGTGATGCGCTCCATCAAGTTGTTCACGGGACAGCTCCATGATTGCGGGTGCGGATGGAAGGTAATCTCGCGGTAATTCCGAGCCAAGCATGGCTCACACGAAGACACGGAGGCACGGAGACCTTCATCTCCGTGCCTCCGTGTCTCTGTGTGAGCCCCGCCGTTACGTGCGCAGCCGGATGCCCGTGCTCGCCTCGCCGACTTCCCCGGCCTTGAGCATGTCGGCGATGACCGAGGAGATGGCCTCGTCGAGCACGGCGCCGGTGCGGCTGTAGCCGAGAACGGAGCGCACCTCGCTCACGAGCTGGCCGTGGCCGAAGGCGTGGCCGCCCGCGAGCACGGCCAGGATCGCCGCGCGGTACTCCTCGGGGGCGATGCGGTCGCCGGGGATGCGCGTGCCGGCGCGCGAGCGGATGGGAACGGCGGGCTGCCCGGGGGCCCAGAAGAAGTCGCCGCGGCGCTCCACCATCCCCGCGCCCTCCGCGGCGGTGCAGGCGTCGGCGAGCAGGGCCTGGATGCGCGAGCCGGAACGGGTGCCCCACATCCCCAGCACCCGCGCCACCACGTCCGCGCGGTGGATGGGCGACTCGGTGGCGACGACCGCCTTCACCGCTTCGGCGAGCTGGCCCAGCGGGGTGGAGAGGATGTCGCTGCGCGAATAGCGGCCCTCGCCGGGGGTGACGGCGTAGGGCGCGGCCGTGGGGCGCACGTACGGCGCGCCGGGGCCGGCGGGGAGCGACGCTTCCTCCGCCCGGCGCTGCTCCTCCTCGACGGCGGCCCGAGCCGCCGCTTCCTCGCGCGCCGAGCGCTCCGCGTCCGCCTCCTCGCGGGCGCGCACCCGGTCCTCCTCGATCAGCTTCATCAGCCGCTCGATCTGCCCCGCGCGGTCCTTGAACCAGTCCGTGGACCAGATGCGGTGGATGCGCCACCCGCGCGCCTCCAGCACCTGCTGCCGCAGCCGGTCGCGGTCGCGCGCCGTCTCGGACGAGTGGTACGAGACGCCGTCGCACTCGATGCCGCACAGGAAGCGGCCGGGCGCCGCGTCGTCCATCACCCCCAGGTCGATGCGGTAGCCGGCGACGCCCACCTGCGGGACGACCGTAAAGCCGCGACGCGCAAGCTCCTGCAGCACGTCCCGCTCAAAGGGCGACTCCGTGTCCGCCGCGGCGCTGGCGGCCACGCTCTCCAGCCGCCCGCGCTCGGCGTAGAGGAGAAACTCGCGCAGCAGGCGCGGCCCGTCCGAGCCCGTGGTGACGGCGGGGATCTCGTCGCCGCGCATCGACGAGAAGACGCGCATCTGCTGGCGGGCGCGCGTGACGAGCACGTTGAGGCGGCGCCACCCGTTCTGCCCGTTGAGCGGGCCGAAGTTGAGGCGCAGCTTGCCGTCCGCGCCGCGGGCGTAGGTGACGCTTATGAAGATGGCGTCGCGCTCGTCGCCCTGGATGTTCTCCAGGTTCTTGACGAAGAAGGGCTCCGCGCCGGTCCGGTCGAAGAAGGGCTCGATGGAGGGGTCCTCGCGGCGGCGGCGCTCCATCTCGTCCTGGATGGCGAGCTGCTGGCGGAGGTTGAAGGTGCCCACGCCCAGCGACAGCACGGGCTCGCCGCGCTCCCGCCGCGCGAGCTGCTCCCTGGCGAACCTCACCACCTCGTCCGCCACGCGCTGGGCCTCGCGCGTGTTCATCCCCTTCCCCTCGTACACGCCGTCGGGCACGTGCTCAAAGCGCAGCCCGCCGGTGCCGGCGCCCGTCTCCACGGAGGGGAAGGTGTAGAGGTCCGAGTCGTAGAAGGAGACGTTGGAGAAGGTGATGAGCGACTCGTGGGCGCTGCGGTAGTGCCACTTGAGGCGGCTCATGGGGATCCCCGCGCCCATGAACTGCTCCAGGATGCTCTCCGAATCGTCCACCAGCGGGGTGCCGTCCTCGGCCAGCGGCGCGTCGGTCTGGCCGGTGGACACGGCGAAGAAGTTGGTGGGGGGGAGCTGCTTGGGATCGCCCACCACCACCAGGTGCCGGCCTCGCAGGATGGCGCCCACCGCGTCCTCGGAGGGGAGCTGCGACGCCTCGTCGAAGATCACCAGGTCGAAGCCGGGCTGCCCGCCGTCCAGGAACTGCGCCACGCTGAGCGGGCTCATCATGAAGCACGGCTTGATGGCGCGGATAGCCGCCTGCGCCTGCCCCAGGGTGCGGCGCAGCGGGGCCAGCGAGCGCTGCCGCGCCATCTGCCCGCGCAGGTAGGGGAGCTGGTCGCGCGTCTCCGGCTCCTGCAGGCGCGCCTGCACCCGGTCGCGCAGCTGCCCCACCAGCGCCGCCCGGTTCTCGCGCAGCACCAGCTCGTCCAGCCGGCGGAACTCGGCCACGCGCTCCTCGTGCGTGAGCGTGTTGAACTTGGCCAGCGGCTCGCGCTCCTGCACCACGGCCGAGAGCCACTTCATGTAGAACGCGCGCTGAAACGCCGCCGGCAGGTCGGTGAAGGGCATCTCGCCGCCCATGGCCGCGGGGAGCAGCTCGTGGGCGATGCCGTTGGCCACCGTGGCGCGCGCGGCCTCGAAGGCGCCCCAGCGCGGGGCCAGCGCCACGTTGCCGGCCAGCGCCTCGGCGCGCGCGGCGATCTCGTCCAGCGGCGCCGTCGCCAGGTACTCCGCCGGCCAGCCCACGCCCAGGCGCAGCCGCGCCAGCAGGGCGCGCAGCTCGTCGGCCGCCGTCCGCAGCGCCTCCACCTGCGACACGTCCGGCCGGGCCTGCGCCGCCACCTCGGCCGCGCGCGCCTCCAGCCCGTGCCTCACGCACGCCCCGCGGAACTCCACCACCCAGCGGATGTAGCCGTCCAGCGCCTCCCAGCCGGACCTCTCCCCCTGCCAGAGTTCGCCGAACAGCTCGCGCCCCCGCGCCTCGGACGCCGTGAGGGCGGCACGCTCGGCGCGCAGGCGGTCCACCTGCTTCATCTCGGACGCCTGCTCCACCAGCGAACCCGTGAACGCGGGGAGGCGGTACCCCAGCCAGCGCGTGCGGATGGCGCGCCAGCGCCCGTCCAGCCACGCCAGGAAGCTGAAGATCCCCTCCGCCCTGCGCTCCACGTACGCGGCGTCCCCGGCGTGGTCCTGGTCCAGCACCTCGGGCCGGAAGCGCGCTTCGATGCGCTCGCGCAGGCGCTTCACCTCGCGCCCGCGCTCCACCAGCGCGACGGCCTCGGCGGGCGGCGCGTTCCAGGCCCCGTTCTGCAGCACCGCCAGCGGCGCGCCCGGCGAGCGCGCCAGCACCGACGCGACCTCCGCCGCCGTCTCCACGTCCGCGAGGCCGCGGACCGGGGGGAGCCCGAAGGCGTCGCCCACGGTGGCCGCGCGTCCGGCCAGCTCCGTGGCGCGCGTGGCGGTCTCCGCGGCGGTCTCGCGGGTGGTCTCCAGGTCGTCCGGGGAGTAGAAGGTGCGCGAGGTGTCGCGCCAGGGATGCCGCGCGGGCACGCCGATCTCGGCCGCGGTGGCCGCCAGGTCCTGGAGGTCGCGCACCGCCTGCTCCAGCTGCTCGCGCG
>DASVSA010000467.1:0-10134 GCA_036388335.1 Longimicrobium sp. | reverse complement strand
CCAGGTCGTAGTGGCTCGACGAGTCCTCCGCCTCGATGTTCTCCGCCACCTTCTGGCGGAAGTGGGCAAGCATGTCCGCGAAGTCGCGGTCCTCGTCGCCCGTGGGCTCCTTCTCTTCCACCACGAAGCGCGTGGTCTGCTCGCGCTCGTCGGGGTCGCCCAGGATCAGCGAGCCCAGGTCCACGTACTCGGCGGCCGGCGGCGCGGGGGGCGGAGGCGGCGGGGGCGCGGCGCGGCGCGCGGCCTCCGCCATCGCCTCCAGCGCGGCGCGGGCCTCGGGATTGTACGACTCGATCTCCAGCACACGCCCGAACACGGCGCGGGCCTTGTCGCGCGAGCCCGTGGTGTCGAAGTACCGCGCCAGCGCCAGGTACGCCTCCACCATCGACGAGCGGTCGCCGGACTTGAAGGCGTACTCCACCCGCTTCTGCAGCAGCACCCCGTCGCCCGGGTGAAGGCGGATGAGCTGCGAGATGGGCCCCACGGCCTCGCGGTAGAGCCCGCGCACGGCCAGCGCGCGGTGCGCCTCGTCCAGCACGCGCTGCACCTGGCCCTCGTCGCCGCGCTCGTGGAGGAGGTCCACCAGCGCGTCGCGCGAGGCGACGTCCTCCGGGTTGGTGGCCACGCGCGAGCGGAGCTGCTCCACCGGGTCGCGCACGGGCGGCGGCGGCTCCATCGTGGGTAGCTGCACCGCGCCGAAGTCGCTCCCCATGTCGATCATGGGGAGCTCGTCGTCGTCCCCGGGCTCCACGAGGGGGAGGTCGTCGCCCACGTCCAGCATGGGGAGGTCTTCGCCCTCGTCCAGCAGGGGGAGACCGCCGCCGTCGTCCTCGTCCCGCGCGGGCTGGTCGTCGAGGCTGACCTCGCCGTACGCCGCCGGGTCCGCGGGCGGGGGGCCCATGTCGAAGTCCAGCAGCGGGAGCTCGTCCTCGTCCTCGGCCGGGTGGGGGGCGGGGGGCGGCGCGGCGGGCGCGGGCTCCGGGCGGCTGAAGTCCATGGAGACCTCCAGCCCCTCGATGGCGGAGACCTCCATGAGCCCGTCGTCCGCGTCCGCGCCGGCGCCGAACTCGATCCCCGCGGGCGGCTCGGCGGCGGGGACTTCGGGGGCGGACGGGAGCGGGGCCGCGACCTCCACGTTCCCCGTGTCGAACACCGCGTAGTCGTCTGCCGCAGGGGCCGCTTCGGCGCGGGCGAGGGGCTCGGTGCTGGCGTTGGGGTCCGTCGCGCGGATCTGCTCGCGCACGGCCTCGGCGGCGTCCTCGTCACCCGCGCGGATGAGGGGCGTGAGGAGGGCGCGGAGCTGCTCCACCGCTTCGGAGCGGTGCCCGTGGGCCAGGAGCTGGTCCGCGAGGAGGCGGCGGACCTCCACGTCGTCCGGCGAGAGGTCGGCGAATTCCTTCAGCCCCGCGAACGACTCGTCCAGCTTCCCGGCGCGGCGCATCCGGTCCGCGTACTCCAGGAAGTTCTGGCGCGCGTCGGCCAGGAACCCCTTGGCGGCGCTGATCTGCCCCAGCCGGCGGTAGGTGGCGATGCGCCCCGGCACCAGCCGCAGGATCTTGCGGCACAGCGCGATGGCGTTGTTGTAGAGGCCGACCTCCACGTACGCGTTGACGGCCGCCTCGTACGCATCCACCGCCTTCTCCGTCTCGTTGAGGCGGAGGTGAAGGTCCCCGATGCGGTTCCACAGGGCGATGTCGACCTCGCCCCCTTCCGGGCTCTCCAGGATCTGGCGGTACGCGCCGATCGCTTCACGCCACTGGTCCCGCTGCTCATAGGCGCGAGCCTGGTCCCTCAGCTTTCCGATGTTCGCCATGAGTGTGGAACGGAGAATCCTGCTACGAGAAGCGCGGCGAGGTGATACGATGCGAAGATAGCGAGGGCCGCAAGGGTTCGACAACAGAAGTGCGTGAGTGCGTGAGTGCGTGAGTGCGTGAGTGACTGCTGTTCAGCGCACTCACGCACTCACGCACTAACGCACTTTTACCCCACTTTGACTCCGCCCTTCCAGACTCCCGCCACCACGGGAGCCGCCAATCGGTACGGGATCTCGCCCGCGGATGAGCAGCGCCAGAGGACGAGATCCGCTGGGGCGCCGGGGGCAAGCGTGCCGCGGCCGTCCGTCAGCTCCAGGGCCGCCGCGCCGCCCGCGGTGGCGGCGCGCAGCGCTTCGGCGGGGCTCATGCCCATGCGCGAGCAGGCTGCGGTCATCACGAAGGGGAGGCTGGGCGTGGGCGACGATCCGGGGTTGAAGTCCGTGGCGAGGGCCACCGTGGCGCCGGCGTCCAGCAGGGCGCGCGCGGGGGCGAACTTCGGGCGGCCCAGGAAGAAGAGCGTGGCCGGGAGCAGCGTGGCGACCGTCTTCGAGCCGGCCAGCGCGGCGATCCCCGCCTCCGACACGTCGCCCAGGTGGTCCGCGGAGGCGGCGCCCAGCTCCACGGCCAGCTCCGCCCCGCCGCTCCCCTCCAGCTCGTCCGCGTGGATCTTGGGGCGCAGGCCGTGGTCGAGCCCCGCGCGCAGGATGCGCTCGCTCTGCGCACGGTCGAAGACGCCCGGCTCCATGAACACGTCACAGAAGCGCGCCAGCCCCGACTCCGCCACTGCGGGGATCATCTCCTCCACCAGGAGGTCCACGTACGCGTCGCGGCGCTCGCGGTACTCGGGCGGCACCTCGTGCGCGCCCAGGAAGGTGGGGATCAGCTCGATGGGCTGAAGCGAGGCGAGGCGGCGGATGGCGCGCAGCGTCTTCAGCTCGTCCTCGGTGGAGAGGCCGTAGCCGCTCTTCACCTCGGCCGTGGTGATGCCGTTGGCAAGCAGGTCGCGGAGCCGCGGGAGCGACAGCTCCACCAGCTCGTCTTCGCTGCGCGCGCGCAGGTCGCGCACGGAGGCGTTGATCCCGCCGCCGCGCCGCGCGATCTCCATGTACGGCACGCCCTGGGACCTCAGCGCGTACTCGTCCGTCCGCCAGCGGCCGAACACGGCATGCGTGTGCGAGTCCACCAGCCCCGGCGTGAGCGTGCCGCCCGCGCAGTCCACCTCCGCCGCGCCGGGGAAGCGGGTGCGCAGCTCCGCCTCCAGCCCCACCGCGGCGACGCGGCCCCGCTCCACGGCCACCGCGGCGCCCGGCGAAGCGGCGGCGGGATCGGCTCCCTCGCCCTGGCGCGGGGGGCCGGAGCAGGCGGCGACTTCGGCGGCGCGTACGAAGAGCGTGATGGAGCCTTGCATCGCTGGGACCTGTAATTGGCTGGGTTTTTGCTCGTGCGCCTCTCCGTGACATTCTGGCGGGGCGCCGCGCGCCGCGTCAACCAGCCCAAGCCAACGCTCGGAGATCCATGGTCCAGGTACCGACGACACCCCCCTCGGAACGCTACCCGGGGCGCCCGCCGGAAGGGCGCATCGTCGTCATCGCGCCCACCCGCGCCGCCTGCGAGACCATCGAGCTGGGCGTGCAGCTCAGGGGCGTGGAGACCATCATCAACCGCGAGCACGGCGGCGAGCTGAGGGAGCTGGCGGGCGCCGGGAAGGGCTTCGGGATCGTGGCCGGCACCGGCACGGGAAAGACGCTCGCCATCCGCCCCATCGCCGAGGCCATCGTGGGCCCCGACCTGCGGGTGGGCGTGGTGAACCGCGAGCGCGAGGCCACGCCCGATACGCCCAACTGGAACGTGGTGATCGTCACCACCGGCATCGCGCGCAGGTGGCTGCAGGACAACCTGATCGACGCCAGCGACGTGGTGATCGTGGACGAGATCCACCAGACCTCGGCGGAGCTGGAGCTGTGCCTGGCGCTGGCCAAGCGCGCCGGGTGCCGCTTCGTGTGGCTCTCCGCCACAGTGGACCCCACCTTCTACGCGGAGTACCTGCACTCCGCCACCGTCATCGAGAGCTCCGCCTTCGACCCCGAAAAGGCCGCGACGGTGAGGATCTCCAACACGCTCAACCCCGGCGCCTTCCTGGGCGACCGCTTCATGCGCCACGTGCGCAAGGAGAAGCGGGGCGTGGCCGTGTTCGTCCCCACGCGCGCGGGGACGGAGCAGACGGTGAAGGCCGTGGCGGAGCGGTATCCCGAGATGCTCACCGAGTTCTACCACGGCGGCGAGCCCGTGGCGAAGCTGCGGCCGTTCCTGGAGGGCGAGGGCGCGCCCCACCCCTTCGTGCTGTCGATGACGGCGGCCGGCCAGTCCGCGCTCAACATCCGCGGGCTGGACACGGTGGTCATCGAGGACGCGCAGTTCACCACGCTGGTGGAGAAGGGCCGCAGCGTGCTCACGCGCAAGCCGCTGGGCACCAACGAGATCCTGCAGATGGCCGGGCGCGTGCACGGGCGCGTGGAGAACGGCGAGGTGTGGATCCTGAGCGAGCGCGACATCGACTTCGGCTCGCTGCGCCCCACCGCGCCCAACTTCCAGCTCGCGGGCGACCCCGAGCGCGTGGCCATGACCTGCGCGGACATGGGCGTGCGCGCCGACGAGCTGGACCTCCCCGTGCCGCTGGACCGCATCGCCTACCGCCGCGCCGTGGAGACCCTCACGCGCCGCGGCCTCATCGCCAACGACCGGCTCACGGACTACGGCCGCAAGGTGGAGGTCCTCCCCGTGGACCGGCCCTGGGGCGAGCTGCTGGTGCAGGCGGAGGAGCGGATGGTGCCGCTGGTGGCCGCGATGGCCTCCATCGACTCGCTCCACCGCATGCTGCGGCAGCAGGACAACGACATCAGCGCGTACATCGTCCCCGGCAGCGACCACCTGACCGCGTACCGCATCTACCAGGACGCGCTGGCCACCAACGGCGCGCTGGGGCAGGTGTACGGCCTCCCCCGCCACGTGTTCGACGCGGAGGCGCTGGCGGAGTGGGCGGACGAGCGCGGCGTGCTGGTGAGGTCCATCGAAGACGCGGCGCTGGCCATCGCCTCCATCTTCCGGTCGCTGGACCTGGAGCTCCCCCGCAACCTCCCCCCGCTCAACCGCGAGCTGGAGCGCGACTGGCAGGAGCTGCTGGCCAGGGTGATGCCCTTCTCGCTGGTGATCGACGAGGAGACTTCGTGGGGCGAGGAGGTGCGCGTCTCCAAGACGAGCGTGTGCGGCACCTGGGGGCCGGTGGCGGGGGAGATCAACTTCTTCGCCGACCGCTTCGGCAAGGCGCGCGGCTCCATCGCGGGGACTCAGCTTCCCTTCAAGCTGCTGATCAAGCACGCCTCGCGCGCCGAGCCGCAGGTGGTGTACGACGCCAGCCACCGCCGCCACCCGCTGCGGCTGCGCAGCTCGGTGGAGTACCACGGCTTCGTGCTGGACTCCGAGGACCAGCCGGTCGACCGCTTCCCGGAGGGGCTGGAGGAGGAGTGCCGGCGCGCGCTTGCGGCGGCGGTGATGGCCGGCGAGGCGTTCCACAAGGACGCCGCCGCCAACCGCGACGCGCTCCGCCAGCTCCGGCAGGTGCACCGCAAGTCGGGGGGCAAGGCGGGGGTCAGCGAGGAGACGATGATCGGGACGATCGCGGAGCAGCTGGCGCACGTCCACTCGTACGCGGACTTCCTGGAGACGCCGCTCCGCATCGAAGCGGACTCGCTGGTGGACCCCGCCGAGCGCGAGCGGTGGATGTCGCTCCCGGACCACGTGTACCTGGAGGGGCGCGAGTACCCGCTGGACTACGCCTTCGACGACGGCACGCCCATCGTGCGCGCGCGCATCCCGGCCAAGATCCTCAACTACATCGAAGAGGAAGACGTCCCCGAGTTCGACCGCCCGCTCCAGTGGACGATCACCCGCGGCAAGCGCCCGGAGATCCGCGCCGCCACGCTGGAGGAAGCGCGCGAGGCGATGCTGCGCGAGCGTCCCGAAGACCCGCCCCACCGCCCCAAGCGCGGCGGCGGCGCCGACCGGGACCGCGAGCCGGGCCGCGGCCGGGGCCAGGGCCGCGGCCGGGGACGCCCCCCGCGCGCCGAGGAAGAAGGAAGCCGGCGCAAAGGCCAGCGCGCACGTACCGGTGGCCGCCACAAGGGAGGCAGGGGCGGCCGGCGGCGATAAATAACGGAGGCACGGAGATGACTTCATCTCCGTGCCTCTGTGCCTCTGTGTGAGCCCTGCTGTTTACTTGCGGAACTCGTAGAGCGTTTCCAGCCCCAGGAACGGGTCCGTGACCTCCACGCTCAGCTTCCCCCGGTAGAGCAGGCCGTCGCTGCCGATCCCCACCTCCGACGAGCCGGCCGGCGCGAAGGTGATGTCGCTCCCGTCCACGCTGTAGGTACCGGACGCCGTGAACGTCTCCGTCTGCGGCTGGAACCGGTTCGCCGTCTCAGAAAGGCGGTAGGTGCCGGAGAACTGGAAGGTGCGCCCGCTCTCCTCCAGCGTCATCGTGGAGCCGAGAAGCTCGAAGCGGATGTTGAACGTCGCGCTCCCGTTGGACGCGGGGCCCTCGTACAGTACGATGGGCACCGGCTTGCGCGTGGTCTGCGCGTCGTCGAACGAGAACACCAGCCCCGACTCCAGCGCGTAGCTGCCGCCCACGGAGGTGTCGACGCCCGTGCTGTCGTCGTTGCAGCCGGCCAGGATGGTGAGCGCGAGCACCATGACGGCGCGCACGGAGAAGGCGGAGAGCTTCACGTTCGGCTCCAGGGTTGGGTGGCCCGCTGCGCGGAGGAGCGGCGGCATCTGTACCATCATCATAGCGGCACCCCCGCCCCGTAAACAACAGCAGGCTCACACAGAGACACAGAGGCACGGAGATGAAGTCGTCTCTGTGCCTCCGTGTCTCTGTGTGAGCCAAGCAGTTATTCGAACATGTCCCACGCCGCCCCCATGTCCTGCTTGGAGAAGACACGGAAGGCGGTAAGCGTGTTGGTGCGCTCGATCCCCTGCACCTGCGCGATCTCTTCGGTTACGATCTCGGCGATGCGCTGGTACTCGGCCACGCGGACGATGGCGATGAGGTCGTACTCGCCCGAGACGGAGTAGACCTCGGCGACCCCGTCGATGCCGGCGATGCGGCGGGCCAGGGCGGGAACGTCGCCGGGGACGGCGCGGATCAGGACCACGGCGGCAACCATGCGGATCTCCGTTGGTTCGGGTTCAGGGAGCGGGCAGCGGCGCACCGGCCGGCCCCGCCTGCGCGGGCGCGCGGCGCGGAAGCAGCCAGAGGCCCAGCCCCAGTACAAAGGGCGCCAGCACGAGCGGGAGGGTGGCCGGGCGGTCGCCGGCCAGGGCGAAGCGGCGCACCTCCGGCTGCCAGAGGAGGAGCACCACCGCGCCGTTGTTGACGAAGTGCATCAGCATGCTCGCGAAAACGGAGCGGCTTCGCCACACCACGTACCCCATCAGCACGCCGATCCATGCCGTGGGGAGGAAGCGGATCGCCGTCTCGTTGGAGACGTGGAACGCGCCGAAGACGAGCGCCGACACCGCCACCGCGCGCGCCGCCGTCAGCTCGCGCCCCAGCGACTGCAGCAGGACGCCGCGGAACACCAGCTCCTCGCACACGGCGGGAGTCGCCGCCACCAGCACCAGGAGCCAGAGGGCGCGGCGGGCGTCGGTGGCCGTCACCAGCTTCTCCAGCCCGCCCAGCGCCTCCGCCGCCTGCGGGAAGAACTGGAGCTGCAGCCAGCCGATCCCCCACCCCAGCGGGATCCCCCCCAGCGCGATGAGCAGCGCCGCCGCCAGCGTGCGGCCCGAGGGCCGGCGCAGCGCCAGCGTGCGGCGCACGTCGTACGGCCCCAGCACCGCGAGCGCCACCGCGGGCGCGCCCAGCACCAGCAGCTCCGAGAGCAGGAGCCCGCGCTCGCCCAGGCCGCCCTGCAGCGCCGCGCCCAGGTGGAAGTACAGCAGGGCCACCGCGGCGATGAAGGCGAACCCTTGCGCCGGGCTGGGCACGCCGCGCTCCCCGCTCCGCCACCCCCGCAGGCGCTCCGCCCACCCGGCGCGCGTGGCCGATCCCGAGCCGAACAGGACATCCTCGCGCCCGAACGCGCGCGCCGCGAACCACAGGGCCAGCGCCGCGTACGCCACCGACGCGCCGAACGCGATCAGCGACGGCCCCAGCCGCGCGGTACCCGACATCAGGTCGCGGAAGAGGAGCGCCACGCCGGCCACGGGCAGAGCCGCGATCAGCGGGGTCGCCTCGATCCCCGGGAGCGCCACCAGCATCACGGGGACGATGACGGCCAGCTGCACGGGGGTGAGCGCGTTCTGCGCCTCCTTGAACGACTGCGAGCGGACGGCGATCCCCAGGAAGAGCGCGGAGAAGAGGATCGCCAGGGGGATGAGCCCCGCCAGCACCAGGAGCGCCGAGCCCCAGGGGAGGGAGAACTGCAGGTTCGCCGCCTTGGCGAAGCGAAAGATCCCCGACTGGAAGGTGAGCAGCATGCTGAGCAGGTTGACCATCGCCGCGGTCATGGCCAGCAGCGCGACGGCCAGGAACTTCCCCGCCACGATGTCGCGTGCGGGCACCGGCGCGGTAAGGAGCGTCTCCAGCGTGCCGCGCTCCTTCTCCCCCGCCGCCAAGTCGATCGCGGGGTAGAACGCGCCCAGCAGCGTCATCAGCACCAGGATGCCGGGGAGGAAGCGGCCCAGCGCGTATCCCCCCGCCTCCTGCGCCGTGGCCACCGACGAGTCCGCCACCGCGAGCGGCGCCGCGAAGCTCCGCGGGAGCCCGCGCGCGGCCAGGCGCCGCGCCAGCAGCGAGTCGCTCCACGCCGCCAGCCGGACGCTCACGATCTGCTGCGCGCGGCGCGAGCGGTCCTCCGACTCGTCGAAGAGCACCCGCACACCGCGCGTGGCCTCGGCGTCCGCGGCCGCCTCCACCACCACCGCCGCCTGCACGCGCCCGGCCCGCCGCGCCTCCGCCGGCGCCTCCGCCGCGGGGACGACGCGCAGCAGTGAGTCGCGCGCCAGGAAGCCGCGCACGTCGTCGGCTCCAGCCACGGCAACGGCGGGGGGGCGCTCCTCCAGCTTGCGCTGCCCGAATAACGCGAGCTGCTCCATGAGCACGAAGAGCGCGGGATAGAGGAGCGTGGGGATCACCAGCATCATGAAGAGCGTGCGCCGGTCGCGCAGCGTCTCCCGCAGCTCCTTGCGGAGCACCGTGCCCACCGTGCGCACGTTCACGCGGCCTCCCGCACGATGCGCAGGAAGGCGCGCGCCAGGCTCCCCTCGCCGCTCCGCCCCACCACCTCGCCCACCGTCCCCTCCGCCACCAGCCGCCCGCCCGCGATGATCCCCACGCGGTCGGCCAGCAGCTCCACCTCGCTCATCTGGTGGGTGGAGAAGACGACGGCCCGCCCCCGCTCGCGCGCGTCCTCCACGAAGCGGTAGATGGACTCGCCGCTCAGCACGTCCAGCCCCAGTGTGGGCTCGTCCAGCACCAGCGCGGGGGGATCGTGAACGACGGCGCGGGCGATGGATACGCGCTGCCGCTGCCCCGTGGAGAGCTTGCCGCAAAGCCGGTCCGCGAATTCCTCCAGCCCGAACGCCGCCACGGCCGCCTCCACCCGCCCCGTCGTCTCCGCGGCGGGGATGCCGTGAAGCTCCGCGAAGTAGCGAAGCAGCTCGCGGGCGGTGAGGCGGGCGTAGAGGCCCATCGAAGCCGCCAGGAAGCCGAGCCGCCGCCTCACCTCCAGCGGGTGGGTGCGCGCGTCGAACCCCGCGATGCGGGCCGTCCCCGAGGTGGGCTCCAGCAGGGTGGCGAGGCAGCGCAGCGCCGTGGTCTTCCCCGCCCCGTTGGCGCCCAGCAGCGCGTACACCTCGCCGGCCTCCACGCGCAGCGAAAGATTGCGCACCGCGTGGAAGTCGCCGTACCGCTTCGACAGGTCGTCGAGCTCGATCATCGCGTCTGGGCGGGAAGAAAAGGGGAGTCGCGCGGAAGATACGACAATCTCACACAGAGACACAGAGGCACGGAGAAAAGCCAGCTTTCCCCGTGCCTCCATGTGAGCTCAGCCCGCGCGTGTCAGCTCGGGTCGGGCAGCCGCACCGGGAGCGCGCTCGTGGCCGTGGTCCCGTTGCCCAGGCCGCCGAAGGTCCCCTTCCCCCAGCAGTAGGCGGCGCCGTTGCGCGTGATGCCGCAGGTGGTCTGCGAGCCGGCGGTGATGGACGCGAAGCTGAGCTCCCGCGCCACGCGCGCCGGGGTGGCGACGCGCGAGCCCACCAC
>DASVSA010000466.1:0-14714 GCA_036388335.1 Longimicrobium sp. | reverse complement strand
CGCCCATCAGCGTGCTCCGCGACGTGACGCCGGCGAAGTGGCGGCCCCTGCTGGATACCTGCAGCGCCACGTTCGTCCCGTGCCCGTCCAGGTCGCTGATGGGGTGCAGCCCGGGATAGAGCCTAGCCAGCGCCGCGTCGTCCTCGGGGACGAACGAGCGCGAGCGTTCCAGGTCCACCAACTCCTCCGAGTCCAGCAGCGTGGGATCGATCCCGGTGTCCAGGATGGCGACCGTCACCTCCGGCGAGCCCAGCAAGCCCGCTTCCCACGCCGGTCTGGCATTGATGGCCTGCATGTTCCACTGCCAGCGGTAGAGCACCGAGTGGTGCCCGGGCCTCCCCTCGACGGCGGTCTCCGCATCCGGTATCATCTCTTCCGCGGGGCCGGCGCGCCGCGGGCCGACGTCGAAGGCCACGTTGGCGTCCGCTTCCACGAACGCCACCCCGGCGTTCCCGCGCAGCGCCGCGACGCCCTGCTCGCTCAGGCCGCTGACGGCGGCGATTCCCAGCCCGTTGTACGCCGCGTCCACGCGCCCGCCCAGCGCGCCCACCTGCGCGGCGAAGTCGTCGGGGATGGCGCGCTCGTTCCGGAATACCACCAGGTGCGCGGCGGGGGCAGCGGGTACGGAAGCGTTCGCGCGCGCCGTGGGCGCGCTCGCCACGGGCTGGTCCGAGCAGCCGGCCAGCGCGGCGGCTCCGCCGATGAGTACGGCGGAAAACATAGGGATGCGGAGCTTTCTCATAGGGGGTTTCCTCGGTGCGGGGAGTGCGTGACGGATTGGTCGACTCGCATGTTTCCTGCCAGCAGTTAACACATAGCCACAGAGGCACAGAGATGAAGGTCTCTGTGCCTCCGTGCCTCCGTGTGAGGCCATTCTGTCCTGTACCGTGTGGCGGCACGGCCGTTGCCCTGACGGGTGTCATGCTTCTACGTGCCGAAGAGATCCAGGAATTCGACGACCACGCGCACCGGCGCGTGGACGACGACATGCTGGACGAAGGGGTCGCCCTGCGGGCGGTGTGGGCCTGGGCGCTGTTCGGCGCGGGGCTCGCGGTTGCCATCGGGCTCTTTTTCGTCTACACTCCCCGCTGAAGCGCCCGGCCGTCGCGCCGGGCGGCCTCCATCCCATAGCATCGCAGAGCAGTCCGTGGATACGGTCAAGGTTTCTCTCCCCGACGGGTCCGTGCGTGAAGTGCCGCGCGGCGCCCCCGTGCGCGCCGTGGCCGAGGCCATCGGCCCGCGCCTGGCCAGGGCCGCCATCGCCGCCAAGGTAGACGGCGAGGTGGTGGACCTGGTGCGCCCCCTCGACGCCGACGCCTCCGTCCAGATCCTCACGGAGAAGGACCCGGACGCGCTGGGCGTGCTCCGCCACTCAGCCGCCCACATCCTTGCCACCGCGGTGCGCCGCGTGAGGCCCGAGGCCGCCATCGGCTTCGGGCCGGCCATCGACACGGGCTTCTACTACGACTTCCAGGTGGACCCCCCCTTCACCCCAGAGGAGCTGGAGCTCATCGAGGGGGAGATGGCCAAGGTCGCCACCGCCGACGACGCCTTCGAGCGCCGCGAGGTGTCGCGCGCCGAGGCCCGCGAGCTCTTCGCCGACGACCCGCTGAAGCTGGAGCGGCTGGAGGAGCTGGGCGAGGACGAGACGATCAGCGTGTACCGCAACGGGCCCTTCCTGGACCTGTGCCGCGGGCCGCACGTCCCCTCCACCGGGCGCCTCAAGCACTTCAAGCTGCTCAACACCGCCGGCGCCTACTGGCGCGGCGACGAGAAGCGCCAGATGCTGCAGCGCATCTACGGCACCGCCTTCTTCGGCAAGGACGAGCTGGCGCAGCACCTCCACCAGCTGGAGGAGGCCAAGCGGCGCGACCACCGGCGGCTGGGGAAGGAGCTGGATCTCTTCATGTTCCACCCCGCGGCGCCGGGGTCGGCGTTCTGGACGGAGCGCGGCACCACCATCTACCAGACGCTCAACGAGTACATGCGCGAGCTGCAGCTCCGCGCGGGGTACGGCGAGGTGAAGACTCCGCTCCTCTTCAACAAGTCGCTGTGGGAGGTGAGCGGGCACTGGGGCAAGTACCGCGAGAACATGTTCCTGGTGCTGGACACGGAGACGGGGGAGCACGACTTCTCGCTGAAGCCGATGAACTGCCCGTCGCACCACCTGCTGTACGCGTCCAAGAAGCACTCGTACCGCGAGCTGCCCATCCGCTACTGCACCTTCGACGTGCTCCACCGCAACGAGGTGTCGGGGGCGCTCAGCGGGCTCACGCGCGTGAGGCAGTTCCAGCAGGACGACTCGCACATCTACCTGGCCGAGCAGCAGATCGAGGAAGAGGTGAAGCGGCTCGTGGGGCTGATCCAGGAGGTGTACGGCACCTTTGGGCTCACGGCCACGGCCAAGTTCGCCACGCGCCCCGAGCAGCGCATCGGCGACGACGCCATGTGGGACCGGGCGGAGAGCTCGCTGCTGGCGGCGCTGGAGTCCACCGGGCTCTCGTACGAGCTGAAGCCGGGCGACGGCGCCTTCTACGGCCCCAAGATCGACTTCGACGTGCGCGACTCCATCGGCCGCGGCTGGCAGCTGGGGACGATCCAGCTTGACTACGCGGCGCCCGAGCGCTTCGACCTGTCGTACGTGGGCGACGACAACCAGGCGCACCGGCCGGTGGTGATCCACCGCGCCATCTGCGGCTCGTTCGAGCGCTTCATCGCCATCCTGATCGAGCACTTCGCGGGCGCCTTCCCGGTGTGGCTCGCCCCGGTGCAGGTGGTGGTGATCCCCATCTCCGACGACCAGGCCGCCTCCGCCCGCCAGTACGGCGAGGAGCTGCGCGCGGCCGGCGTGCGCGTGCACGTGGACGACCGCAACGAGACGCTCAACTACCGCATCCGCGAGGCGGAGACGGCCAAGGTGCCGTACATGGCCGTGATCGGCGGGCGCGAGGCCGAAGGGGGCACGGCGGCGGTGCGGGTGCGCGGCGCCGGGCGCAAGCAGGAGGTGCTGGAGCGCGGCGTGCTCACCGACCGCGTCCTGCAGCAGGCGCGCACGCGGACGCTGCAGGTGGGGTTCGAGTAGAGCGCCCTCACCCGGCAGCTTACAGCTGCCACCCTCTCCCACGAACAGCGTGGGAGAGGGGACAACGTCGCGTGCGGCGTGACGGGTGGAAAACGCTCCCTCGGTGTCTCTGTGTCTCCGTGTGAGCCCGTTTGTTTGCAGCCGCGCGAGCCTTCAGCCGTAGTACGCGCATCCGAAGTAGTCCCCTCTCCCAGGGCAGTTACTGGGAGAGGGTGGCAGCTGTAAGCTGCCGGGTGAGGGCCGCCCGCAGTTGACAGGTCCGATAGAAACCGGTAGATTCGGCAGTTCTAATGCTGGACAAGCGGGGGCCGGCAGGCTCCCCACCTTTCGGCTTCGTTCCCTCACGGGGCGAATGCTGCCGGGTCCGCGCATCGCGCCTCGCCTCACTCGTCGCTCCACCGGAGCACGGAGTGCGTGTGCGCGTGGACGGATCTGAGCGTTTCAGATCCGTCTTTTTTGTTTCCCCGATTCGGAGAGCGGCACCATCCAAGAGAAAGTGCGGGTGAATCGGCAGATCCGTATCAGCCCCGTCCGGGTGATCAGCCCGGAAGGAGAGCAGCTCGGGATCCTGCCGATCGAAAGGGCGCAGGAGATCGCGGAAGAGCAGGGACTGGACCTGGTGGAAGTCGCACCGCTGGCCCGGCCGCCCGTCTGCCGCATCATGGACTACGGCAAGTTCAAGTACGAGGAGCAGCGCCAGCAGCGCGAGGCGCGCAAGAAGCAGCACCACGTACAGATCAAAGAAGTCAAGATGCGTCCCGGGATCGAGGACCACGACTATGACTTCAAGCTGCGCCATGCCCGCCGCTTCCTCGAAGAGGGGAACAAGGTCAAGCTGACCATGATGTTCCGCGGCCGCCAGATGGCGCACCCCGAGTTCGGCCGGCAGGTGCTGGACCGGGTGTCGCAGGCGCTGCAGGACATCAGCAAGGTAGAACAGCACCCGATGATGGAAGGGCGCAGCATGGTGATGATGCTGGCGCCGCTCAAGACGGTTCAGCCCCCCGCAGGCGGGGGTTCAGATCGGCCCGCCCCCACAGGCGGGGGTTCAGATCGGCCCGCCCCCGCGAACGACGGGGGGGGCGCACGCCCCGCACCCGCGCCCGCGGGTGCACCTCAACGGCCCGCCCCGGTCTCGGTGCGGGCTCCCGAACGGCCCTCGTCGCCCGCGGCGGGGCCGCCAGAAAGGAAGTAATCCGATGCCGAAGATGAAGACCCACCGGGGTGCGGCGAAGCGCTTCAAGGTCACGGCCAAGGGCCGCGTGAAGCGTGGCAGCGCCATGCACAGCCACATCCTCACCAAGAAGTCGCCGAAGCGGAAGCGGAACCTGCGCGGCACCACCATGCTCGCCAAGCCGGACGAGAAGCGCGTGAAGCGCCTCCTCCTGGCCTGATTCCGCAACCGACTAGGGAGGGTTTGGACCCATGCCTCGCGTAAAGAACAACGTCGCCCGCCTCCGGCGGAAGCGGCAGATCCTGGCGGACGCCAAGGGGTACTTCGGCCGCCGCAAGAACCTGTACAAGACGGCGAAGGAAGCCGTGGAGCGGGCCCGCCGCTATGCGTACCGGGACCGCAAGAACCGCAAGCGCGAGTTCCGCCGCCTGTGGATCATCCGCATCAACGCCGCCGCGCGCCAGAACGAGCTTTCGTACTCGCGCTTCATGAACGGCCTTCGCCGTGCCGGCATCGAGATCGACCGCAAGGTGCTCGCGGACCTCGCCATTCGCGAGCCGCAGGCCTTTGAGCAGCTCGCCAGCGCCGCCAAGGCGAACCAGGCCTGAGCTGTTCCTGATTCGGCTTTGCGCAGCGGCGCCGTGGAGTGATCCACGGCGCCGCTCGTGCTTTGCGGGGTAGCCAAATGCGGGGGAGCCGTTCAGATTGACGGAACTGCGTCTCACACGGAGGCACAGAGACACAGAGAGAGCCATGAGCATCACCGAAGAGCTGATCGCGCAGCTGCGCGGGCTGGAGTCGGAAGGGGGAGCGGCGATCCGCGCGGCGGGTGGGGCGGAGGCGCTGGAGGCGGCGCGCATCGACTTCCTGGGGCGCAAGGGGCGGCTCACGGGCGTCCTGCGCCGCCTGGGCGAGCTCGCGCCCACGGAGCGGCCCGTGGTGGGCGCGGAGGCGAACCGCGTGCGCGACGCGCTGACGGCGCTCTTCGACGAGAGCGCGGCGGCTCACAACGCGGCGGCCGACACGGGGCCGAAGGAGGACCTGACGCTGCCCGGGCGCGCGCCGTGGCGGGGGGGGGTGCATCCCGTTCGGCGGGTGGTGGACGAGATCTGCGAGATCTTTCGCGACCTGGGGTTCAGCCGCGTGGCCGGCCCGGAGGCGGAGACGGTGGAGTACAACTTCACCAAGCTCAACTTCCCGCTCGACCACCCGGCGGCGGACATGCACGACACCTTCTACCTGGGCGAGGGGACGCTGCTGCGCACCCACACCTCGCCCATGCAGGCGCGGATCATGGAGGCGCACGCGCCCCCCATCCGCGTGGTGATCCCGGGCACCGTGTACCGCCGCGACCCGTTCGACGCCAGCCACGCCCCCGCCTTCGAGCAGATCGAGGGGCTGGCCGTGGACGAGGGCGTGACCTTCGCCGACTTCAAGGCCACGCTGGCCCTCTTCGTCCGCCGCTTCTTCGGCCCGGAGGCCAGGACGAGGTTCCGCCCCTCGTACTTCCCCTTCACCGAGCCGTCGGCGGAGATCGACGTGTCGTGCATGATCTGCGGCGGGTCTGGCTGCAGCGCGTGCAAGGGCACGGGGTGGATGGAGATCATGGGCGCCGGGATGGTGCACCCCAACGTCTTCAAGCACGCCGGCATCGACCCCGAGCGCTACACGGGCTACGCCTTCGGCATGGGCCCGGGGCGCATCGCGATGCTGCGCTACGGCATCACCGACATCCGGCTGCTGTACGAGAGCGACGTGCGGTTCCTGGGGCAGTTCGCGTAGCGGCGGGGAATGGGGAACGGGGAACGGGTGCTCCGGTGGTGAGTCGGGATTCCTCGGCGATGCCGACGTTTCTCGACCGGCTGGTGGAGCGGTGGGGGGAGCAGGGGATCCGGCCGGCGGGTGGGGCGGGGGAGGCGGAGGTGCGGGCCTTCGAGGAGCGGCACGGGGTGCGGCTTCCGCGGGGGCTGCGCGACTACTTCCTCGTCGTGGGCGGGATCGCGGTGGATGGTGAGAGTCCGGCGCTGGACCCCGACCTGATCCGCTTCTGGCCGCTGGACGAGGTGAGCGCGCTGGCGCGGGCCTGGGTGCCGGCGCCGGACGCGGAGCGGTGGTTCGTGGTGGCCGATTACGCCATGTGGACGTGGGCCTACGTGGTCCGCCTCCCGTCCGGCGCGGAGGAAACCGCTCCCGTGGCAGTGAGCCTCGGCGGGACGGAGCTGCTGCCGCTGGCGGATTCGTACGAAGAGTTCATCGAAATGTATCTCGGGCGAGACCCCCGGGTGATCTCGCCTGACACGGAAACAAAACGTGGATAGGGGCTATCGGACCCGAACGGCATCCACCGTTCCCCGTTCCCCGTTCCCCATTCCCCGCTGTCCATGAACGTCTCATACCGCTGGCTCAAGGCCCTCGCTCCCGGCATCCAGGGAACCGCGCAGGAGATCGCACACCGCCTGGCCCTCCTGGGCGCGCCGGTGGACGAGCTCACGGACCTCGGCGCGGGGATCGGCGACGTGGTGATCGCGCGCGTGGAAGAGGTGGCGCAGCACCCCAACGCCGACCGGCTGCGCGTGACGCGCGTGAACGCCGGCGGCGAGAGCGTGCAGGTGGTGTGCGGCGCGCCCAACGTGGAGGCGGGCCGCCTCTACCCGTTCGCGCCCGTGGGAGCCTCGCTTCCCGGCGGGATCAACATCGGCAAGGCCAAGCTGCGCGGCGAGGTGAGCGAGGGGATGCTCTGCTCCGCGCGCGAGCTGGGGCTGGGGCGCGACCACGCCGGGCTGATGGCGCTCAACGGCGACTGGGCTCCCGGTACGCGCTTCGTGGACGCGCTGGGGCTGGACGACTACCGCCTGCTCATCGACGTCACTCCCAACCGCGGCGAGCTGCTGTCGCACGTGGGCGTGGCGCGCGAGCTGGCGCCGGGCGGCGCGGCGGGCGTCGAGCTCCCCGCGTTCCCCAACGCCGCGCGGGTGCGGCTGGAGACGCGTGCGGGCGGCGAGCTGGCCGGCGTCACGGTGCATATCGACGATGAGCCTGGGTGCCCGCGCTACATGGGCGCGGTGGTGCGCGGGGTGCGCGTGGGGCCGTCGCCCGAGTGGCTGGCCACGCGGCTGCGCGCCGTGGGGCTGCGCCCCATCAACAACATCGTGGACGCCACCAACTACGTCCTCTTCGAGCTGGGCCAGCCGCTCCACGCCTTCGACCTGGCGAAGCTGCGCGGCGGCCAGATCAGGGTCCGCCGCGCCCGCGACGGCGAGACGCTGACCACGCTGGACGGCACCGACCGCGCCCTCGTCTCCACCGACCTGGTGATCGCCGACGCGGAAGGGGCGGTGGCTATCGCGGGGGTGATGGGCGGCGCGAACAGCGAGGTGGACGATTCGACCACCGACATCTTCCTGGAGTGCGCCCTCTTCGAGCCCAAGACGGTGAGGCGCACCCGCAGCCGACTGGTGCTCTCCACCGACGCGTCGTACCGTTTCGAGCGCGGCGTGGACCCCGAGGGGCAGCCGGCGGCGCTCCAGCGTGTCGCGGAGCTGATCGTCGCGGTGGCCGGCGGCGAGGCCGTGGGAGCCGTCGATCTCAACCCGCAGCCATGGGAGCGGCGCGCCATCGAGCTGCGCCCCGAGCGGGTGAAGCGCATCCTGGGCACCGAGGTGCCGCCCGCCGAGATCCAGACGCTGCTGGAGGAGATCGGCTTCGTGGTGGATGCCGCCGCCTCGCCCATGCGCGTGACCGTCCCCGGCTTCCGTGGGGATGTGGAGGGGGAGATCGACCTGATCGAGGAGATCGCCCGGCGGCGCGGGTACGACTCGTTCCCGGACGAGCTGGCGCCCTTCCGCCCAAGCAGCGTCCCCGAGTCGCCGCAGGTGGAGGTGGAGCGGCGGATCGCCGAGCGGTTCGTGGGATGGGGCTTCCTGGAGGCGCGCACCACCGGCTTCGCGCCGGAGAGCGCGGGCGAGGTGCGCGTGCTCAACCCCCTCTCGGCCGAGGAAGGGTTCCTGCGCAGCGCGCTCACGCCGGGGCTGCTGCGGCGGGTGGAGCACAACTTCGCCCACGGCGTCCGCGACGTGCGGCTGTTCGAGGTGGGCACCGTATTCCGCGCGGGGCCGGCGGGCGCGGTGCCGCAGGAGGAGCGGCGCGTGGCCGCGGCGTTCAGCGGGGCCCGCGCGCCGCGCCACTGGACGGGCGAGGCGGGGAGCTACGAGGTGTGGGACCTCAAGGGGATGCTGGAGGAGCTCGCCCGCGAGTACCCGGAGGCGCGCGTGGAGGCCGTGGGCGCGTCGTTCAACATGGCCGGCCCCGAAGTGAGCCTGGGCGGCGGCGGGCGCGCCGAAGGGGTGGACGCGCCCGCGTGGGCCGCTCCCGTGTGGACGCTGGAGCTGCGTCTGCCGGAGCTGCCGGTGAACCGCCGCTCCACGCGCTACGTGCCGCTCCCCACGCAGCCGGCTTCGGAGCGCGACCTGGCGCTGCTGGTGCCGCACGGGGTTACGGCCGAGCAGGTGGGCGCCACCCTGGTGGACGCCGCCTCCGCGCTGCTGGAGGGGCTCGCCCCCTTCGACCTCTACGAGGGCAAGGGGCTGCCGGAGGGGACGCGCAGCGTGGCGTGGCGCCTGCGCTTCCGCGCGGCGGACCGCACGCTTACCGACGCCGAGGTGGACGGGGAGGTGGACCGGGTGCTGCGTGCCCTGGAGGAGCGCCACGGTGTCCGACGCCGTTGAGATCGCCGCCGAGCCGGCCGCGCCCGAATGGGAGCGGCTGGAGCGCGCCGCCCACGCCGCCGCCGCGGCCGTGGCGGTGTGGCGCCGCCGCGCCGCCGAAGCGGAGGCCGAGGTCGCGCGACTGCGCCGCGAGCTTGAGCTGGTGGGCGCCGCTCACGCGGGCGACGCGGGCGACGAGCTGCGGCGCCTGCGCGCGGAGAACGCCCTGCTCAGCAGCCGCACGGGCGAGGCGCGCAAGCGCATCCGCGCCCTGATGGCCAAGCTCTCCATGCTGGAGGCCCGCCGGTGACCCGCGCGCGCCGCACCGGCACACGCCACTCCGTCACCGTGGAGATCGCGGGGGAGAAGCACGTCCTCCGCTCCGACCTGCCGCCCGAGTCCACCCGCGCCGTGGCCGCGCACGTGGACTCCACCATCCGCGCCGTGCCCGGCTACCAGACGCTGGAGCCGTTCCGCGCCGCCACCCTGGCCGCGCTCTCCATCACCGACGAGCTCTTTCGCCTGCGCGAGGAGATCAAGCGGCTGCGCGAAGAGGTGGCGCAGCGCGCTGGCGACCTCGCGGCCGTTCTCGAAGGCGCGGCAGAAGAATAGGCTCACACAGAGACACGGAGGCACAGAGATAAGTTCTTCTCCGTGCCTCCGTGGCTGTAACGGGGTTGCGTACAATCCGCAAAACTACGTAAGTTGAGGATGCGGCTCCCTGCCGCCGCGCCCCGGGGCGCGCATGAAAACGGTGGCGGACCGCAATCTCTGCCACCGTATTTATTTGCGATGAGACGCGGGCTGAAGCCCGCCCTGAATACAATCACATGGAAATCGTGATGATCGCCGTGGCCCTCCTCGTGGGAGCGGCTGCTGGCTTCTTCGTGGGGAAGAACTTACTCGAAAGCCGCCTTCGCGCGAGCCGCGCCACCGCCCAGGACGAAGCCGAGCGCATCCGCGGGGCCGCCGTGCAGGACGCCGAGGCGCTGCGCAAAGCCGAGGTGCTGAAGGGTAGGGAGGAGGCCATCCGCGCCCGCGAGGAGTGGGAGCGCGAGGAGGCCCGCCGCCGCGACGACGTGGAGCGGGTGGAGCGCCGGCTGCAGGAGCGCGAGGAGGCGCTCGACCGCAAGTTCCACCTGCTGGACGAGAAGGGGCAGGCACAGGAGCAGCGCGCCGAGGCCGTGGCGCGCCGCGAGAAGCGGCTGGAGCAGGAGGAGAAGGAGATCCTGCTGCGCGCCGAGGAGGTGCAGCACCGCCTGGAGTCGCTGGCCGGGCTTTCGGGCGACGAGGCGCGGCGCCAGCTGATGCACCAGATGGAGGAGGAGGCCAAGGCCGCCGCCACCCACCGCATCCGCGAGATCAAAGAAGAGGCGCGCAGGAACGCCGAGCGCGAGGCCAAGGAGATCATCTCCCTCGCCATCCAGCGCATCGCCGCGGACCACACGGCCGAGACCACCGTCTCCGTGGTCGCCCTGCCGTCGGACGAGATGAAGGGGCGCATCATCGGGCGCGAGGGGCGCAACATCCGCGCGTTCGAGCAGGCCACGGGGATCGACGTCATCATCGACGACACCCCCGAGGCCGTGGTGCTCTCCGGCTTCGACCCCATCCGCCGCGAGACGGCGCGCCTGGCGCTGGAGAAGCTCGTCTCCGACGGGCGCATCCACCCCGGGCGCATCGACGACGTGGTGGCCAAGGCGCGCAAGGAGGTGGAGAACGGGATGCGCGAGGCCGCCGAGGAGGTCCTCTACGAGCTGGGGATCCACGGCGTGCACCCCGAGGTGGTCAAGGTGCTGGGGCGCCTCAAGTTCCGCACGTCGTACGGGCAGAACCAGCTTCTCCACTCCAAGGAAGTGGCGATCCTGGCCGGCAACATGGCCGCCGAGATGGGCTTCGACGCCACCCTCGCCAAGCGCATGGGGCTGCTCCACGACGTGGGGAAGGGGATGACCCACGAGCACGAGGGCACTCACGTGGAGCTGGGGTGGAACCTGGCCAAGAAGCACAACGAGCCCGCGCAGGTGCTCAACGCCATCAAGGCCCACCACGACGAGGAGCCGCACCTCTTCCCCGAGTCGTTCCTGGTGACCGCCGCCGACGCCATCAGCGGGTCGCGCCCGGGCGCGCGCCGCGAGATGTTCGAGACGTACGTCAAGCGGCTGGAGAAGCTCGAGGAGATCGCCCTCTCCTTCCCCGGCGTGGAGCGCTGCTTCGCCATCCAGGCCGGCCGCGAGCTGAGGATGATGGTGATCCCCGAGCAGGTGACCGACGAGGAAATGTCGCGGCTGAGCGAGGACACGGCGCGGAAGATCGAGGCCGAGCTGCAGTACCCGGGGCAGATCAAGGTGGTGGTGGTGCGCGAGACGAAAGCGGTCGACTTCGCCCGCTGAGCGCTGAAGCTCACACGGGGACAACGGAGGCACGGAGATAAGTTCTTCTCTGTGCCTCCGTGTCTTTGGGTGATAAATTGGCCGCGGATTTCACACCGGGGAGGGGGATTGAAGATCCTGTTCGTGGCGGACGTGATCGGGTCGCCGGGGCGGCGGGTGGTATCGCAGCTCCTGAAGCTGGTACGGAAGGACGTGGGGGCGGACGCGGTGGTGCTCAACGGGGAGAACTCGGCGGGCGGCTTCGGGATCACGCCCGACATCGTGCGCGAGTTCCTGGAGCTGGGGGTGGACGTCATCACCACCGGCAACCACGTGTGGGACAAGAAGGAGATCCTCCCGCTCCTCAAGACCGAGCCGCGCCTCCTGCGGCCCGGCAACTACCCGCCCACCAACCCGGGGCGCGGACACGTCGTGGTGAAGGTGGGCGAGGTGAGGCTGGCGGTGATCAACCTGCAGGGGCGCACCTTCATGGCCCCGCTCGATGATCCCTTTCGCATGGCGGATGCGCTGCTCGCGGAGCTGAAGGAGCAGGCCGACGTGGTGGTGGTGGACTTCCACGCGGAGGCGACGAGCGAGAAGCAGGCGTTCGCGCGTTTCCTGGACGGGCGGGTGGCGGCCGTGGTGGGCACCCACACGCACTGCCAGACGGCGGACGAGCGAGTGCTCCCCGGTGGCACCGCGCAGATCACCGACCTGGGACTCACCGGCGGGCTGGGCGGGGTGATCGGGATGAAGACGGAGCTCTCGGTGGAGCGGCAGCGCACCCTGGCCCGCGGCGAGCGGCTGCAGCCGGCCGACGACGAGCTGACGCTGCAGGGGGCGGTGGTGGACGTGGACGAGACGACCGGGCGCGCGCGCTCCATCCAGCGGGTGAGCGTGCCCTACGAGCGGGTCCTACAGGGGGAGTACAGGAAGAGGTGAGCGCGCGCATCATCGACGGAACGCGGATCGGGCGCGAGATCCGCGCCGAAGTGGCGGCCGAGGTCGAGCGCCTGCGCAGCGAGGCGGGCGTTGTCCCCGGCCTCGCCGTGATCCTGGTGGGGAACGACCCCGCCAGCGAGGTCTACGTGCGCAGCAAGACGCGCGCGTGCCACGAGGCGGGGATGAACGACCGCCTCCTGCACCTGGACGCGGCCATCTCCGCCGAGGAGCTGTTCGGCGTCATCGACGGCCTCAACGCGGACCCGGCGGTGCACGGCATCCTCGTGCAGCTCCCGCTCCCGCCCCACATCGACCCCAAGTCCGTGCTGGAGCGGGTGAGCCCCGCCAAGGACGTGGACGGCTTCCACCCCCTTAACGTGGGGCGTGCCTTCGTGGGCGACCCGGCCGGCTTCCTCCCCGCGACGCCGGCGGGGGTGATGGAGCTGCTGAGGCGCGAGGGGGTGCCCACGCACGGGCGGCACGCGGTGGTGGTGGGACGAAGCCTGATCGTGAGCAAGCCGCTGGCCTCGCTGCTGATGGCGCCGGGTCCCAACGCCACCGTCACCCTCTGCCACCGCCACACCGTCGATCTCGCGTCTCACACGCGCATGGCGGACATCCTGGTGGTGGCCGTGGGGAAGCCGGGCCTCATCACGCGCGACATGGTGAAGCCCGGCGCCGTCGTGCTGGACGTGGGCACCACCCGCGTCCCGGATGCTTCCGAGCGCGGCTACACCATCCGCGGCGACGTGGACTTCGAGGCGGTGCGCGAGGTGGCCTCCGCCATCTCCCCCGTGCCGGGCGGGGTGGGGCCGATGACCATCGCCATGCTCCTGCGCAACACGGCGGAGGCGGCCCGGCGCGCCGCCGCCCGCGCACGGAGACGCGCGGAGAGCGTGGCGTGACGTACGATCTCTTCTCGTCCGCGGGGGCCAGCGAGCAGCCGCGGCCGGGGATGAACGAGGCGCGCAACGAGGACGCGGCGCGCGCCGTGGCCGCCCGCCAGGCCGACGCCGGCTTCCCCGCCGCCCCGCGCGCGCGGGCCGAGTGGACGGTGGCCGACGTCAACGCCGCCGCGCGCGAGCTGATCGAGGGCGTGCTCCCTCCCATGTGGGTAGTGGGCGAGGTCAGCAACTTCACCAGGGCGCGCTCCGGGCACGTCTACTTCACCCTGCGCGGGCCGGACGCCCAGCTTCGCTGCGTGATGTGGCGCGACGAGGCCCGCCGCCTCCCCACCGCCCCCGCCGAGGGGATGGAGGTGCGCGCGCTGGGCCGGGTGACGCTGTACGAGCCCCGCGGCGAGTTCCAGCTCGTGGTCGCGGAGCTGGAAGGGCGCGGCGAGGGGCTGTGGAAGCTGGCCTTCGACCAGCTCCGCGCGCGGCTGGAGCAGGAGGGCCTCACCTCGCCGCTGCGCAAGCGGCCCATCCCCGCGTACCCGGCGTGCGTGGGCGTGGTGACGTCCTCGGCCGGCGCGGCGCTTCACGACGTGGTCTCCGTCATCCGCCGCCGCGCGCCGTGGACGCGCATCGTGCTCGCCGCCGCGCGGGTGCAGGGCGAGGGCGCCGCGGCCGAGGTGGCGGGGGCCATCCGCCGCATCGGCGGGGCGGGGGTGGCGGACGTGCTGATCGTGGGGCGGGGCGGGGGATCGGTGGAGGACCTGTGGGCCTTCAACGACGAGGCCGTGGCCCGCGCCATCGCCGAGTCGCCGGTGCCCGTGATCTCCGCCGTGGGGCACGAGACGGACTTCACCATCGCGGACCTGGTGGCGGACCTGCGCGCGCCCACCCCCTCCGCCGCCGCCGAGGCCGCGGTGCCGGACGGCGTGCGCGTGCGGGGGCGCGTGGCGGAGCTGCGCGCGCGCCTGGGCGCCGCCGCGCGCGAACGGACGGCGGACGGGCGTGAGGCGGTGTTCGAGGCGCGCCTGGAGCTCCACGATGCCGCGGCGCGCTCGCTGCGCGGGCGGCGCGAGGGGGTGGCCGCCCTCGCGGGGCGCCTTCACGCGCTCTCGCCCCTGGCCACCCTGTCGCGCGGCTTCGCGGTGCCGCTCTCGCCGGAGGGGCGCGTCCTGCGCTCGCGCGCCGACTTCGCGCCGGGCGAGCCCTTCGACCTGCGCGTGGCGGACGGCGTCGTCCGCGCCCGCACCGAGCCGTGAAAACAGAAGGGCTCACACAGAGGCACAGAGGCACAGAGGCACAGAGAGGGGATTTGGATGACCGACGAGACTAATTTCGAGGGCACCCTGGAGCGCCTCGGCGAGATCGTGGAGCAGCTGGAGGGCGACGGCCTGGAGCTCGACGAGTCGCTGGCGCTCTTCGAGGAGGGAGTGCGCCTCCTCCGCCGCGCGGAGTCCACCCTCGACGGCGCCGAGGAGCGCATCCGCCTGCTGGTGGAAGACCGCGACGGGTTCCGCCTGGAGCCTTTCGAGGAGGAGCGTTGACGGC
>DASVSA010000465.1:0-13946 GCA_036388335.1 Longimicrobium sp. | reverse complement strand
GTCAGTGCGTCGAACTGCTGTTGAGCGCACTCACGCACTCACGCACTCACGCACTTCTTTCAATCTGTCCCATGGCTGGCGATGCCGTGCTCGCGGAGCTTGCGGGCCAGGGTGGGGCGGGAGATGCCCAGGATGCGCGCGGCGGCGCTCTGGTTGCCGCGCGTGAGGCCCAGGGTGAGCGCCACCGCCTCGCCCTCCACGCGGTGGAGCGGCTTGCCGCCGGAGGGGATGTGGATGACGGCGGCGGGCGGCGAAATCTGGTTGGAGAGCCCCGAGCGCGCCGTGCGGTGGAGGACGATGAGGTGCTCGGCGCGCACCGGGGCGTCGCCGGCCAGGTGGCCGGCGCGCTCCACCACGTGCTTCAGCTCGCGCACGTTCCCGGGCCAGGCGTGCTCCTCCAGCGTCGCCACGGCCTCCTCGTCCAGCCGCGGCTCGCCGCTCCCGTCGGCGGAGGCGCTCCCCAGGAACATCTCGGCCAGTAGGCGCACGTCGCCGGGGCGCTCGCGCAGGGGCGGCAGCTCCACGCGCCCCGGGGCGAGCGCCGCGTACAGCTCCTCGTCCAGCTTGCCGGCCTCCAGCGCCGCCTCGGGCGGCGACGACACGGCGGCCACCACGCGGCACCCCACCCGCACGGGCGCGTCGCCCCCTTCGCGCACGATGTGGCGGTCGCGGACGGCGTCGGCGAGGCGGCGCTGGAGCGGCAGGGGGAGGCGCGTGAGGTCGGCCACGTACAGCGTGCCCACCCCCGCCAGCTCCGTGAGCCCGCGGCGCGGCGGGGGCGCGTCGGCGATCATGGACGGGTGGGTGCCGAAGAGCTCCGCGCCCAGCAGCGGCCCCGGGATGGCGGCGGCGTTGAAGGGCAGGAATGGATCGTATGGCGCCGCGGCGTAGTGCATCCCGCGCGCTACGAGCTGCTTTCCCGTCCCCGCCTCGCCCACCAGGAGCACGCCGGGCGCGCAGGCGGACGCCAGCTCCCACGCCCGCTCCACCGCCTCACGCAACAGCGGACTGGCTCCCACGATGGTCTGGCTCCCGAGGGAGAGGATGCCCATCGTGCTTTCCGTTCCGCCGTGGTTCATGGCGTCTTTCGCGAGGGGAATTTCGTGCGTCGGGTGGCTCCCGCGGCGGCAAGAAGCGCGCCCTTTCCAGAACATCTGATACAACTACGGGGCTCACACAGAGACACGGAGACACAGAGGAGGAATTCATCTCTGTGCCTCTGTGTCTCTGTGTGAGCCCCGTAGTTTCGACGGCTCACCTCATCTTGTTCATGATCGTCTTGGCGGTGCGCACCACCAGGCCGCGGGGGGCGACTCGCACTACCAGGGTGCTCAGGCGGTTGACGAAGCCCGGCGTGATGGTGCGGCGGCCCGCCTCCAGCGCGGCCAGGGCGGCGGAGACGACCTGCTGCGGGGTGCGCAGGCCAACCGGGTCGCCGCCGAAGACGGTGCCGGCCACCTCCTGGAACCCGGTGGCGACCGGGCCGGGGTTGAGCGTGACCACGCGCAGGCCGGCTTCGCGGTTTTCCTCGGCCAGGGCTTCGGAGAGGGCGATGACGAAAGCCTTGCTCGCCGCGTAGGTGGCCAGGTAGGGGATCGGCTGGTACCCCGCCAAGGAGGCGACGTTGATGATGCCTCCCTCGCCGCGCGGGCGCATGTCGCGCACGGCGAAGTGGGCCAGCTCCAGCGGCGCGGTGCAGTTGACCTTCACCATCTCCGTCTGGCGCTCGGCGGGGAGCTCGTCGAAGCGGCCCTTGAGGCCGAAGCCCGCGTTGTTCACCAGCAGGTGGATGGGCCGGCCGTCGCTCGCCTCCAGCCAGAGCACGCCGGCGGCGCCGGGCTTGGCCAGGTCCGCGGGGACCACGGCCGTCTCCACGCCGTGCTCGGAGTGCAGCTCGGCGGCAAGGGCGCGCAGGCGGTCCTCGCGGCGCGCGGCCAGCACCAGGTTCATCCCCCGCCTCGCCAGCGCGCGCGCGAACTCCTCGCCCAATCCCGACGAGGCGCCCGTGACCAGCGCCCAGCGGCCGCGATACTCCCACGCTGCTCCCATCCCCGCCTCCCGTTGATGGTTTCGAGGTGCAGCCGCGTTGCAAGAATAGTGAATGGCTCACACGGAGACACAGAGCAGAAGAGATTGACTGCGCGAGAAAGTGGATTTATATTCTATGCGATGAATGGATTCTCTCGCGTCCGGGTTGGAGTCCTGGGCGCAACCGGCTACGCGGGGCAGGAGGCGGTTCGGCTCCTGGCGGCGCACCCAGGGGCGGCCCTCGCCCTCGCAAGCTCCCAGAGCGACGCGGGGGCGATGCTGTCCCGGGTGGTGAGGGGCGCGCCCGAGCTGCCGCTGGTGCGGCTGGAGGAGGCGGAGCTGGGCGCCTGCGACGTGGTGCTGTGCTGCCTTCCGCACGGCGAGTCCGCGCGGTGGGCGGAGAGGGCGCTGGACGCGGGGGCGAAGGTGGTGGACCTCTCGGCCGACCTGCGCGTGCCCGGCGAAGATACGCCGGATTGGGCGCGGGACGCGGTGTACGGCCTCCCCGAGCTCCACCGTGAGCGCATCCGCGGCGCCTCGGTGGTCGCCAACCCGGGGTGCTATCCCACGGCCGCACTCCTGGCGCTGGCGCCGCTGCTGTGCGCGGGGAACGTGGCGGGGCCGGTGATCGTCAACGCCGCCTCCGGGGTCACGGGAGCGGGGCGGGCGGCGAAGCGCGAGTACCTGTTCGCCGAGGTGGCGGAGGACTTCCGCGCGTATGGGCTGGGGAACACGCACCGCCACCTGGCCGAGATGCGCGACCAGGGGGCGCGGATGAACGGGGGCGCGGTGCCGGAGCTGGTCTTCATCCCCCACCTGCTCCCCGTGCGCCGCGGCATCCTGGAGACGATCCACGTCACCCTCCGCGAGCCGCTGGATGACCCGGCCGCGCTCTGGCGCGACGCGTACGCGGCCGAGCCCTTCGTGGAGGTGATGGAAGACCGCTCGCCCACGCTGGCGGACGTGGTGGGGAGCAACCGCGTGGCGATCGGAGTGACGCCGGTGGCCGGGGTCACCGCGCCGATGCTGACGGTGGTGGCGGCCATCGACAACCTGCTCAAGGGCGCCGCCGGGCAGGCCGTGCAGAACGTGAACCTGATGTTCGGGCTGGGCGAGACGGAGGGGCTGCGATGAGCGTCGCGGTCATCAAGCTGGGCGGCAACGAGGCGGACGACCGCGAGTGGCTGGAGGCGCTCGCCGTGGCGGTGGCGGGGCGCGCGGGAGGCACGGTGCTGGTGCACGGCGGCGGCAAGGAGGTCACATCGCTCCAGCGCCTGCTGGGGGTGGAGCCCGAGTGGCGCGACGGGCTGCGGGTGACGAGCGACGACGGGATGCGCGCCGTCGCGATGGTGCTCAGCGGGCTCGTCAACAAGCGCATCGCCTCCGCCCTCCTCTCGGTGGGGGTGGACGCGGTGGGCGTCTCCGGCGAGGACGGGGCGCTGATCGAGGCGGAGGTGGCGCGCGGCGGGGCGATGGGGCGCATCGGCGAGGTGCGGCGGGTGCGCGCGGAGCTGCTTCACCGGTGGATCCGCCAGGGGCTCGTCCCCGTGCTGTCGCCGGTGTCGCGCGGGCCGGACGGGCGGGCGCTCAACGTCAACGCGGACGACGCGGCGGCGGCGGTGGCCGCGGCGATGGAGGCCGGCGAGCTCCTCTTCGTATCCAACGTCCCCGGCGTGCTGCGCGAGGGGAGCGTGCTGGCCGGGATCGGGACGGACGAGGTGGAGGCGCTGATCGAGGACGGCACGGCGGCGGGCGGGATGGCGCCCAAGCTGCGCGCGGCGGCGCGGGCGGCGGAGGCGGGGGTGGGCGCGGTGAGGATCGGCGGGGTGGAGATGCTGGGCGACGCGGCCGCGGGAACCCGCGTGCACGCGCCCCAGCGGGCGAGGACGGGGGCGACCCCGGAAGGAGTGTGGGGATGACGGCGACCGCGGCGATGCCCGACACGAGCGCGCTCCTGGGCGTGTACCGCCCGGCCGGGCCCGTCTTCGCCTCCGGCGAGGGGTGCTGGCTGGTTTCCGAGGAGGGCGGCCGCTTCCTGGACTTCACCAGCGGGATCGCGGTGAACGCCCTGGGCTACGGCGACCCCGACGTGGCCGCCGCCATCCGCGCCGCGCTGGACACGGGCGTCGTCCACACCTCCAACCTGTTCCGCACGCGCCCCGCGGGCGAGCTGGCCGAGTGGCTGGTGGAGAACTCGTTCGCCGACCGCGCCTTCTTCTGCAACAGCGGCGCGGAAGCCAATGAGGGCGCCATCAAGTTCGCGCGCCGCTGGGCCCGCGCCGAGGGCCACGAAGGCCGCAGCGACGTGATCGCCTTCCGCGGCAGCTTCCACGGGCGGACGATGGGCGCGCTTGCCGCGACGGACCGCCCCGCCTACCAGGCGCCCTTCGCCCCCCTGATGCCGGGCGTGCACTTCGCCGGCGTGGGCGACGTGGACGGCGTGGCGAAGCTGCTGGCCGGCGGCACCGTGGCGGCCGTCATCATCGAGCCGGTGCAGGCCGAGGGCGGAGTCCTTCCCGTGCAGCCCGCCTTCCTGCAGGCGCTGCGCACGCTGTGCGACTCCGCGGGCGCGCTGCTGGTGTTCGACGAGGTGCAGGTGGGGCTGGGGCGAACGGGCCACCTGTGGGCTCACGAGCCCGCGCGGGTGACGCCGGACCTGATGACGCTCGCCAAGCCGCTCGCCGGCGGCCTCCCCATGGGCGCCGTGCTCCTCACCGAGCGCGTGGCCGCGGCGCTGCAGCCGGGGGACCACGGCACCACCTTTGGCGGGGGGCCGCTGGTGGCGAGCGCCGCCCTGGCCGCCTGCCGCAAGATCGGCGACCCGGAGTTCCTGGCCGGCGTGCGCCGCAAGTCGCACGACGTGGCCCACCACCTGGGAGCGCTGGCGCTCAGTAACCGCCGCGTGCGCGACGTGCGCGGCGCGGGGATGATCTGGGGCGTGGAAGTGGAGGGCTCCGCCGCCGGGGTGGTGGCGCGCGCCCTGGAAGCCGGGCTGCTGCTCTGCACCGCGGGCCCCGACGTGGTGCGCATCCTCCCGCCGCTTGTAGTCTCGGACGACGAGCTCCGGCGCGGGATCGACCTCCTGGACGAGGTGCTGTGATGATGACTGCAGTGCTCAGTGCCGAGTGCCTGGTGCCTGGTGGAACGGCGGTGGAGGCCGAGGTGACCGTGCGCACGGCGCGGCTTTCGGACGTGGCGCAGATCGAGACGCTGATCAACGGGTTCGCGGACCGCCAGCTGATGCTCCACAAGACCACCGTCCAGCTCTCGCGCACCTTTCGCGAGTTCGTGGTGGCCCTCGACCCCCGGGGGAAGCTGCTGGGATGTGCGGCCCTGCGCGTCTACACGCCCCAGCTCGCGGAGCTCGCGTCCCTGGCGGTGGACGAGTGCGCGCACGGCATGGGCGTGGGCCGCAAGCTGGTTGCCGCCGTCGAGGCGGAGGCGGAGGCCCACGGCATCGGCACCGTGTTCGCCCTCACGCTGCAGGACGTCTTCTTCCACAAGCAGGGCTACCGAACCGTACCCAAGGAAATGTTCCCCCTGAAGGTGTGGGCGGACTGCCGCGGCTGCGCGAAGCTGGAGAAGTGCGATGAGATCGCGGTGGTGAAGGAACTGTAAGAAAAGTGCGTGAGTGCGTTAGTGCGTGAGTGCGTTGAACTGCAGTTCAAGCGCACTAACGCACTCACGCACTAACGCACTTCCCTGGACCTAACAGATCGAGCGGAAACCCTCCGCCCAACTTAAACCCGGAGAACCCCACCATGCCCCAGACCATCGTCCTCGCCTACTCCGGCGGACTCGACACTTCGATCATCGTGCCCTGGCTGCGCGAACACTACGGCGCCGAGGTGGTGTGCGTGGCGGGCGACGTGGGGCAGGGCGATGAGCTGGACGGGCTGCAGGCCAAGGCGCTCGCGTCGGGGGCCAGGTCGTGCTACGTGGAGGACCTGCGCGAGGAGTTCCTCACCGGGTTCGTATGGCCGACGCTGCGGGCGGGGGCCATCTACAACCGCAAGTACCTGCTGGGGACGTCGATGGCGCGGCCCATCATCGCGCAGCGGCAGGTGGCGGTGGCGCAGAAGATCGGCGCCAGCGTGCTGGCCCACGGGTGCACGGGGAAGGGGAACGACCAGGTGCGCTTCGAGCTCACCTACGCCGCCCTGGCGCCGGAGATGAAGGTCGTCGCCCCCTGGCGGGAGTGGGACATCCGCTCGCGCGAGGACGCGCTGGACTACGCGGCGCTTCACGGCATCCAGGTGGCCGCCACCCGCGAGAAGATCTACTCCCGCGACCGCAACATCTGGCACGTGAGCCACGAGGGCGGCCCGCTGGAGGACCCCAACTACGAGCCCACCGAGGACCTCTTCCTCATGACCCGCTCCCCGGAGAACGCCCCGGCCAGGGCGGAGTACGTGACGATCACCTTCGACGAGGGCACCCCGGTGGCCGTGGACGGCGAGGCGCTGTCGCCGGTGGCGCTGCTGGAGCGGCTCAACGAGATCGGCGGGCTTCACGGCGTGGGGCGCGTCGACCTGGTGGAAGACCGGCTGGTGGGGATGAAGAGCCGCGGGATCTACGAGACCCCCGGCGGCACCCTGCTCTTCGCCGCTCACTCGGAGCTGGAGCAGCTGGTGCTGGACCGGCGCACGCTGGCGCTCAAGGACACCCTGGCCCCGCGCTACGCGGACCTGGTGTACGAGGGCCGCTGGTGGACCACCGAGCGCGTGGCCCTGGACGCCCTGGTGAACGTGACGCAGCAGCGCGTCACCGGCGAGGTGCGCCTCAAGCTGTACCGCGGCACCCACACGGTGGCCGGCCGCACCTCGCCCTTTTCGCTCTACGACGAGCGCTTCGTCACCTTTGGCGAGGACGACGTCTACAACCAGGCCGACGCCGCCGGCTTCATCCGCCTCTACGGCCTCCCCATGCGCGTCGCCGCGCTGAAGGCCCAGGAAGCGGCGCAGGTTTGAACTGAAGTGCGTGAGTGCGTTAGTGCGTGAGTGCGCTTAACTGCAGTTCACTCACGCACTAACGCACTCCACGCACTAACGCACTCTTCCACCGTCGTCCGGGAACGAACCGATGCCCAACACCGCCTCGACCTTCGAGATCGCACCGCCACCTCGCCTCTGGGGCAGCCGCTTCGCCGCGGAGCCGGCGCCGGAGATGGACCGGCTGAACCGGTCGCTGCCGGTGGATATGCGCCTGTGGCGCGAGGACGTGGCGGGGAGCCAGGCGTGGGCCTCGGCCATCGCCGCGGCGGGGGTGATCTCGCACGCGGAGTGGCTGCGGCTGCAGGCCGGGCTGGACCGCGTGGCCGCCCGCCTCGACGCCTGGACGGTCGACGAGTGGCGCGCCGCTCCCGACGAGGACGTGCACTCCCTCGTCGAGCGCCTGCTCTACGAAGAGGCGGGGGAGGTGGCCGGGAAGCTCCACACCGGGCGCTCGCGCAACGACCAGGTGGCCACCGACTCGCGCCTCTGGGCCATCGGCGCGGTGGCGCGGCTGGACGCGGCGCTCCGCGAGCTTCAGCGGGCGCTGCTGGAGCAGGCGGAGGCGCACCGCGGCACCGTGATGCCGTCGTACACGCACATGCAGCGCGCGCAGCCGGTGTCGGCGGCGCACTGGCTGCTGTCGCACGCCTGGCCGCTGGCGCGCGACCGCGAGCGACTGGGGCAGGCCCGCGAGCGCGCGGCCGTGCTCCCGCTGGGGTCGGGGGCCATCGCCGGGTGCCCGTTTCCCGTGGACCGCGTACTCCTCAAGGAGACGCTCGGCTTCCACGCCGTATCGCCCAACTCCATCGACGCGGTGGCGGACCGCGACTGGGTGGCGGAGCTGCTCTTCGTGGGCGCCACGGTGGGCGTTCACCTGTCGCGGCTGGCCGAGGACCTGGTGGTGTTCGGCTCGCACGAGTGGGGCTTCGTGCGCTTCTCGGACCGCTTCAGCACCGGCTCGTCGCTGATGCCGCAGAAGCGCAACCCGGACGCGATGGAGCTGGCGCGCGGCAAGGCGGGGCGCCTCATCGGCAACCTCACGGCCATCCTCAGCGTGCTGAAGGGGCTTCCGTCGGGATACAACAAGGACCTCCAGGAAGACAAGGAGGCCCTCTTCGACACCTTCGACACCCTGGAGGCGCTCCTCCCCGCCGTCTCGGGCACGGTGAGGACGCTGGAGCTGAACGCCGAGCGCTGCGCCGCCGCCGTCGACGCGGGGATGCTGGCCACCGACCTGGCCGACTTCCTGGTGCGCCGCGGGATGCCCTTCCGCGAGGCCCACGGCGCCGTCGGACGCCTGGTGCGCACCGCCGAGGAGACCGGCTGCCGCGTGGACGAGCTGGAGCGGCGCACCTTCATCGAAGCCTCGCCGCACTTCGCCGAGGCCGACTTCGCCCTCCTCTTCTCGCCCGCCGCCTCCCTGGCGGCGCGCTCCGGCATCGGCGGCACCGCTCCCGACGCGGTCGGCGAGCAGATCGCGGCGCTGCGCAGAGTTTTGTAAGGAATCACACAGAGACACGGAGGCACAGAGATGAAGTCGTCTCCGTGCCTCTGTGTCTCTGTGTGAGAAAACCCGGCACGCGGCTCGCGGAGAGCCCGTGCATGGAATCCACCATCCGCCCCGACCCCGCGCTCACGGCGAGGGTGCTCCGCGCCACGCCGCTCCTCTACGCGGAGGGGGCCGACCCCGAGCTCGACCGGCCGGCGCACGTGCGCGCGGGATCCGGCGTGGCGTGGGTGGGCGAGCGGCTGGCGGTGGTGCAGGACGATGCCGCCTTCCTGGCCCTGGTGGACCCTGCCACGGCCCACGTCCGCGCTATCGCGCTGGAGGCGGGGGAGGGGGGAGTGCGCCAGTTCGACGACATCCGCGGGAACAAGCACCTCAAGGCGGACCTGGAGGCGTGCGTCACCGTGCCCCACGAAGGGGCCGAGGTGCTCCTGGCCTTCGGCTCGGGCTCCACGCCCGTGCGCGAGCGCATCCTGGTGGCGCGCCGCCTGGAGACCGAAGACCCCTCGGTGAAGCTGGTGGATGCCACCTCGCTCTACGCCGCCCTGCGCGCCGAGCGCCGCTTCAGCGGGAGCGAGATGAACATCGAGGGCGCCGCGCTCGTGGGGAGCGTGGTGCGCCTCTTCAACCGGGGCAACGGCGCCGCCCGCGACGGCCACCTCCCCGTGGACGCCTCGTGCGACCTCCCCCTGGCCGCGCTCCTCGCGTACCTGGTGGACCCGTCCGGCGCGCCCCCCGCGCTCTCCAACGTGGTGCAGCACGACCTGGACGCCATCGACGCCCTGCGCCTGGGCTTCACCGACGCCGCCGCGCGCGCCGGCACCGTATACTTCAGCGCCGCCGCCGAAGACTCCCCCGACGCCACCCGCGACGGCCGCGTGGCCGGCTCCGTCCTCGGCTACCTGGACGAGCACGGGGGCCGCTGGACCCTCCTCCTCGACGCCGCGGGCGCCCCCTTCGAGGGCAAGGTGGAGGGGATCGCCTTCTGGCGCGACCGCCCCGACCGCCTCTGGGCCGTCGTCGACGCCGACGACCCGGAGCGCCCCTCGGACCTGTGCGAGATCGAGCTCGCGGGCGAGTGGCCGGCCTAAAAAACGATCTCACACAGAGACACAGAGGCACAGAGACGAAGTCGTCTCTGTGCCTCTGTGTCTCTGTGTGAGATCGCTTTTACCAGGACAGCAGATCCAGGTCTTCGATCTCCCGGAAGTGCGCATCGCGCGTGGCGACCGTGAGGTCGTGCTGCTGTTCAGCGCCGGTAGTGGTCCGTTGCGCAGCGGCATCGCCCGACATCATCTCGATGATGACGCTCGTGTCGAGGAGGAGCTTACCAGGCACTGTAGTCCACGCGCCGGCACTCCGCGAGGGCCTCCCGCATGTTGCGCGCTTCCTCTTCCGTGAACTGGGGCAGGCTCTCGACGAATTCCTTACCCGAAATACCCTGGATCGGCTCCCCGAGCAGAGTACGGACGTAGTTGAGCACCTCCCGCTGATGCCTCGGCGTCAGCGCCGGGAGGCGCTCCGTTATCTCGCGTTCCAGTTCCGCCATTCCGCTCCTCCCCAGAGGTCGCCGCGAACACACATCGCCTACAGGTAGATACCGCGGATGGGGAATCCGGTTCCCGGGATCACCAAACCGGGTTGCTGGCGAGGAGGGCGGTGGCGGCGCGTTCGTCGAGGGGGTGGGCGAAGTAGTAGCCCTGGGCGTACTGGCAGCCCAGGCGGCGCAGCTCGTGGAGGGTCTCGGCGCGCTCGACGCCCTCGGTGACGACGGTGACGCCGAGGGCGTGGGCCATGGCCACGATGGTACGCACCAGGTGCGGGCTCTCGGCGCCGGCGTTGGGGCCCACGAAGGAGCGGTCGATCTTGAGCGCGTCGAGCGGGATGCGGTGCAGGTAGGAGAGCGAGGAGTAGCCCGTGCCGAAGTCGTCCAGGTAGAGCTCCACACCCAGCGCCTTGAGGCGGGTCATCGTCTCGGCCACTTCGGCGGTGAGCTGGAGGATGACGCTCTCGGTGATCTCGATCTTGAGCGTTCCCGGCGCGATCCCGGAGGCGCGCAGGGCACCCTCCACGCGCTCCACCACGCCGGAGTCCGAGAACTGGCGCGCGGACAGGTTGACGGCCATGGTGAGCCCCTCGCAGCCGGGGCGCGCCTGCCAGCGCCTGAGCGCCACGCACGCGTCGTCCAGCACCTGCATCCCCAGAGCCAGGATCAGCCCCGTCTCTTCGGCCAGGGGGATGAAGGCGTCGGGGAAGACCAGGCCGCGCTCCGGGTGCTCCCAGCGGACAAGCGCCTCGAAGCCGGCGATGCGCCCCGTGTCCAGCGCCACCACCGGCTGGTAGTGGACCCGCAGCTCGCGGCGCTCCAGGGCGCGGCGCAGGTCGCCCTCCATGCGCAGCCGCTCCATGGCCTGGGCGTGCATCTCCAGGTCGAAGACCTGGTAGTGGCCCTGGTCGCGGTCCTTGCTGCGGTACATGGCGATGGCGGCGTCGCGCAGCACGTCTTCGGACCTGGTGTAGCCCGTCATCGACAGGGCGATTCCCACGCTGGCCCCCGTGAACACCTCGCCCGCGGGGAGGAGGAAGGGGGCACGCAGCACCTCGTGCATCGACCTCGCCACCCGGATCGCCTCGCCCGGACCGTGCGCCTCGTCCAGCAGGATGGCGAACTCGTCGCCGGCCATGCGCGCCAGCATGGAGTCGGGGCGGATGCACTCGCGCAGCCGCTCGGCCACGGCGCGCAGCAGCTCGTCGCCGGCCTCGCGGCCCAGCCCGTCGTTGACGCGCTTGAAGCGGTCCAGCCCGGCCATCAGCACGGCGAAGCCTCCCTCGCCGCGCTGCGCCCGCTCCACCGCCAGGTCCAGGCGGTGGATGAGGAGGCCGCGGTTGGGGAGGCCGGTGAGCTGGTCGTAGAAGGCGTTGTGGAGGAGCTTGCGCTCCAGCGCCTTGCGCTGGGTGAGGTCTTCGCAGCAGGTGACGAGCCCGGCGGGGCGCCCCTGCGCGTCCATCACCATGTCCGAGCGGAGGAGGACGGGGAAGGGCGTGCCGTCCTTGCGCAGGTTCACCGTCTCGCGGCTCCAGCTGGCCACGCCGTCCAGCGGGCCCGGCTCGATGCGGCGGTGGCTCTGCGGCGGGGCGAAGATGCGCCCGTGCTGCCCGATCAGCTCCTCCACCGTGTAGCCGTGCATCCGCGCTTCGGCGGGGTTGGTGTAGAGGATGCGCCCCTCCATGTCGGTGATGGTGACGCCCACCTGCATCGTCTCCACCGCCTTCTCCAGCACGCGTAGCGGGATGCGCCCTCCCGCCTCGCCCGGTGCCCGCGCGAATGCCGCCGCCGCTCCCTCCAGCACCGCGTTCCTCTGAAGCGCGAGCCCCGCCAGCTCCGCCACGCCGGCAAGCGTCTCCGCGTCGCCGTCGCTCCAGGCGCGGGGGCGCTCGTCCACCACGCACAGGCACCCGGCCACCTCCCCGTCCGCGCCGCGCACGGGGACGCCCAGGTACGCGCCCTCCCCCAGCGCCCCGCTCGCGCCGTCCACGCGGACCACGCGCCCCTCGGCCACCACGAGCGCGCAGAGCGGGCGGAGGAGCGGGGCCTCGCGGCCGGCGCTCCACGCGTCGACTGGGCCGGCGTACACCGGCGCATCGTTCCCCAGGGTGAGGAACGCCGCGGGGGCGTCCGCAAGCCGCGCCGCCAGTCGGGCGAGGCGCTCCAGCTCGGGGGCCTGGATTCGGGGAGAAGGGGCGAGGCTCAAGGGAGCTCTGCGGGAACACGCGTGGCGTCCGCCGCGAAAGTTCACGGCGGCGGGAAGTACGGGGATTGGGAGGATGGATTCAGTTTAATGGAGCCGCTCGCCCCCCGGAAGTGCCGAGCGGTTACAGGGAGCGAATCGGCGCGCATCGTGACTCGAAGGGAGTGGGATCACACACAGGCGCAGAGACACGGAGAAGAATTCACAGGCGGGCGCGCTGCCCGGGGGTGAGGATGGCGATGGCGCGGTCCGCAGCGTCGGCGCGGGCGCGGAGCAGGGTGCCGCGCGCCTCGCGGAGCCTGCGGCCGGGGCCCGCCTCGCCGGCGGCACGGAGCGCCGCGAGGGCCGAGTCGCCGCGGGCGGAGAGCTCGCGGTCGATCGACTCCAGCGCGCGCACCTGGTCGCGCGTGAGGCCCAGCGCCGCAGCGCCGCGCAGGATCTCGCGCACGGGGCTCTGCTCCGCCAGGCGCTGGACGGCCGCGGTGGCGCTTCCTCCATCCTGCGCCGCCGCGGGGAGGGTGGCTCCAAGGAGGAGCGCCGCGGCGAGGCACATCGTGGTACGTATCTTCATCCCGCGATTCCTTGTTGGATGTGTATCGCCTCAGGCGACCGGCAGCTCTTTGAACGTGACGTCGGTGAGCCCCAGGCGGCGGACCTCCTCCACCAGGCGCTCCGTGCCGATCACGAAGGCGGACCAGACGCGGGGGCGGAACAGGTCCACCCCCGCGGGGATGCTGGAGCCCGTGATCACCGGCTCCAGCAGCTTCCGCCGCACCCGGCCGCAGCGGGGGCAGGGGTCCGCCGCGCCCGGCGCGAACGACTCCGGCGCGAGGTCCACCAGCGGCTCCACCTGCAGCTCCAGCAGATCGGACGGCGCCGATTTGCCGCTGAACACGAGCCGGGGCGCGACTCCTTCCGGCAGCCGCACCCCCGCCGCCCGCAGCTCCTCTGCCCGGCCGCGGCGGAGGAGCGGGTACCAGCGGTCCCACGCGAAGTCGCCGAAGCGCCCCGAGGCGCGCCCCGACAGGGGACCGAGCTCCCACCCGGGTTGCGGCTCCTCTCCCGCCGGGAGGAAGGGGAGGACCAGGGTCCGCAGCTCAAGGAACTCGTCCAGCTCCACCAGGTCCGAAACCACCCGGCGCGCCCAGGGCTGGCCGGAGATGTCCACCGCGGGGAAAGCGGCGCCCACCGTGGCCCACACCTCGCCGCACTCCGGGCAACGGAAGCCCGGCAGGGCGTGGGGGTGCCGCGCCCGGATGTCGTACCGGAAGCGGTCCCCCCAGCCGTCCTCGTCGCGCGCCACGTGAAAGAGTCGTGGCATCGGTCTCCTCAGTCGTCGTCCAGGCCGTACTTGCGCTTCATCATCTCGGCGAAGGCGCGGGCCTCGTCGGCGCTGGGGTTGCCCCGCAGGAACGCCTCCCAGTCCGCGTTGTACTCGCCGCCGCGCGGCGCCCCCGAGTGGATGCCCTTGTGCAGGTCTTCGTCGATCACCCGGATGTTCTCGTCCCGGTCGATGGCGCGCCTGCCGAACAGGCGGTCGAACTGGTCCCGGAAGCGCTGGGGATAGACGTGGTGGCGCACCCGGCGCACCGCCCCGCCGTAGCCGCCGCCCGGCAGCACCGCCCCCGCCCCCGCGCCCACCACCGCCCCCAGCTTGTCCAGCCCGCA
>DASVSA010000464.1:0-14648 GCA_036388335.1 Longimicrobium sp. | reverse complement strand
CTGGTGGTGGACGACGAGGACAGCATCCGCCGCACTCTCGCGCGCTACCTGGCGCGCCGCGGCCACCAGGTGAGCGTGGCTGCCGAGGGCGGCGAGGCGCTGCGCCTGCTGGACGCCGCCGACGACTGCTTCGACGTGATCCTCTCCGACATGCGCATGCCGGGGCTGAGCGGCGACCGTCTCTACGCGTCCCTGCGCGAGCGCGCCGGCGGCATGGACCGGCGCCTGGTGTTCATGAGCGGCGACGCCCTGGGCGACACCACCGCCGACGCCCTGGCGGCCACCGCCGTGCCGGTGATCCTGAAGCCCTTCGACCTCGTGTCGGTGGCGGAGATGCTGGAAGCGGTGGCGCGCCAGAACGCCGGCGACCGGGAATGCTACGGCGCCTGATTTCTCGACAGGCGCCGTTTCGTTTCCTCCGATCGCAAGTGGTGGTGGCACAGTGGTTTAGGCGCGGGCCCCGTGTGGTCCGGTCCTCGCCTTCCGGACCACCATGCGATCCCTTCTCCTCGCCGCCGCCGCTCTCCTGGCCCTCCCGCTCTCCGCCCGCGCGCAGAGCGTGGGCGGCGCCATCGGGGTGAGCGCGCGGATTCTGGCGGTGGAGGAGGTTCGGGTGGGCACGGGCGCGACTGCGGGCGCGGTGAAGCTGGAGCGCGCGGCCGGCGGCGCCCTGCGCATGTCCGTGCCGCTCCTCATCACCCACCAGGCCCGCCCGGTGCTCGCCGTCCAGCAGCGCCCGGGCGACCCCGCCTGCGAGCTGGTGGAAGAAGGGTCCAGCACCCGCCTCCGCTGCAGCGGCGCGGCTGGCCTGGCCCGGATCGTCATCGTCCCCAACACCTGAGCTCACACGAAGGCACCGAGGCACGGAGAAGAACTTTTGTCCGTGCCTCCGTGCCTCCGTGTGAGGCCTAGTTGTTTCGAGCCCTCTCCAGCAGCCGCGCGATCCGCTCCGCGAGCTGGTCGGCGTCGAACGGCTTGTGGACCATCTCGGCGCCGGGGCCCAGGGCGTCGCGGTTGAGGGCGGCGCCCTGCGTGTAGCCGGAGATGAAGAGGATGGGGAGCTCGGGGCGCGCCGCGCGGATGTGGCGGGCCAGCTCCTCGCCGCCCATGCGCGGCATCACCAGGTCGGTGAGCACCACGTCCACCGAGGCGCCGTGCTCCGTCCACAGGTCCAGCGCCTCGCGGCCGTCGTGCGCCTCGATCACGCCGAACCCGCTGCGCCGCAGCACGCGCGCCGTAACCCGGCGCACCGGGTCCTCGTCTTCCACCAGCAGCACCGTGCCGCGCGCCGTGGCACCGGGGCGCTCCGCCGTGCCGGGGGCGGCGGCGGGGCCGGGGTTGGGCATGCGGGGGAGGAGGATGTGGAAGGCGGTACCGCGCCCCGGCTCGCTCTCCACCGTGATGTAGCCGCCGCTCTGCTTCACGATGCCGTACACCGTGGAGAGCCCCAGCCCCGCGCCCCGCCCCGGCCCGCGCGTGGTGAAGAAGGGCTCGAACACCTGCTCGCGCGTGGCGGGGTCCATCCCGTGCCCGTCGTCGGCCACGCTGAGGCGCACGTACGCTCCGGCCAGCATGTAGGCGGGGCGTGGATCCGTCTCCAGCACGTCGTGGTTGGTGGAGTGAAGGCGCAGCGTGCCGCCCTCGGGCATGGCGTCACGGGCGTTGAGCGCCAGGTTCACCAGGATCTGGTCGAACTGCGAAGGGTCGGCGTGAACCCACCCGCAGCCGGGGTCCAGCTCCGTGGCGATCTCCACGTTGGCGGGCACCAGCCGGCGCAGCATGGGGATGGAGGCGGCGATGGTGCCATTCAGGTCCAGCAGGCGGGGGAGGAGCACCTGTCCCCGCCCGAAGGCCAGCAGCTGGCGCGTGAGCTCGGCGGCGCGCAGCGCGGCGGCCTGGATCTCGGCCACGTCCTCGCGCAGCGGCGAGCCGTGCGGAAGGTCCAGCGCCAGCAGGTCCGCGTTTCCCTTGATGGCGGTGAGCAGGTTGTTGAAGTCGTGGGCCACGCCCCCGGCCAGCCGCCCCACCGCCTCCATGCGCTGCGCCAGCCGCAGCTGCTCCTCCAGCCGCCGCCGCTCGCCGATGTCGCGGGCCACCACCAGCAGGGCGGCCTCTCCGCGGTACTCGATGGGCGCGGCGGTCACCTCCACGTCCACCGGGCTGCCGTCCGCGCGCACGAAGCGCTCGTGCGCGGGCGGCACGCGCGTACCCGCCTGGGCGGCCTTGCGGCGCGCGCGGGCGAAGTCGTGGTAGTCGGGGTGGATGAAGTCCAGCGTGCGCCGGCCGATCAGCTCGTCGGCGGAGGGGAGCCCCAGCATCCCGCCGGCCGAGGCGTTGGCGTAGGCCACGCGGCCCGCCGTGCTCACCAGCACCGCCTCCGGGATGACGCCCAGCAGCTCGCGGCAGGGGTCCGGGTCGCCCGCGGGGTTGCGCCCCGTGAGCGTCTGCATGGCGCCCACCACCCGCGCGGTGCGCCCCGCCGGGTCGCGAAGGACGCGTGCCCGGTCCAGCACCTGCGCCCACGAGCCATCCGCGCGGCGGAAGCGGTAGAGCGCCGTCCACGAATCCGCGGAGTTGCGAGCCAGGGCCCGCATGCTGGCCTCCACCGCCTCGCGCTCGTCGGGGTGCACGCGCTCCGCCCACCACTGGACGCTCGGCCCCACCTCGTGCGGCGCGTAGCCGAAGGCGCTGCCCAGCGCGTCCACCCACAGCACCTGGTCGGTCTCCACGTCCCACTCCCACACCAGCCCCAGGTGCGGCACGGGGAGGGCGCGGGCGGCGGCCGCGTGGCGCAGCGTGTAGCCGAGCACGTCGGGAGTGGCGGCGGAGCGGGGGAGGCAGTAGGTGGCCCGGGCGCGCGCGGCCTCCGCCGGGTCGGTGGTCTCGGCCAGGAAGATGACGGGCTGCGCCACGAAGTCCCGGGCCAGGGCGCGCACCAGGCGCAGCGCGGTGTCGTCGGGGGTGTCGCACACCACCACGGCGGCGAAGTCTCCGGCGCGGGCCGCTTCGGGCGCGGCCTCGTACGATGCGGCACGCGTGGCCCTCACGCACGGCACGCCGCTCAGCGCGTCGGCGCCCTCCGGCTCCACCAGCAGCACGTGGATGGTGTCGCCGGCGGTCACGGAGCGCCGGCGGGAAGGGCGGCGCGCACGATGGCGAGCAGCTCGTCGACCCCGTAGGGCTTGGGGAGGAAGGGGTAGCTGGGGGCCAGCACGCCGTAGCGTACCGCGTCCACCTCCGGCCGGCCAGACATGAAGACCACGGCGATCCCTGGGCGCTGGTCCGCGATGCGCGAAGCGAGCTGCACCCCGTTCATCCCCGGGAGCACGATGTCGGTGAGGAGCAGGTCCAGCGCGCCGTCGTGCTGCCACGACACGGAGATGGCCTCGGTGCCGGCGGCCGCCTGCAGCACCGTGTAGCCGCTCCTCCGCAGGATCTCCGCGGCGATGCGGCGAGCCCCTTCATCGTCGTCCACGATGAGGACGACGGGCGCCTTCGGGTCGTCGGACATCTGATCAACTCGGGTAAAAGTTCTGCCGCCGGGAAGGCATTCATGATAAGACACTCCGCGGCGGTGCGCACCTGGGAGCCCGGACCCCCGCCGCGGGTGTGGCTTGTCGTTCCGGGATCGGGGGGCGATATTTGCGGGTTGCACAATCCGTTCATAGGTCACGTGCCATGTCCGCATCATCTTTCCGCGGCGGCGACGAACGGCTCGATGTGCTGCGGCGCCTCGGTATTCCCGGCCTCCCGGGCGACGGTCTCGACCGTTTCACGCGGCTGGCGGTGCGGGTGCTGGAGGTGCGGGACGCTTTCGTCGCCGTGGTCCAGCCCGAGGGCGACTTCCTCATCAGCCACTCCGGCTGGGGGGATGCGCTTACGTTCCGCCAATTATCGTCGAGCTCATTCCTCCGGCACGCCGCGCAGTCCGCCGCCCCGCTGGTGGTGGGCGACGCCCGCGAGCACCCCTCGTACCGCGAGGCCGCCGCCGCCGAGCCGTCTTGCGGCGTCGCCTGGCTGGGCATTCCCCTGGCTGGGCCCGACGGCTCCGCGCTCGGCTGCTTCTGCGTGGCCGACCACCGGCCGCGGGCGTGGACGGAAGGGGAGGTCGCCGCCGCGGGCGAGCTGGCCGCGGCCGTGCAGCTCGAGATCGCGCGGCACCGCGAGTCCGCGGAGCAGGCGCGAGCCGCGGAGGAAGCCCGGCGGGAGCTGGAGCTGGGCCGCGCCGTCACCGAGTGCGCCGGGACGCTGGTGGCCGCCATCGACCGCATCGGCCGGGTGGTACGCTTCAACCGGGCGTGCGAGCTCGCCACGGGATACACCGCGGCGGAGGTCCTGGGGCAGCACTACGCCGTGTTCCTCTCTCCAGACCAGGAGGAGGAGGTCCACCGGGCGCTGCTCGCCGCCGGTGAAGGCGGGCGCCCCTACGTGGCCGAGCTGGACTGGCTCACCCGGGACGGGCGGCGCCGCCGTATCGCGTGGAGCTGTACCGCGCTGCGCGACGGCCACGGGCGGGTGGAGCGCTTCATCGCCGCGGGGACCGACGTGACCGAGCAGCGGCGGGCGGAGGAGGCGCTGCGCGAGTCCACCGAGATGCTGCATGCGCTGTTCGCCGCGTCGCCGCTGGCCATCCAGGTGCTGGACCCCGACGGCGCGGTGAGCATGTGGAACCCGGCGTCGGAGCGCATGTTCGGCTGGAAGGCGGAGGAGGTGGCCGGGCGCCCCAACCCCGTGGTGCCGCCGGGCGCGCGGGAGGAGCACCGCCGCCTGCGCGAGCGCGTGCTCCGCGGCGAGTCGTTCGCCGGGGTGGAGGTGGAGCGGCAGACCCGCACGGGCGCGCGGATCGGCGTGCGGCTCTCCACCGCCGCGCTTCACGACGCCAGCGGCGCGGTGCGCGGCGTGATGGCGGTGATCGAAGACGTGAGCGCGGAGCGGCGCGCGGCGGAGGCGCTGGCGGAGAGCGAGCGCAGGTACCGCGAGCTGTTCCAGCAGTCGCGCGACGGGATCTTCATCACCAACCGCGACGGCTCCGTCGTGGACATCAACGACGCGGTGCTGGAGCTTACCGGCTACACCCGCGAAGAGTTCCTTCGGCTCAACGCCGCGGACACGTACGCCGACCCGGCGGACCGCGAGCGGTTGCGCGAGGCGCTGGAGCGGGACGGCGCGGTGAAGGACTTCGCGGTGCGCGTGCGCCGCAGGGACGGCTCCGAGCTGGACGCGGTGTACTCCGCCACCCTCCGCCGCGACGCCGACGGCCAGGTGGTGGGGTTCCAGGGGATCGTCCACGACGTGAGCGAGCAGGTGCGCATCCGGCGGGAAAGCGAGCAGGCCGCCGCGGAGGCGCGCCTCAACCTCGCCCGGCTGGAGGCCGTGCTGGACGTGCTGCCGGTGGGGGTCTTCATCACGGACCCGCACGGAGAGGTGCGGATGACCAACCCCGCGGCGCTGGCCATATGGGGCGGGCACACCCCGCTGGTGGGCATCCAGTCGTACGGCGAGTACCGTGCCTGGCGGGGGGACACGGGTGAGGCCGTGGGGCCCGAAGACTGGCCCATCGCGCGGGCCGTCCGCACGGGCGAGCCGGTGCTCGACGAGGAGCTCCTCATCCAGGCATTCGACGGCTCGCGCAAGGTGGTGCTCGCTTCGGGGCTCCTCTTCCGCGACGAGGCGGGCGGCGTGCTGGGCGGGATCGCGGTGAACATGGACATCACCGCGCGGCGGCGGGCGGAGCAGGCGGTGGAGACGAGCGAGGCCAAGTTCCGCTCGCTGATCGAGAACGGGTCCGACCTGATCACCGTGCTCCACGGCGGCCTCACCATCGGATACGAGAGCCCCGCGGTGAAGCGGCTCCTGGGGTACGCGCCCGAGGAGCGGGCGGGGCGCGTCTTCTCGTCGTTCGTCCACCCCGACGACGAGGAGCGGATGAGGGAGCACTTCCAGACGGTGTTCCGGAGCCCCGGGGTTTCGGTGCCGCACGAGTTCCGCCTGCGGCGCGCCGACGGCGCCTACCGCTGGATGGAGGGAGTGTCCACCAGCCTGATGGGCGACCCGGCCGTGCAGGGCGTGGTGGCCAACAGCCGCGACGTCACGGACCGCAAGGCCGCCGAGGAGGTGCTCCGGGAGAGCCGGCGGATGCTGGCCACCCTGCTCGACAACCTTCCCGGGATGGCCTACCGGTGCCGCAACACCCCCGGCTGGCCCATGGAGTTCGTGAGCGCGGGGTCGCTCGGCCTCACCGGGTACCCGGCCGACCGGCTGGTGGGGGCCGGCGGCCCCTGGTTCGCCGACCTCGTGCACCCGCAGGACCGCGCGGGGCTGTGGGAGAACGTGCAGCGCGCCGTCGCGGAGGGGAAGCCCTTCCAGTCCGAGTACCGCATCCGCACGGCGTCGGGGGAGGAGAAGTGGGTGTGGGAGCAGGGGGTGGGCGTGGTGTCGGCCGGTGGGGAGCTGGTGGCGCTGGAGGGGCTGATCCTGGACGTGACGGAGGAGAAACGCGCGAAATCCACCCTGCAGGTCTACTCCGCCGAGCTGGAGCGGAGCAACCGGGAGCTGCAGGACTTCGCCTACATCGCCAGCCACGACCTGCAGGAGCCGCTCCGCAAGATCCAGGCGTTCGGCGACCGGCTGGCGAGCCGCAGCGGCGCGGAGCTGGGCGAGACCGGCAGGGACTTCCTGGCGCGCATGCAGTCCGCCGCGCACCGCATGCAGACGCTGATCCAGGACCTGCTCGCCTACTCGCGCGTCACCAGCCAGGCCCGGCCCCTGGTGCCCGTGCGGCTGGAGCCGCTGGCCCGGGAGGTGGTGGGAGACCTGCAGGCCCGCGTGGACGAGACGGGAGGGCGGGTGGAGATCGGCGAGCTGCCGGAGCTGGAGGCCGACCCGGTGCAGATGAGGCAGCTGCTGCAGAACCTGGTAGGCAACGCGCTCAAGTTCCACCGCGACGGCGTGCCCCCCGTGGTGCGGCTGCGGGGCACGCTCGCGGGCGACGGCACGGCCGAGATCCGGGTGAGCGACAACGGGATCGGCTTCGACGTGCGCTACCTGGACCGCATCTTCTCGCCGTTCGAGCGCCTTCACGGCCGCGGCGAGTACGAGGGTACGGGGATGGGGCTCGCCATCTGCCGCAAGATCGTGGAGCGGCACGGGGGCCGGGTGACGGCCGAGAGCACGCCTGGCGAGGGGACGACGTTCATCGTGAGCCTGCCCGTGCAGCAGCGGCAGGAAAGGAAGTGATCCGGTGACCCGCAAGACGAACTCGGTGGTGATCCTCATGGCCGACGACGACGAGGACGACCGCCTGCTGGCCCGCGACGCGCTGGAGGAGAGCCGCCTGGCGAACTCGCTGCGCTTCGTGACCGACGGGGTGGAGCTCATGGACTACCTGCGGCGTGAGGGAAGGTACGCCGACCCGGCGAGCTCGCCCCGGCCGGGTGTGATCCTCCTCGACCTGAACATGCCGCGCAAGGACGGGCGCGAGGCGCTGCAGGAGATCAAGGCCGATCCCGAGCTGCGCCGCATCCCCGTGGTGGTGATGACCACCAGCCAGGCCGAGGAGGACATCGTGCGCAGCTACGACCTGGGCGCATCGTCGTTCATCACCAAGCCGATCACCTTCGAAGGCCTGGTGAGGGTCATGCGCGGGCTCGGCACCTACTGGATCGAGATCGTGCAGCTGCCATCCGATGATTGAGCCTACCCCGGAGCTTCCGGAGATCCGCGTTCTCCTGGTGGAGGACGACGAGGACGACTTCGCCCTCACGCGCGACCTGCTCTCCGGCAACGAGGGTACCCGCTTTACCCTCGACTGGGAGCGGAGCTACGCCGGCGGGCTGAAGGCGCTGCGCGAGGGCGGCCACGACGTGGTGCTGCTGGACTACCGGCTGGGCGAGCGCACGGGGCTGGAGTTCCTGGGCGCGCTCTCGCAGGAGGCGCACGCTCCGCCGGTGATCCTGCTCACGGGGCAGGGCGACCGGGCGACGGACCTGCGGGCGATGCAGGCCGGCGCGGCGGACTACCTGGCCAAGAGCGGGCTCAGCGCCACGATGCTGGAGCGCTCCATCCGCTACGCCGTGGAGCGGCGCCGGGCCGACACCGCCCGGCGCGAGGCGGAGCTGCGCTCGCAGCTCCTCATCGAGTCCGTGGGGGCGATCGTGTGGCAGGGCGACCCCGCCACGCTCCACTTCACCTTCGTCAGCCGCGAGGCCGAGCACCTCCTGGGCTACCCCATCGAGCGGTGGACGCAGGAGCCGGAGTTCTGGGTGGACCACATCCACCCGGAGGACCGGAGCTGGGCGCTGGCGTACTGCGAAGACGCGTCGCGCAGGGGGCTGGCCCACAGCTTCGAGTACCGGATGATCGCCGCCGACGGGCGCGTGGTGTGGCTGCGCGACATCGTGCGGGTGGTGGAGACCGGCGGCGCCCGCACCCTGGCCGGCGTGATGGTGGACATCACCGCCACGCGGCAGGCCGAGGAGGCGCTCCGGCTGCGCGACCGGGCCATGGAGGCGATCTCGGAGGGGATCCTGATCACCGATCCCCACCAGCCGGACGGCCCCATCGTGTACGTGAACCCGGCGTTCGAGGAGCTCACGGGGTATGCCGCGGCGGACGTGCTGGGCCGCAACTGCCGTTTCCTGCAGGGCCAGGACACCGACCCCGCCGCCGTGGCGGGGCTGCGGGCCGCCATGGCCGCGGGGGAGCCGGCCACGGTGGAGCTCGTCAACTACCGCAGCGACGGCACGCCGTTCTGGAACCACCTCTCCATCGGCCCGGTGCGCGACGCATCCGGGAAGCTGACCCACTTCGTGGGCGTGCAGCAGGACGTCACCGGCCGCAGGCGGGCGGAGGAAGCGCTCCGCCACTCCGAGCAGAGCTACCGCAGCCTCTTCGACTCGCTCAAGGAGCTGGTGTACATCCAGGACCTGCAGGGGCACCTGCTGGCCGTCAACGAAGCCCTGCTGCGGCGGTACGGGTACACGCGCGAGGAGGTCATCGGCAACACGCCGCTGCTGCTCGCCGACCCCGAGTGGTCCGGGGCGGCCGACGCCCTCGAATGCTTCCGCCGGGCCGCCGCGGGCGAGCTGCAGGACTTCGAGTGGGGCGCCCGCACCAGGGCGGGCGAGGTGTTCGTGCAGGACGTCTCGCTGTCGCGCGGCGAGTACTTCGGGCAGCCGGTGGTGATCGCCGTGGGCCGCGACATCACGGAGCGCAAGCGCGCCGAAACGGAGCTGGCCGTCGCCGAGGCGCACTACCGCCGCCTGGTGACCACCGCCCCGCAGGCCGTGTACGCCATCGACGCCGAAGGGCGGTTCGTGGAGCTCAACCCCGCCGGGGAGCGCCTGCTGGGGCAGACCGCCGCCGCGCTGCGCGGGCGCCGCTTCGACTGCGTGATCGCCCCCGGCGACGTGGCGGCGGCCGACGAGGTGTACGCGCGGATGGCCTCGGGCGAGATCTCTTCGGTGGAGGTGGAGCTCCACGTGGCGCGCCCCGACGGCGAGGAGCGGCTGGTGCGCATCGCCGCCACCAGCATCTGCGACGGGGGTGCCGTCACCGGTGCCCACGGCGTGGCCCGCGACATCACGGACGAGCGGGCACGCGAGCGCGAGGTGCGGCTGCTGGCGGCGGCGCTGGAAGGGCTCCGCGAGCAGGGGGTGAGCATCTTCGACGAGGACGGGCGCTTCGTCTACACCAACCGCACCCACGCGCGCATCCTGGGGTACGACCAGGCGGACCTCGGCTCGCTGGATCTGGCCGCGTTCACGCCCGACGCGCAGGGGGAGCGGGAGCTGCGCGAGATCCTGGAGCGGGCACGTCAGGACGGCGGGTGGAGCGGGCGCATCTCCCGCAGGCGCCTCAGCGACGGCGAGGTGATCCCGCTGGAGCTGAGCATCGGGACGGTGGAGGAGGGCGGGCGCACCCTGTTCTTCGTCGTCTCCAGCGACGCCACCGAGAAGATCGCGCGCGAGCGGCACCTGCGCCGCGTGGAGCGGCTCGCCGGGGTGGGTACGCTGATCGCGGGCGTGGCGCACGAGCTCAACAACCCGCTGAGCGCCGTGCTCGGCTTCACGCGCCTCCTGCTGATGGAGCCGCGCCCGGACAGCGAGCGCGAAGACCTGGAGACCATCGCGCGCGAGACCGAGCGCATGGCGAAGATCGTTTCGGACCTGCGGCTGATCGCCCGCGGCACCCAGGAGGAGAGCGGAAAGCGGGAGCCGGTGGACCTCAACGACGTCGTCCGCCACGTCCTGAAGACCCGGGCGTACGCGCTGCGCACCGGGAACGTGGAGGTGGCGGATGATCTCGCAGCCGGCCTCCCGACCCTCCTGGCCGACCGCGGCAAGCTGGAGCAGGTGCTGCTGAACCTGGTGATCAACGCCGAGCAGGCGCTGGCCGGCGTGGCGGGCGACCGCCGGCTGGCGGTGCGGACGCGCCCGGCGGCCGGGGGTGTGTCGCTGCAGGTGTCCGACAACGGGCCCGGGATCCCGCCGGAGCACCTCGACCGGATCTTCGACCCCTTCTTCACCACCAAGCTGCCCGGCGAGGGCACCGGCCTGGGGCTGTCGCTGGTGCACACCATCGTCAGCGAGCACGAGGGCGAGATCCGCGTGGACAGCGAGCCCGGCAAGGGAACCTTCATCCGCGTGGACCTCCCGGCCGCTCCGGAGCCGAGCGAGGACGCGCCCGCGCCGGAAGCCCCGGCCGGGGCCGTCCGCCCGCTGCGCGTGCTGGTGGTGGACGACGAAGCGGCGGTGCGCAAGGTGGTGGTGCGCTCGCTGCAGCGGCGCGGGCACACGGTGGACGAGGCCGCCGACGGCGGACGGGCGCTCCAGCTGCTGGACGCTCCCGGCGTGGTGTACGACGCGATCGTGTCGGACCTGCGCATGCCGGGGATGAGCGGCGACACCCTGCTGTCGCGGCTCCGCGAGCGCGGCGGAGCGGACCGGCGGCTCGTCTTCCTCACCGGAGACACGGCCAGCCCGGACGCGATGCGCATACTGGCCGATGCCGGCGTCCCCGTGCTGCCCAAGCCCGGCGGGATCGTGGAGGTGGCCGGGGTGGTGGAGCGGCTGGGCGCGCTGCGCCGGGGCGCGTAGCTCCGGACGCGGGCGGCCGCGCACCGGCCTTCCCGCGGCGCTGAAGAGGTGCACGGCGGGCCCCATCCTCGTACCTTGCCAGGCGAAGCAGGCCGTCCCACCCATTTTTCGAAAGACTCGCATGGCACGCTCGGTCCTTCTGGTAGACGACGACCCGTCCGTACTCCGCGTGCTGCGGCGCTACTTCGAGCGCGAGGGGTGGGAGACCTTCCAGGCCCTCAGCGGCGAGGACGGGGTGCGCACCTTCGAGGCCCACGTCCCGGACCTGGTGATGCTGGACGTGAACCTCCCCGGCATCTCGGGCCTGCACGTGCTGGAGGTGCTCATCGCCCGCGGCGCCACGGTGGTGATGCTCACCGGCCAGGCCGAGGTGGGAGTGGCGGTGGACGCGATGCGCGCCGGCGCCGAGGGCTTCCTCACCAAGCCCGTGGACCTGGACCACCTGGGCGCCGCGGCCGAGCGCGCGGTGGAAAAGGTGGAGCTGCGCCGAGCCAACCATACCCTGGCCGAGCGCGTGGTGGACCAGGGCCGCGCCGGCACCCTGGGCACCTCGCCGCGCATGCGCGAGCTGTCGCGCCAGGTGGAGCTGCTGGCCGCCTCGCGCGACACCACCCTGCTGCTGCAGGGCGAGAGCGGCACCGGCAAGAGCTGGGTAGCGCAGCTCACCCACGGCCTCAGCCCGCGCGCCCGCTCGGCCTTCGTGGAGATCAACTGCGCCGGCCTCTCGGCCACCTTCCTGGACTCGGAGCTGTTCGGCCACGAGAAGGGCGCCTTCACCGACGCGCGCGAAATGAAGCGCGGGCTCTTCGAGGTGGCGGACCGCGGCACCCTGTTCCTGGACGAGATCGGCGACCTGTCTCCCGACCTGCAGCCCAAGCTGCTGCGCGTGCTGGAGACGCGCTCCTTCCGCCGGCTGGGCGGCACGCGCGAGCTGCAGGTGGACGTGAGGCTGATCGCCGCCACCAACAAGGACCTGGCGGCCGAGGTGCGCGCCGGGCGCTTCCGCGAAGACCTGTTCTACCGCCTCTCCGTCTTCCCCCTCACCATCCCGCCGCTGCGCGAAAGGTCGCGCGAGGACGTGCTGGAGCTGGTGCACGAGGCGCTGAGGCAGCTCCACCTGCGCCACCCCGGCTCGCCCGAGCGGCTGAGCGACCGCGCCATCGAGCTGCTTCTCGCCTACGCCTGGCCGGGAAACGTGCGCGAGCTGCGCAACGTGCTGGAGCGGGCCCTCGTCCTCTCCCCCGGCGCCGACATCATCGGCCCGGAGCACCTGCCCGAAGCGCTGCGGGCTCCCGGCGCGCCGCGCGCCCAGCGGCTGGACAGCACCGTGCTCACGCTGGAAGAAGTGGAGCGCCAGCACATCGAGCGCGTCCTCTACCTGTCGGAGGGGAACCGCACGCTGGCGGCGCAGCGGCTCGCCATCTCCCGCGCCACGCTGCACGCCAAGATCAAGGAGTACGGGCTGGCGCAGGTGGGGCGCGAAGACGAGGCTACGCCGTGATGCGCAGCAGCATCTCGCTCACGGCCGGGTGGAAGCGCGTCCCCGAGCCCGCCTCCAGCACGCGCGTGCAGTAGCCGCGGTCCATGGCCTCGCGGTACGCGCGCGCCGAGGTCATGGCGTCGTAGGCGTCGGCCGCGTGGAGGATCCCCGCCAGCAGGAACTCGGTGGATGCGGGGTCCAGCGAGTTGTGGAGCTCGTCGTAGGGAACGGTGTGGTGCTCGATGACCCGCGCGGCCCCGCGCAGCGTCCCCACGCCCTCCACGATGCGCGCGCCGGCCACGGCGTGGGCGCGGATCTGCGCCAGCTCGCCGGGGCTCAGGGGGCCCGTCTTGTGGAGGAGGTCCAGCGGCACCACCACCTTGCCGATCTCGTGCAGGATGGCCGCGAACTCCAGCAACTCCACGTCCGCTGGGGCCACGCCCATGGCCTCGGCCACGCGGCAGGCGAGGGCCGCCACCCGCACCGAGTGGCCGTGCATGTAGGGGTCGCGCGCGGCGATGGTCCCCGCCAGCGCGCTCACCACGTCGCGGCGCAGCTCGCGCAGGCCGTGGCGCATCTCCTCCATCTCGCGGCACATCTGCCCGCGCAGCGCCACCACCTCGCGGGCGATGCGCCCCACCGCCGTCTCGATCGCCCACTGCACCTCGTCCTCGCGGAAGGGGCGGCGCAGGGGGACGTCCGGGATGCTCTCGGCGTCGGCGGGCGGGGCCTGCGTGCCCTCGTCCACGATCACCAGGTGGGCCCCGGCGCGGTTGATGTGGTGGAAGCGGCTCAGGTACTCCGCCCGGTCGTTCGCGCCCTCGGAGCCCAGGTCGGAGATGATCAGGTCGGGGACCAGCCCCTGCTCCAGCGAGCGGAGCGCCTCGCGCGCGTCGGGGACGCTTACGGCCAGGTGGCTGGCCGCGCGGACGATCGGCTCCAGCTCCGCCACCACGTGCGGGCGGTCGCTGACGATCATGATCCTGCCGTTGAGCATCATGGGGGAGGGTCTCCTGGCGGGGCGTGGCGTGCTCGTGCGGCTTCGCACGGCGTGTCCCCTGCACTGAAGCGAGGGACGCGCCATTCGCCCGGTTTCGATAAACCTCCGCGCCGCAACGTGTTATGATGGATTGGCTCCAGCCCGCCGGTGTCCGGAAGATGTACGCCTCGCCGGCGGCGAGCGCGCAAGTGGTTGTTGCGCATGCGGTTGGGGATGTTGTATGCTTTCCGGACGCCGGCGGGGTGGCGCGCCGGGCGGGTTGGGTCCAGGTTGCGCGGGTGCACCTCGTTTACAGCACGGGAGGCGCCTTTCCTTGCAAGGTTTGATCACCCTGGCCTGTTTATCTCCCCGATTTGCGGGCCGCCGGGCTCACGCCCGAGTAGACCGATCTTGCTCCACGCCTCGCCGTGCCTCCCGCCGGTTCCCCCCCTCGTCTTGCCTTTCCCGACCATGAAATCTTCCACCGTTCTCCTCGTCGAAGACGACGAAGCGACGGCGTACTGGGTGCGCCGCGTGCTTCAGAACCAGGACGACGCACCGCGGGTGGAGCACGTCCGCACCCTTGCCGACGCGCTTGCCCACCTCGCGGGCGGCGGGGTGCAGTGCGTGGTGCTGGACCTGTCGCTGCCAGACTCGGAGGGGATTGGGACCTTCCTGGGGATCCAGAGCGCGGCGCCCGGGGTGCCGGTGGTGCTCCTCACCTCGCTGCGGGACGAGAGGTTGGGCGCGGAGGCGGTGAGGCTGGGCGCGCAGGACTTCCTCAGCAAGGACGCGCCGCCGGGGCAGATCGTGAGGGCCGTGCGCTACGCCCTGCTGCGGGCGCGCTGGGAGGGGGCGGTGAGCGAGGCGGCGCGGCTGGAGGCGGTGCTGGACAGCATCTCCGACGCGTACCTCACCGTGGACGCCGAGGGGCGTGTCACCTACGCCAACCGCGCCGCCGAGCAGCTGTTCGAGACCGACCGCGCCGGGATCCTGGGGCGCCCGCTGGCGGAGTGCCTTCCGGCGCTGGAAGGCTCGCTCACCCGCCGCGAGGTCCTGCGCAACACGGAGGAGCCCGCACCGGCCGAGCTGG
>DASVSA010000463.1:0-5835 GCA_036388335.1 Longimicrobium sp. | reverse complement strand
CGGAGTCGTTCCCCATCTTCTCGTACACGGTGCCGGTGCTGTGCTCCAGCATCGCCTTGCTCTCGTACACGAACACGAGGTCGCGGTCTTCCTCCTTGCGCATCTCGGCGACGCCGGCCGTGAAGTGCTCCACCGCCTTGTCCATGTTCCCGGAGAAGAAGTGGATGCGCCCCAGGTCCGCGCGGATGCGCGAGCGATCGCGCGGGTGGGCGCGCCGCAGCCACTGCTCGTAGTACTCGATGGCCTGCGGAAAGCGCCCGTCGCTGTACGCCTGCCACGCGCGCGTCCCCGGGTCGGGGCTCTGGTTGAGCCAGTTGTCCACCTCGTGCTGCGCGAGCGCCGGATCGTCCGCCCCGGTGCGGCGGCGCATGTTGTCGATCACCTCGCCCAGGATCCAGGTCCGCATCAGCGGCCGGTCGAACTTCTGGACGAGGAACGGGTCCAGCGCCAGCGCGCGCAGCTGAAGCGAGTCGATGGCCAGGATCTCGGGGTTGCGCCGGGTGTTGCGCTCCCCGCGCATGTAGCGGACGAGGCGCTCCCGGTCCGTCATCAGCAGCGCCACGCGCCGCCCGTAGAGCGCGTCCGCCGACCCGGGCTGCAGCCGCGCGGCCCAGTAGAACGCCGCCGCCGCCTCGGCGGGGTTCGTGGCCAGGCGCGTCATCCCGTGGCTGTAGTAAACGCTGGCGCTGTTGGTGTCGGCCTCCGCCCACAGCACGGGCCGCCGGGGAACGTCGCGCACGCGCGGCGTCTGGCTCACGGCCGGAGCCGCAAGCACGAGCGCCGCTGCCGCGGCGAGGGCAAGTCTTGTCACTGCGGGAGCTCCGAACAGGGGGGGACCAGCTGTTTCACCGAAGATAAAGCGCATTCACGTACACCGCCATATTGGCCGCAACGGTCCGTGGCGTCTCAAGTCCGCACCCGCGATCCGCGGGACATCGAGTACGGCGCCCGCGCGCCCGAAGTAGTCCCCTCTCCCATGTTGTTTATGGGAGAGGGTGGCAGCTGTAAGCTGCCGGGTGAGGCCCCCCATCAAAGATACCGCAGCCACCACTCCGTGCGCCGCCGCTTCACCCCCGCGAACCACAGGCAGAGCGGATACAGCAGGAGGATGCCGAGCACCCACGCCGCGTACACCACGCCCATCCCGAAGCCGGTCCCCACCGGCGGATTGGCGAAGCGCTCCGGGAAGTTGAGGAAGAGCCAGCGCACGGGCTGCCCCGCGGCGTACCCCGCCAGCACGGCCAGGCCGTGCGTGACGATCCACTGCAGGAGGTAGAAGAAGAGCGGCACCCGTCCGAACACGACCAGCGCGTTCGTGAGCGGACCGCGCCCCGTGCGCTCCATCGCGGCCAGCGCCACCAGCGCCGGCCCCAGCGTCATCAGCAGGAAGAGCAGGGAAGGCGGGTACTTGTTGACGTTGAGGAAGGAGAGCGCGGTGTAGACGGCGCCGCGCGGCTGCACACTCCACGGCCCCGGGTCGCCGTACACGTCGAGCGCGCGCAGGGCGAGGAAGCCCACCGTCATCGCCAGCCCCAGCCGCACCAGGAAACGGCGGCGCCGCTCCGCCTCCCACCCGTAGACGCCGCCCAGCGCGTAGCCGGCGGCCATCACCCCGATCCAGGGGATCAGCGGGTAGAGGACGAAGCCGGGGATCCCGAACAGCGTGATGGGCCCCGGCTGGTGGAGGACGAGCCAGAGCTGCTGCAGCGCCGTCGGCGGCGGGGAGTTGGGGCCAAAGGGCACGCCGAAGCCGTCCAGCGTGTTGTGGAACAGCACCATCGCCACCCCGGACCCGGCCACGGCCCAGGTGGGGAGGTGGATCAGCGCGGCGAGGACGATCATCGACACGCCCAGCGCCCAGATCACCTGCAGCGCGCCGAGGTCGGAGTAGTCCAGGTTGAAGGTAAGGCCGAACCTCACCACCGTGACCTCCAGCACGATCAGCCAGAGCCCGCGCGTCCACAGGAAGCGCGAGACCTCGCCCCTGCTGGCGCCACGGCCGCGCTGCAGCGCCACGCCCACACCGGCCAGCAGCACGAAGACCGGGGCGCAGAAGTGGGTGATCCAGCGGGTGAAGAAGACGAGCGGGGTGGTGCGGGTGGGGTCGGTGGGATCGAAGAGCCACACGCCGCTGTGGAAGAAGTCGCGCGTGTGGTCCAGCACCATCACCACCATCACGAGCCCGCGGAGCAGGTCCACGGAGTCGACGCGCTGGGCGGCGGTGGCGGTGCGTTCGAGGGGCAGCGCCCTGGAGGCGCCGAGTTCGATCGTGGACACGGGAGGGGCAGGCGGAAGGGGCGGGAAGGGCCTGCTCCATGCTAGGCCCCTACCGCCCCTCTGTCCACACTTCTCTGTGGCTCGGTGTGAGCCCGGCGTTCAGCTACGTCAGTTGACGAAGCGCTCCAGGTCGATGCGCCCCTGCGCCACCATGCGGCCATCGACCACGATGTTCTGCCCGCTGCGCAGCGTGCGGAAGCGCTGGTTGTCCTGCGAGTTCACGTTGTACGGCATCGACACCTGCGCCGACCCGTTCTGCGTGCGAAGCTCGAAGACGCCGCGCTGCGTGTCGATGTACCCCACCGTGCCGGAGAAGCGCTGGAGGTTGGCGCTGGAGGTATTGCCGCCGTTGTAGGTGCCCTGGTTGCCCTGCGTAGACTGCCCGGTGCGCTCCTGCACGCTCTGCTGCACCTGGATGTAGTTGGTGTACGCGTTGCCCCGCTGGTCCTGCTGGACGTTCATCGCCACCACGTCGCCGCGCTCCAGCGCCGTGACGGGGTACTCGCGCTGCTGGTACACCACTCGGGTGTTCTGGTCGAAGTACACGTTCCCCGTCTGCCCGCTCTGCGTGCGGATCTGCAGGAAGCCGCGCTGCGTGTCCACGCCCTGGATCTCGCCGGCCACCTGCCCGCCCTGCCCCTGCCCCTGGCCCTGCTGCCCCTGCGGCCCGAGCACGCCGCCCAGGATGTCGCCGATCGCCCCGGCCTGGGAGCAGGCGGCGGTGGTAAGAAGGGTGGCGAGTGCCGCCACCCGCAGCCCAAGAATCCTGGCTCTCATCGCATGATCTCCATCCGGGTTCCCGTCGCGTCCCTCCCCTGGACGGCGCCAACAGGGCAAGGCTGGTGCCACTCCGCTGCCGCAGCTCGTTGCGGCGCCGATACTTGCCTGGCCGTCCCCCACAGAGGACGGAGGCACGGAGAAGTGATTCTCCGTGCCTCCGTGGGTGCCCGTTCGCGCGCCTGCCGTCAGGGGTTGGCGCCCGACCCGGTGCGCGACTCGCCGGGGCGGAAGTCGTCGTTCTGCGCGGAGACGGTGATGAGGATCACCGAGTCCTCGGCGGCGCGGATGTCGTGGGCGTCGCCGGGGGCGGTGAAGATGAGCTGGCCCTGGCGCAGCTCCATGCCGCCCTCCCCGGCGCGTACCTGCAGCGCGCCCTCCAGCACCTGGATGCTCATCGACGAGTCCGCGTGGGCGGTCTCGGCGGCCTGGCCGGACCTCAGTACCGTGAGGATCACGCGGAAGCGCCCGTTCTTCACCAGCGCGTGGCCCAGCTTCCCGCTCTGCCGGTACATGGGGTCCGCGCGGAGCCGGGCGGCCTCCGCGGCCAGGTCGTAGCTGAGCGTGGGCCCCGCCAGGGGGCGGTTGATCGAGGACATGCTCGTCGGTCTCCGTCTGCCGTGGATTCTCTCGGATGGCTCGCCGCCAGTTGCAAGGTCGGGACCGCTTCAACCTCTGTGTCTCTGTGCCTCTGTGTGAGCCCCGTGTTTAGAACCACGTCGTGAACCCTGCGTACCACTTCGCGTCGCCGCCCTCTCCCGGCCAGACGCGCTCTACGGATACCGCGTCCTCGAAGATGCTGAGGCCGATGCCGTAGGAGTAGCGCGTGCCCTCCGTGGTGCGGGCGCCGAGGCGGAGGAGCGAGGGGCGCGCTTCGTCGGAGACCTCGGACCAGCCGGCGTCGCCTGACAGGGCCAGGGCGGGGCGCAGCGGGGGGAAGAGGAAGATGCCGCTGCGGAAGAGCGGGCGGTTGCCGTAGGGCGGCAGGTGGAGGAGGAGGCGCCCGCGAGCCAGGGCGGCGGAGGAGCCGGCGAACTCGCGGTCCTCGTAGCCGCGCAGCCCCTCGCCGCCGCCGAAGCGGATGAGGAACTGCGGGGGGGCGTCGCCCGCCACCAGGCCGGCGTCGGCGCGGCCGATGAGGGTGACGTAGCGGCCGGGGCGGCGCGTGGCCAGCGTGGCCGTCAGGCGCTGCGAGCTGAAGTCGCCCAGCCCCGCCTCGGCCCAGAGCGAGGCCACGAGGGACGGCGTGACTCCGAACGCGCCCACGCCGCGGGTGAAGCGCAGCTCACCCTCCAGCGCCGTGTGGGTGCCGGGCTCCGAAGGCGCCACGGGGCCGAAGTCGCCGCCGCCGAAGAGGGGGCTGTCGGTGTTGCGCGTCACGGAGTCCTGCCGCTCGGCCCGGCCGCCGATGCGGGCCAGGAAGGGGCCGCGCCGCCGCGACAGGAAGAGCTCGCCGCCCGTGGCGTCGAAGTAGTCGCGCCGGTCCGTGCCGCCGAACGCGGCGCCCAGCGCGTACCCCAGCTCCCACTCGAACGCGGGGCGGAAGACGCGCGTGTCGCGCAGCCGCCGGTACCCCGTGGCGCCCAGGGTGTAGGCCGGCGCGTCCGCGCGGGGCACCGGGTGGTAGCGCGCGGAAAGCTCGCCGCGCGGCACCCCCTCGGCGAAGGCGTAGCCCGCGGTGCCGTACACGTCCCAGGTGCGCCGGGCGGGGTCGCGCGGCTCCACGCGCGCGGCGCCGCCCAGGAAGAGCCCCTCCACCCGGTTGAAGCGGAAGAGGTGGCTGCTCCGCTCCGGACGGAAGCCGAGGCGGATCGGGCCCGCGTCGGGGGACTCGGGGCGGATCGCCTCGCGCAGGTCCGCGAAGTCGCCGATGCCCAGCGACTCCTCGCCGCGGCTGGCGGGGTCGCGCCACCCCGCGAAGGCCGCCTCGCCGCGCGCCTGCTCGCGCACGATGCGCGAGCCGGGCTGCTCCGGCGTCCAACCCGTGTTGAGCTCGAAGCGCGAGAGGGCCGTCACCAGGCGCAGCGCCGTGGCGCCTCCCAGCACCGGCGAGGTCACCTGGATCTCCCGCCGCTGCCGAACCGGGAGCCAGTACTGGCCGCCCACCAGCGCGTTCTCCAGCTCGAAGAAGAGCCCCGCCTCGGTGAGCGAGAATCGTCCGGACCGCTCGGTGAAGCCGAAGCGCGCGCGGGCGATGGCCGCGCGGTCCACGTCCAGGTAAAAGGTGCCCGCCAGCAGCCGCAGCTCGCCGCCGGGGGGCGGCTCCACCCGCGGGCGCACCGACACCGCCACCAGCGTCGTCACCCCCTCCTGCGTGCGCACGCGCAGGGTGTCTTCGGCCGTGTAGCGGTAGAACTCCGGCCCGCGCAGCGAGAAGGGGTGGATGGCGCGCGCCACCGCCCCGCGCCGCGTGGAGTTGGGCGAGAGCTGGAGCGCGTCCACCGTGTTGCCGTACAGGTGCGGCACCACCCAGGGCGACTCAAGCCAGCTCCCGATGGTGTACGGCGCGGGAGCGAGCTGGCGGATGCGGTGCCCCTGCAGCCGCTGCTCCAGGTTGCCCGCCCGCGCCCACCTCACCTCCCCCGCGAACTCGTCCACCGTCAGCGGCAGCTCGCCGCCCCCGGCCGAGTCCACGCGCAGCGACAGGTACACGCTGGACTCCAGCCGCGCGCGGTAGTCCGCGAGGCCGGCGGGAACGATCCCCACGTTGAGGCGCACCCGCTCCACCAGCTCGCGCGTGGAGGGCGCGTCGAAGGCGGCGGGGTCCGCCACGGGCGCCGG
>DASVSA010000462.1:0-8029 GCA_036388335.1 Longimicrobium sp. | reverse complement strand
GTCGATGTTGTCGAAGCTGATGAAGTCCGCCAGCCCCTGCGCCGCCTGGATGCGCGTGATCGCCGCCGTGAGCGTGGTCTTGCCGTGGTCCACGTGGCCGATGGTGCCCACGTTCACGTGCGGCTTGTTCCGCTCAAACTTGGCCTTGGCCATTGGTTTGAATCCTCGTGCCTGATGAGTTGTAGATGGCTGATTGGATTCCGCCCCCGTGGGAGCTGGCGAACCGCCTCAGCCGCGAACCGGGTCCCAAGAACAGCAAACCTCGCCGCCTCACGCGCTGCGGCAAGGTGTTCCGGAACCAGGCAAGACGAGAAGAATAGCAGTATTTACCGCAAAGGTCAAGGTCTCACACGGAGACACGGAGGCACGGAGAACCGTGCTGTTCTCCGTGCCTCCGTGTCTCCGTGTGAGCCTTCTTTTTAGCCGCGGACCTTGGCGACGATCTCCTCGGCCTTCGCCTTGGGCACTTCCTCGTAGCGCTCGAACTGCATGGCGTACACCGCGCGGCCCTGCGACATGGAGCGCAGGTTGGTGGAGTAGCCGAACATCTCCGAGAGCGGCACCATGGCGTTGATCACCTGGGCCTCGCCGCGCTGGTCCATCCCCTGGATCTTGCCGCGGCGCGAGGAAAGGTCGCCGATCACGTCGCCCATGTAGTCGGACGGGGTCACGACTTCCACGCTCATCACCGGCTCAAGGAGCACCGGGCTCGCCTTGCGGGCGGCTTCCTTGAACGCCATGGAAGCGGCGATCTTGAACGCGATTTCCGAGGAGTCCACGTCGTGGTAAGAGCCGAAGATCAGCTCCACCTTGACGTCCACCATCGGGTAGCCGGCGAGGACGCCGGTGTCCATCGACTCGCGGAGGCCCTGCTCCGAGGGCTTGATGAACTCGCGCGGAATCACGCCGCCGACGATCTTGTCTTCGAAGATGAAGCCCTGGCCCGGCTCGGCCGGCATCATGTTGATCACCACGTGGCCGTACTGGCCCGAGCCACCGGTCTGGCGGACGAACTTGCCCTCCACCTTCTCCACCCGCTTGCGGATCGTCTCGCGGTAGGCCACCTGCGGACGGCCCACGTTGGCCTCCACCTTGAACTCGCGGAGCATGCGGTCCACCAGGATCTCCAGGTGGAGCTCGCCCATCCCGGAGATGATGGTCTGGCCCGTTTCGGGGTCGGTGTGCACCTTGAAGGTGGGGTCCTCGTCCGCCAGGCGGCGAAGGGCCTCACCCATCTTGTCCTGGTCGACCTTGGTCTTCGGCTCGATGGCGACGTCGATCACCGGCGTCGGGAAGGTCATCGACTCCAGCACCACCGCGTTGTCCGGGTCGCACAGCGTGTTGCCCGTGGTGGTGTCCTTGAGCCCGATGGCGGCGGCGATGTCGCCGGCGCGCACCTCGGGGATCTCCTCGCGCTTGTTGGCGTGCATCTGAAGGATGCGGCCGAAGCGCTCGCGCTTGCCCTTGGTGCTGTTGAGCACGTGGGCGCCGCTGGCGATGACGCCCGAGTACACGCGGAAGAACGTCAGCTTACCCACGAACGGGTCGGTCGCGATCTTGAACGCCAGAGCCGAGAAGGGCTCGTCGTCCGAAGCATGGCGCTCGATGGGCGCGTCGTCGTTCTCCGGGTCCGTCCCCTTGATGGCCGGGATGTCCACCGGCGCGGGGAGGAAGTCCACCACGCAGTCCAGCAGCTGCTGGACGCCCTTGTTCTTGAACGCCGAGCCGGTGAGCACCGGCGTCATGGCGCCCGCGATGGTCGCGTTGCGGATGGCGCGGATCAGGTCCGTCTCGCTGATCTCCTCGCCTTCCAGGTAGCGCCCCATCAGGTCCTCGTCGTGCTCCACCGCGCCTTCCACCAGGGCGAAGCGGGCGGCCTCGACGGCGTCGTGCATCTCGGCGCGCACGGGCGCCTCACGCCACTCCTTCCCCTTGGTCGTGTCGTCGTACAGCAGCTCCACGCGGCGGATCACGTCGATGATCCCCACGAAGGCCTCGCCGTCGCCGATGGGAAGGTGCACCGGGTAGGGCTTGGCGCCCAGCCGGTCGCGGATCATCCCCACGCAGCGCTCGAAGTTGGCGCCGGTGCGGTCCATCTTGTTGACGAAGCAGATGCGCGGCACGCCGTACTTGTCGGCCTGGCGCCACACCGTCTCCGACTGCGGCTCCACGCCGGCCACCGCGTCGAACACGCAGACGGCGCCGTCGAGCACGCGGAGCGAGCGCTCCACCTCCACGGTGAAGTCCACGTGCCCCGGAGTGTCGATGATGTTGATGCGGTACGTGTTGCCGAGCCGGTCCCACTGGCACGTCGTGGCGGCCGACGTGATGGTGATGCCGCGCTCCTGCTCCTGCTCCATCCAGTCCATGGTCGCCGCACCTTCGTGCACCTCGCCGATCTTGTGCGTGCGGCCCGTGTAGTACAGGATGCGCTCGGTCGTCGTGGTCTTGCCGGCATCGATGTGCGCCATGATGCCGATGTTGCGATATTTGTCGAGCGTAGTGGTGCGGGCCATGGTTCTTTTATCCAGTTACGCAGAAGCGCGGGGCGCGGGGACGGATCGTTCCGCCCGCCGCGCCGCCGCGGATCCTGACACCGTGTTGGTTGACCAGCGGAAGGCTACCAGCGGTAGTGCGCGAAGGCCTTGTTGGCGTCCGCCATGCGGTGCGTGTCGTCCTTCTTCTTGATCGTAGCGCCTTCGTTGCGCGACGCGGCAAGAAGCTCGGCGGCGAGCCGGTCGGCCATCGTCTTCTCGCCGCGGGCGCGGGCATAGCCCACGAGCCAGCGCATGGCGAGAGCGGTGCGGCGCTCCGGTCGTACTTCCACCGGCACCTGGTAGGTGGCGCCGCCCACGCGGCGGCTCTTCACCTCGAGCACCGGCTTGGCGTTGTTCAGAGCGGTCTTGAAGATCGTCTCGCCCGGCTGCCCGGAACGCTCCTCGGCGATCTTCATCGCGTCGTAGAAGATCCCCTCGGCCGTCGACTTCTTGCCGTCGCGCATGAGGGTGTTGACGAACTTGGTGACCGACTCGCTCCCGAAGACGGGATCCGGAATGATCGGGCGCTTTACAGCGCGGTTGCGGCGACTCATTAGCGCTTCCCTCCCTTACCCTTGACCGGAGCGCCCTTGCCCGCGGCGGCACCCGCCTTGGGCTTCTTGGCGCCGTACTTGGAACGGCCCTGGCGGCGATCGTTGACGCCCGAAGCGTCAAGGGTGCCGCGGATGATGTGGTACCGCACGCCCGGGAGGTCCTTCACACGGCCACCGCGGATGAGCACGATGCTGTGCTCCTGCAGGTTGTGCCCCTCGCCAGGGATGTACGCCGTCACCTCGAAGCCGTTCGTCAGCCGGACGCGCGCGACCTTCCGGAGCGCCGAGTTGGGCTTCTTCGGGGTCGTGGTGTACACGCGCGTGCAGACGCCGCGCTTCTGCGGGTTGTTCCGCATGGCGGGCGACTTGCTCTTGTTGATGAGCGTCTGGCGCCCCTTGCGGACCAGCTGATTGATCGTCGGCATACTTGAAAGCCAGGGTAGACGAATACGCAAAAACACTGGCGAAGGCCGCAGGCCCCCGCCGCCGCGAACTGAAAAAGTTGCGCGACAGACCGGAAAATGTAGGAGGATCAACGTTTCGTGTCAACCCCAGGCAGCAATCTCACACAGAGACACGGAGGCACGGAGACAAGTTCTTCTCCGTGCCTCCGTGTCTCTGTGTGAGCTAACGCAGGGGCAGCCAGTAGCTGACTTTGAGGGCGAGGATGTTGTCGCCCGCGGCGTTGAAGGTCTCCAGCAGGTCGCCGGGGCCGATGATGCTTCCCTCGCGCTCCTGGGCGTAGCGGTCCTGCTGCCACACGGCGAACAGGGTGCTGCCGGGGCGCCACTCCCAGCGCAGCACGGCGTTGCTGCGGAAGGAGCGCACGTTGAAGTCGCGCGGGGCCAGGTCGAACGACGCGCCGCCATCGGTCACGCGCAGCGTGCCGTCGGTGAGGGTGTCCACCCGCGTGCCGTCGGTGCCGTAGCGGCGCAGCTCGCGGCTGCGGGGGGCGGGGAGCTCGCCGAAGCCCTTGTAGCGCCCGCTGGCCGCGAACGGCTCCGCGTACCCTTCCAGCGACAGCTCGGGGGTGAACGAGTAGGTGAGGCGCAGCTGGGTGGTGAAGGTGCTGCGGTCGATGGTGGAGAAGACGTAGCGCCTGCCGAACGTCTCTTCCCTTCCCCCCGTGCGCGTGGTGACGTACTGGCGCGGGTTGGTGCTGCGCAGGTAGTTGGGAGTCATGGAGAAGCGCCAGCGCGGGCTGGGACGCACGGAGACCGTGGACAGCAGGCGGTAGGTGCGCTCCCCCAGCTCGCTCTCGCCGTAGTAGACGCGGCCCCGCAGCCCGGTCTTGGAACCGGGGCCGTTGTACACGTCCACGATGGTGACCCACGCCTGGCCCGTGCCCATCAGCGGGCCGCCGCGCGTGAGGTCGTCGCTCTGCGAGCGGAGGTCGATCCACCCCGTGAGGAGCGTTTCCCAGTAGTTCTTGAAGGTGAGGCGCGTGTCGTTGCGCAGAGCCGCGAAGTTCCTCACGCGCCGAAGTTCCACAGGTTCTCGGTGGAGAACGAGATGGAGTAGCCGCGCAGGAGGGGGCCCGGCCTGGTCTCGCGATAGCGCACGCGCGCGTAGCCGAACACGTCGTCCGCCGTGCCCTGGGCGCCGGCGTCGTTGATCTCGAAGCCGGGCGAGACGGCGCTCAGGTACCCGTCCCACAGCCAGTGGCGGCCGCTGTTGCGCGCCACGCCCAGCCGGCCCGCCCACCCGGCGAGCCCGGTGCGCCGTGGGTCCAGCGTGAGGTAGTCCGCGTCCGGGCGGTTGAAGTAGCGGGCGCTGGAGAGCTGCGTGTTGAACAGCGCCGCGGTGTCGCCGGCCACGTGGCTGAAGCCCACGTACCCGTTCACCGAATACTCGCCGCCGCGGAAGCGCAGGTTCCAGTCGGCGCCGCCCGCGACCGCCTGCTCGTGGAGCAGCTCCGCCAGGGGCCCTTCATCGTCCAGGTTGCGCCCCGTGCCCGTGAAGCTCACCCCCGCGGTGGACTGAGCGGCCCCGAACTGCCGCTGCGCGCGCAGCACCCCGAACGCCGTCACGGGCGCCACGGGAATCCGCTCGATCCTGCCGTCGTCGGTCGTGAAGGTGCGCGCGTGCTCCGCCCCCGTCACCGCCGCCAGCGCGCCGATGGAGGTGCCATTGCGCAGGCGCCCCGTCAGCTTCCCCGCGCCCAGGATGGTGCTGGTGCCCGGGAAGTCCACGTAGTCGCCCTCCGCGTCGCCCGACGGCGCGGCGCCGATGCGGCGGGAGTAGAAGTACGTGGGGCCGCGGCCTTCCAGCAGCTGGCTTCCTTCGATGAAGAACGGGCGCCGCTCCGAGAAGAAGGTCTCGAAGGCGGAAAGGTTCACCTCCGCCGGATCGGCTTCCACCTGCCCGAAGTCCGGGTTCACGGTGGCCTCCAGCGTCAGGCTCGGGCCGAGGCCCATCTTCACGTCGCCCCCCACCCGCGCGTCGATCGTGCTCCCGTCGTCGAACGGGTTGCCGGCGCCCGGCGCGGCGTGGAAGGTGCCGCCCGCCGCCACGTACGGCATCAGCTCCACGCGGCGGGAGGGCCTCACTCCCTCGATCCCCGTCAGGTCGCCGAAGCGCGAGGCCCACGCCCGCTCCTGGCTCGGGATGGGGATCCAGAAGACGTCTTCCTTGGTGGCCGGGTCCCAGCGGTCGATGTTGAGTCCCCACGTCTGCGCGCTGGCCGAGGCGAAGCGCAGCTGCGAGAAGGGGATGCGCATCTCCGCCGTCCAGCCCAGCGAGTCGCGGGCGGCGTGGGCCGTCCACACCGGGTCGAACGACATGTCGACGTCGGTCTCGTCGTCGGTGGGGTGATAGAAGTCCATGCGCGTTCCCGCCGCCGTCACGCCGAAGCTGTACGCGGTGCGCCGGTCCAGGTACGTGTCCAGCGAGATCCACAGGTGCTCGGCCTGGTTGACGTCGTCGCGGCGGCTGACGGGCGCCTGGATGGAGGCCGGGTCCTTTTTGTACATGCGCGCTCCCACGTACAGCGCGTCTTCATCGTACACGAAGCGCACCTCGGTGCGGTCGGTGGGCTCGGCGCCCTCCCTCGGCTGCTTCTGCACGAAGTCGCTCAAGGCGGGCGCCGCCGCCCACACCGCGTCGTCCAGCCGCCCGTCGAGCACCGGCGCGGCGCCCGTCACGCGCACCGCCCGCGCCTGCTTGCGCTGCTGCGGGCGCACGCTGTCCCGCTGGGTGCGCGCGCTGTCTCGCAGCGCGCGTGCGCTGTCCGCCGGGGTCTGCGCGGGTGCGGCGGAGGCGAGCGCCAGGGCGGCGCAGGCCGCGATCCAGGAGGCTCTCATCGGCGCGCGAGGTGGCGAAGGACCAGCGAGCGCTCCATGTCCGACCTCATGCCGCGCACTACGTCCATGTAGGCGCGGGAGATGGCCTCGTCTTCCAGGCGCGCCGCGGGAAGCTGCATGAGGATGAGCCGCTTCTCCACGTCCGAGCCGATGCCGCCGGTGGCGCGCAGCGCGGAGACGACCACCGGGCGCGACGGGTTGCCGCGGCCCAGCACAGGAGAGAGGACGAGGCGCCGCTCCACGCCGGAGTCCATCCGGTCCACGGCGGAGAAGAAGGCGGAGCGCGCCGCCGCGTCTTCCAGCCCATGGCGCGAGATGACCTGGCTCAGCACGAGGCGCGTCTCCACGTCCGAGTCGATCATCCCCGTGGCGCCCAGGAGGGCGGCCAGGCGCGCGCCGCCGTCCGCCTCGCGCAGGGCCTGGCTCAGCACCAGGCGCTTCTCCACGTCGGACCCCATGCGGCCCACCTCGCGCATGGCGCGCACGTACTCGCCCTCGCCGAGCGGCGCGCCGGCGAAGAGCGCATTGAAGTACATCCGCCGTCCCACGTCGCTGCGGATGCCGCCGATCTCGTCCAGCACGCCGCCCACGCCGCGCCGCGCGCGGATGCGGGCCACGCGCGCCTCCGCGCCCAGCCCGCTCTCGCGTACCGCCTGGCGGATCACGCGCCGGAGCCACGCCTCTCCTTCGCTGTCGATGGCGCGCTCGCGGCCATCCACCGAGTACGTCAGGCGCACGCCGTTCCCCGCCGGCCGGAAGTCCGCGCGGCGCTCGGGCCCGCGGCCCTCCTCCTCCACCACCATCCGCCCGTCGGGCGAGAGGCCGACCACCCAGTCGCCCTCGTCGTTGAACTCCACCCGCCCCGTCCCGCGGATCTCCAGGCGATGTCCGTTGTCGATGTTGGAGTGGGTCCACCGGCTCTGGTTGACGGTCTCCACTCGCTCGCTGTTCTGCCCCGCCAGTGGCGCCGCGAGGAGGGCGAGGGCGAGCAGGAGCGGGGCACCACGGCGCAGGGTACTGGGCATCGCGACCTCTTCGGGATCAGGTGAAGTGTTGAAAAATCAGCATTTCGGGGTACGACGGATACAGCTTTTCTCCGTGCCTCTGTGTCTCCGTGTCCTCTGTGTAAGGCCCCGCCCAGGAGCGATTGAAATCGCCGCTGGAACCACGCGAAGTCCTCTCCGAGGACTGTACGGTCACACCTGGAGCCGAAGGGCACAGTCCGCGAAGGCGGCCTTCGCATTTCTACAGCGGCGAATTGATTCGCTCTGGAGGGACGTTCGGCACCGGAGCGGCCTGGCCCTGCCGTTTACTTCAGCATCCCGCCGATCGTGGTGAGCATCCACGACCGCGTCGCCGCGTCGAAGGGGCGAAGCTGCCCGTCGACCCGTTGAGTGAAGCGCATGGAGCCGTCGGAGGCGCGCTCGCCGCGGACGACGCGCATGCGCCCGCCGGACGACTCTTCCAGGATCAGCGCCCCGTCGGCGCCGATGGCGCGCACCTCCAGGGGGTCGCGGCGCAGCACCACGCTCTTCATGCGCAGCCGCCGGTAGCGCAGCACCGAGCCGGTCTCCGTGCTCACCAGCTCCGTGTCCCACCCCGGCTCGCCGCTGGGCGGCAGCGGCGTGGCGCCACG
>DASVSA010000461.1:0-22853 GCA_036388335.1 Longimicrobium sp. | reverse complement strand
CGTGGCGGCGCTCACGGCGGGCTCGGGGCCGAGGAGGAGCGCGTGGGGCACCGGGGAGGTGGAGGCGAGCCTGGGCTACACGGCGGGACGGCAGGAGATCGAGTCGTTCGCGTCGTCCGCGTACCGGCAGGTGGTGGGAAGCGAGACGGGAGATGGGCACACGCGGACGCTGCGCGGGCTCGGCCGCCACTCTTTGGGCCCGGCGGGCGAGCTGCGCGGCGCGGCCACGTACGCCGGCGTGAGCCACCTGGAGACGCTGGACACGGTGAGCAGCGCCTACCGCCAGCGCCTGTGGAGCGTGGGATCGGAGGTGGAGTGGCGCTTCCCCGCCGCCACGCGCGTGACGCTGGGCGGGGCGCTGGACGGCGCCGACACGCCTCGCACGGGCGGCAAGCCGTCGCTCGGCCCGCTCTCGGCGTGGGGCGGGCGCGTGGGTGTGAGCACGCTCGCCGCGCGGCCGGACCTCCAGCTTCACGCCTCGCTGAGCAGCCGCGCGCGCTTCCCCGCCCTCCGCGAGCTCTACTCCGGCGCGCTGGGCCGCTTCGAGCCCAACCCCGGCCTCCGCCCCGAACGGCTGAACGCCGCGGAGGCGGGCGCCACCTGGAAGCGTGACGGGGCCGAGGCGCAGGCGACCTTCTTCGCCCACCGGCTTCACGACGCAGTGGTGCGCATCTCCACGCCCGACCGGAAGTTCCGGCGCGTGAACCAGGACGGGGTCAACAGCGCGGGCATCGAGCTGCTGCTGGGCGGCTCGCTGGGGGGCGTGCGGCTCCTGGGCGACCTGATGCTTCAGCGCGTGTCGGCGAATGCGGGCGCGGGGCCGGCGCGCCCCGAGCACATGCCGGGGATGCGCGCGGGGCTGGACGTGGATGCCCCGCTTCCGCTGGAGCTGCGCGGCCGGATCGGCATCCAGCACACCGGCGGCCAGTTCTGCGTGCACCCGGAGCTCGGCTCCGACGTGCGCCTGGGCGCGGCCACCCGCGTGGACCTGGGCCTGCGCCGAAGCTGGCGGCGGCTGCGCGCCACCCTCGCGCTGGACAACGCCGCCGACGCCGCCGTGTTCGACCAGTGCGGGATGCCGCAGCCGGGCCGCACGCTCCGCCTGGGACTGGAGCTGCTCTAAGTCCGTGCCTCCGCGTCAGATCAGCGCCGCAGCGGCACGAGCGCGCGCAGCTCCTCGTCGCGCAGGTACAGGCCGGCCCATACGAGGACGCCGAATGCGATGGGGAAGAGGAACCACGGGTCGTCCGCGCGCACCTGGGTGGCGACGGCGCCGCCCAGGTAGCCGGTGAGCAGGATGGCGCCCAGGATGGCCGTGCGCGGGAGGACGTAGAGGATGGTCGAGAAGACCAGCGCCAGGCCGATCCAGCGGACGGAGTGCTCGGGATAGCCCAGCTTCATGCTCCCCTCCATGTGCACCGCCCACTCCAGCACCTTCCCCGCGCCATCCAGCAGCAGGAAGAGAGCGGTGATGGCGCTGATGACGCGTCCCGTCCACGCCACCCCGCCGATGGACGAGGCGTGCGCGGGGATGGCGATGCTGCGTGCTGCGGTGGCGGTGCTCTGCATGGGCGCTCCGAGGGGGTCCGGGGTCGATGGTTTGTGGCTTCTATCCAATGCGACGAACGGAGAGCGGCGGATTCGACACGGCTGGCGAGCACAGGACGTGCAACAGCCGGGGTGTGGCCGGCCCCCGCCGGCCGGGGAGTGGGATCCACCCGCTGCGGAGACGAAGATGGACAGAGCTGCCACCCTGGAGGGCGAGTCGGACGCCACGGGCCGCAGACCCGGGAAGCGGCCGATGCTGGCCGGCATCGAGGTCCGCGAGGAAGACCTGGAGCCCCAGAAGGGGCTTCACGTGGTGTCCGTCCTCTTCCGGATCTCGTCGATCGTCATCCTGGTGCTGGCGCTGGGGCAGTTCGGCGCGTGGTGGCTGGACCGGCCGCCCGGCGGCGCGGGGATCGGGCTGCTGGTGGGCGACACCATCCGGCTGATGGTGTTCGCGGGGCTCCTCTGGGCCGCCGGCGACCTGGCCAACCTGATGATCAAGACCCACTACGACACGCGGGCCACACGCATCCTCCTCACCCGCCAGACCTACATGATGAGGCTGATGGGCGAGGCGAGCGGGGCCCTCCCCTCCGCGTCGGACACGCACCGGCGCTCCACCGACGTGCCGCAGGGCGACAACCGGGCGGACGCGCAGGGGTGAAACGCGCGGTACCCGGGGCCGGCGCGCGCGCCCTTCCCTGGCGGACGGGCGCGGCCGTGGTGGCGGCGCTGCTCTTCGCCCTTTCCGAGGGCCGCCCGCCGGCCGAGAGCCAGACCGGCAACCCGTTTCGCGGGCGGCGGCTCTACGTCGATCCCTACTCCCCGGCGCGCCAGCAGGCGGAGGCGTGGCGCCGCACCCGCCCCGCCGACGCGGCCCTCATCCGCCGCATCGCGGACCAGCCCCAGGCGATCTGGCTGGGCGACTGGCTGCGCGACGTGCGCCGCGAGACGGACGCCCTGGTGACGCGCATCGCGGCCGCCGGGGCGCTGCCGGTGTTCGTGGCCTACAACATCCCCTACCGCGACTGCGGCCTCCACTCCGCCGGCGGCGCGCGCGGCGGCGACGGCTACCGGCGCTGGTCGCGCGAGCTGGCGCAGGGCGTCCGCCGCCGCCCCAGCGTGGTGATCCTGGAGCCCGACGGCCTGGCCTCCATCGACTGCCTCCCCTTCCGCCTGCGCGACGAGCGCTACGTGCTGATGCGCGAGGCCGTGCAGGCGCTCAAGGCGGGGGGCGCGGCCGTGTACATCGACGCCGGCAACGCCAACTGGCAGCAGGCGCCCGAGATGGCGAGCCGGCTGCGCAAGGCGGGGATCGAGCTGGCGGACGGGTTCGCGCTCAACGTGTCCAACTTCCACGGCACTCGGGCCAACATCGCGTACGGCGAGCGCCTGAGCGCGCTGCTGGGCGGCAAGCACTTCGTGATCGACACCAGCCGCAACGGGCGCGGCGCGGCCATCGAGAAGGAATGGTGCAACGCCCGCAACCAGGCGCTCGGCCCCCCTCCAACCACCCAGACCGGCCACCCGCTGGTGGATGCGTACCTGTGGGTCAAGACGCCCGGCCAGTCGGACGGGGTGTGCAACGGCGGCCCGCGCGCCGGCCAGTGGTGGGCCGAGTACGCGCTGGAGCTGAGCCGCGCCGCCGAGGCCATCGGGAGCGCGCTGCCCCGCTAGGCTCACGCGGAGGTAACGGAAGGCTCATCACCTGATTCTTGCCTCCGGCGCGGGGCGCGAATACGTTCGGGATTGGTGCTAAATCCTCAGCACGTCCCTTCCGGAGAACATCCCATGCAAAGACGTGGTTCGCTGCTGTCGGCGGTGCTCGTGGTGCTCCCCGCGCTGCTGGCGGCGCAGGAGCCGGCCTTCGACCGAGGGGAGTTCGCGGCGCGCCGCGGGCGGCTCTTCGACCAGATCGGCAAGGGGGCGGCGGTGGTGTTCGGCTCGCCGGCGCACCCGCACGCGGTCCGCTTCCGCCAGTCGCCGGACTTCTACTACCTCACGGGGATCGAGGAGCCGGGGTCGATCCTGGTGCTGGACGGGCGCACGCGCCGCGCGGTGGTGCTCGCCCCCGCGCGCACGCCGTCGCAGGTGTCCGTCGACGGCCCCGGCGTGCGCGAGCACCCGAACGCGGAGGCGCACTTCGGCGTCGCACTGCAGGGGGTGGAGCGCTTCTGGCCGCTGATGGACAGCGTGGCGGCGGGCGCCGACACCCTCTTCCTCCCCCTCACCCCGCACGACGAGCTGCAGCACGCGCGGTTCGAGGTGCTGATGAAAGCCCGCGCCATGCAGGAGCATCCCGTGTGGGGCGGCCCCACGCCGGTGGCGCGCGCCATCGAGCGCATCCGCGGCATCCGCGCGCAGGCGCCCGTGGCGGATCTCAGCCCCCGGCTGGACCGGATGCGCTGGGTGAAGACGCCGTACGAGATCGAGCGGATGCGCGTAGCGGGCCGAGTGGGCGCCGAGGGCATTCGCGAGGCGATGAAGGGCACGCGCCCCGGGATGCACGAGTACGAGGTGGAGGCCGCCGCGCGCTTCTGGTACGTCCGCTCGGGCGTGCGCGGCGACGCGTTCATCCCCATCGTCGCGTCGGGCCCCAACACGCTCACCCTCCACTACATCCAGAACAACCGCCGCATGCAGGCGGGCGACCTGGTGTACGTGGACTACGGCGCGGACGCGGAGTACTACACCTCCGACATCACCCGCACCTGGCCGGTGTCGGGGCGCTTCACCCCCGAGCAGGAGCGGATGTACCGCACCGTGCTGGAAGCGCGCAACGCCATCATCGCCGCGATGAAGCCCGGCGTGCGGCTCTCGCAGCTCAAGGACATCGCGGCGGCGGTGTACGAGCGGCACGGCTACGGCGAGCAATTCCGCCAGTTCGGCCGCTACATCGGCCACCCGGTGGGGATGTCGGTGCACGACGTGTCGCCGGGGCGCCCCGGCGGCGACGCGACGCTGGAGGCGGGCGTCGTCTACAACGTCGAGCCCCTCCTTCACCTGGCGGACAAGGGCGTGCACGTGCGCCTGGAAGACAGCGTCCTCGTGACCGCCACCGGCGCCGAGAACCTCACCGCCGCCGCCCCGGTGGGGATCGAGGAGATCTACGCCCTCATCCGGCAGCCCGCGCTCGGCGCTCGCTGATCTCACACAGAGACACAGAGGCACGGAGAAGAACCATTCTCCGTGCCTCTGTGTCTCTGTGTCTCTGTGTCTCTGTGTGAGAAATCAGTCGTTCGGATCCAGGATGGCGTCGGCGCGGGCCACCACGTCGGACCAGTGGGCGCGCTGCACGCCGCTGGTGGCGGCGGCGTTGCGCAGGGCCTCGGCGCGGATGGCGCGGAGCTCGCTGCGGGCCAGGGCCGGGAGGTCGCTCCGCTGCACGTTCAGCGGGGCCAGGAGGGGCGACGGCGGGCCCTCACCGCCACCGCCCGGCGCGCCCTGGCCGGCGGGTGGCGTGGGGGGAGTGACCAGCGCGCCCAGGCGGTCCAGGTACACGCGCTGCATGGCGCGCAGGTTGGCGTCCGGGCGCGGGCCGTTCCACACCGCGCGGCGCAGGTCGGCCAGGTACTCGTCCGGGGCGTAGGCGGCGGCGCCGGCCATCCCCACGCTCATCGCCAGGCGGTCGAGGCGGCGGGGGTCCAGCAGCGTGGCCACCATCCCGGCCTGCGCGGCGGCCAGCGGCGAGGCGCCCGTGCGCGAGGTGATGGCTGCGGGCGCCATCCACTCGGGCGTGTTCACCACGTTCTCGGCCAGGAAGGCGAGCGCGCGCTGCTGCCGCGCGCGCGCCACCGGCGTGTACACCGCGCCGGGCTGAAGCGCCGTCTTGGGCTCCACCTGCACGCCGCCGATCACGCTGGCCACGTGGCGCATGTAGGTGGACCACATCCCCACCGTCTCGTTGTACACCTCGGGAAGCTCGGACTCGGTGCTCCCCGCGTGCGCCGTCCACGACACCAGGTTGGGCACCACGCGCTGCAGGTTGGCCAGGGCGTAGCGGGTAGCCGCCACCGGGTCGTCGCCCACGTCCTCCGTCTGCGAGCGGGGGTCGATCCCGGCCAGGTACTGCGGCAGGTAGCGGTAGGCCATGCGGCCCGTCTGCGACGAGAGCATCCGGTCGAGGACCGGGCGCTCCGCCTGGGGGGTGGCGGCCTGCGGGAAGCGGCGGTAGCCCCACTCGATGATGAAGTCGTCCCACGGCCCCAGCTGCCGCACGAAGTCTTCCGGAGCCAGCCCGTCGCCCGGCTGCGCCACGTAGTTCTGGCGCGCGTAGTCCATGATGGTGGCCGACACGCCGTAGCGCCGCGCGAACGACGCGTTCCTCAGCGAGTCCACGGGGAACGACGAGGAGGCGATCATGTTGTGGGGCAGCCCCAGCGCGTGCCCCACCTCGTGGGTGATCACCTGCCGCATCGTCTCCCCCATCAGCGTCTCGGGAAGCTCCAGCGTGCGCGCGGCGGGGTTGGCCGCGCCCGTCTCGATCATCAGCCGGTTGCGGTACGACCGCATGTGGTTGTGGTACCAGGTGATGTCGCTCTCGATGATCTCGCCCGAGCGCGGGTCCACCGTGCTGGGCCCCACGGCGTTGCGCGTGGTGCTCGCCGCCCAGCGCACCACCGAGAAGCGGATGTCTTCCGGGTCCCACTCCGGGTCGTTCGTCGGCGGGTCCATGGCGCGCACCGCGTTGCGGAAGCCGGCCTTCTCGAAGGCGCGGTTCCAGTCCTCCACCCCCATCTTCACGTACCGGCGCCAGCGCGTGGGCGTGGCGGGGTCGATGTAGTAGACGATGGGCTTCACCGGCTCCACCAGCTCGCCGCGCGCGTAGGCGGCCGGGTCGCTGGGCTCCAGCCGCCAGCGGGTGATGAAGCTCTCGCGCGCCGCCCGCTGCTCCTCCAGCCCGTAGTTGACGCGGTCCACGGTGAAGTAGCCCGCGCGCTCGTCGGCGTAGCGGGCGCGCATCGGCTCGCGCGGCAGCAGCACGAGCGACTGCCTCATCTCCAGCGTGAGGGTGCCGCCCGTGCGGTCCGACGGCGGAGCCGTGGCCTCAAAGGTCTGCGTGTGGCGCACCTCCACGTTCAGCGGATAGCTGCGCACGGTGTTCACGAAGCTGCGCGCGGGGTCCAGCCGGCGCACCTTGTACAGGTCGCGCTGCGCGGTGGTGAGCCCGCTGAGCGCCGGCGTGTCGCCGCCAAAGAACTCGCCCACGTCGATGACGGTGCTGCTGTCGCGGCCGTAGGCCTGCACCGGGAAGGCGGCCAGGATGGCGCCCAGGTAGTTGCTGGCCACCGAGCGGGCGATGGGGAGCGTGTCCGCCGCGGTCGCCTCGGTGTCCTGCGCGCGCAGCACCACGCGGTCCCCGTCCCGCTCCCAGCGCACCAGCCGCTCCTGCACGCTGGTGCCGGCGGAGAGGAAGCCGCCGAAGTTGGAGGGCACCGCCGCCACGCGCCCCACCAGCAGGAAGCTGCGCCCCATCACCGAGTCGGGGAGCTCAAAGAACCAGCGGTCCTCCACGCGGTGAACGGTGATGCCGCCCGTGTCCGTGACGGCACGGGCCGTGATGACCTGCGCGTAAGGCCGCGGCCCGCGACGCGCGGACGGCGGAGCGCCTCCGGGCGTGGTGGCGGATGCGGCCGGCGCGGCGGCGGGTGTGGGCGCCGCCGGCGCTTCGCCGCGGGGAGCGGGCGACGGGGCCGGGCGCGCCGTCCTGCTGGGCGCGCACGAAGCGGTGGCCGCGACGGCCACGAGCCAGACGATGCTTCTCACGATATGCCACGGGGTTCGGGGAATGTCACCAGGAATTGTAGACGCCCCGTCAGACATGGACAAGCACCCCCCTCCGTGCCTCTGTGTCTCTGTGTGAGCCATTCTGTTAACTTGATCGGATGAGCGAAAAAACCTTACCGCTGTCGGTGCTGGACCTGGTGCCGATCGGGGCGGGAGCCACGGCGCGGGAAGCGCTGGGCAACTCGGTGGAGCTGGCGCGGCGGGCGGAACGGCTCGGGTACACGCGCTACTGGTTCGCCGAGCACCACGGCATGCCGAGCATCGCCAGCTCGGCGCCGGAGATCCTGATCGGGCACATCGCCTCGGCCACGGAGCGCATCCGCGTGGGCTCGGGGGGGATCATGCTCCAGAACCACGTCCCCCTCAAGGCCGCGGAGGTGTTCCACACGCTGGAGGCGCTCCACCCCGGGCGCATCGACCTGGGCATCGGCCGCGCGCCGGGGACGGACCCCGTCACCTCCAGCGCGCTGAGGCCCTTCGACCCCGGCAACTTCCGCGAGCACCTGGGGGAGATGATCGGGCTCTCGCGCGGCGAGCTGCCGGCGGAGCACCCCTTCCACCGGGTGCGGGTGATCCCCTCCGGCGTGCAGCTCCCGCCCATCTACATCCTGGGCTCCAGCGGCGCCAGCGCGCGCCTGGCCGGCGAGCTGGGGATGGGGTACAGCTTCGCCCGGCACTTCAGCCACACCTCGCCCACCCCGGCGATCCAGGCGTACCGCGAGAGCTTTCGCCCCTCCGCGCACTTCCCGGAGCCCCGCACCATCCTGGGCGCCGCCGTCATCTGCGCCGGGACGGACGAGGAGGCGCAGTACCTGGCCGCCTCCTTCGACCTGATGTGGGTGCGCATCACCCGCGGCGAGTTCGCGCCCATCCCGACACCGGAGGAAGCTCTCGCCTACCCGTACACCCCCCGCGAGCGCGCCGTCGCGGACAGCTACCGCTCACTCGTGATCGTGGGGAGCCCGGAAACGGCCCACCGCGAGCTATCCCGCCTCGCCGCCGAGACGGGCTCGGACGAGGTGATGGTGACCGCCACCATCCACAGCCACGCGGCGCGCCTGCGCTCGTACGAGCTGCTGGCGGAGGCGTTCGGGCTGGGCTGAGCGAACGGAGGCACGGAGATGAAGTCATCTCTGTGCCTCCGTGTCTCCGTGTGAGCCCCCTTCCGTCAGACCGCGGCCCCCGCCTCGAACCCGGCGCGCAGCCCCTTGGCCGCCGCCTTCACGGCCTTGTTGGCCTTCCCCACCACGGCCCCCATCCCAAAGAACTCGTGGGTCACGCCGCTGAAGGCGTGGAAGCCCACCTCCACCCCCGCCTGGCGCAGCCGCTCCGCCAGCTCCTCGCCGTCGGAGCGCAGCGGGTCGATCTCGGCGGTGATCACCGTGGTGGGCGGAAGCCCCTTCAGGTCCGCGTTCACCAGCGAGATCAGCGGGTGCGCCGCGTCGGCCGGGGTGCGCAGGTAATGGCCAAAGAACCACGCCATCATGGGCCGGTTGAGCGGCTTGGCGTCGTGGTTCTCGCGGTACGACTCCGACTCCGTGTTCCCGTCGGCGATGGGGTACACGGCAAGGATGTGCGAGGGGAGCTGCACCCCGCGGTCGCGCGCCACCATGGCGGTGGAGATGGCCAGGTTGCCGCCCGCGCTCTCGCCGGCCACCGCCACGCGCGCCGGGTCGCCGTCGATCTCGGGCGCGTTGTGGAGCGCCCACAGGTACGCCGTGTACGCGTCCTCGTGCGCCGCCGGGAACTTGTGCTCCGGCGCCTTGCGGTACTCCACCGACACCACCACCGCCTCCACCGCGTTGCAAAGCGCCCGCGCCGAAGCGTCGTAGGTGTCGTTGGTGGCGATCACCCACCCGCCGCCGTGCGTGTAGACGATGACGGGGAACGGCCCCCTCCCCTGTGGCGCGTACACGCGCACCGGGATTGGTCCGGCCGGGCCGGGAATGGTGCGGTCCACCACGCTCCCCACCGGCTCCGGCTCCACGTGCTTGCCGTGCTTGCGGAGGAGCGCCATCACCGCCTCCGTGGGCGTGGGCTGGCGGCGGGCCTCCTCGGGGCTAAGCATCTCGATGGGCTGGCCGCCCATCATCTCCAGGTGCTCCAGCACGTGCTGCATGTCGCGGTCGGCGCGGCCGGTGCCGGTGGTGGCACCGGTGAAGCGCTCGCGGGCCGTGCCGTACGCGCGGTCGAACAGCCCGGACCTCACGGCCCACACCGTTCCAACACCCAGCAGCCCCAGGAGGAGCGCCGAGCGCAGCGGGCTCTCGGCCGCCTGCGTGTAGGCGCTGCTCTCCATCACGTGCCCCGGGTAGTCGCCCCGCTCGCTCCCGGCCGTGGTGGGGGCGTAGAGGGCGTCGTTGCGGCGCTTGGTGCCGCGGGGGGCGCGCTCCTGCTCCCACACCACGTTCTCGGCGTAGCGCCCGAAGAGGCGCGGGGCCCTGCGCCACATCGCCGACATCTGCTTCCCCGCCCCGCCCACGATCAGCTCGCGCTTCGGCTTCTCGGCGCAGTGCAGGATGGCGTCGGCCACCACGTCCGGCGCGTACACGGGGGGCGGCAGCTCGGGATCGGCCCCCTCCATGTGGTTGTGCGAGTGCTCGGTGAAGGGCGTGTCGATGGCCGCGGGGCGGATCAGCGTCACCGACACGGGGGCGTCCTGCTTCTCCATCTCCATGCGCAGCGCGTCGGTGAAGCCCTTCACCGCGTGCTTGCTGGCCGAGTAGTGCCCGTGCAGCGGGATGGGCACGCCCGATTCCACGCTCCCCACGTTGATGAGCGCGCCGCCGCGCGCCTTCAGGTGCGGGAGTGCGGCCAGCGAGCCGTGCACCATCCCCCAGTAGTTGGTCTCGAACAGGCGCCGCGCGTCGCCCAGCGGCGTAAGCTCCAGCTGGCCGAAGATGCCGACGCCCGCGTTGTTCACCCAGGTGTCGATGCGGCCGAAGGCGTGGATGGCCACCCGCGCCAGCTCGCGCATCGCGCGCTCGTCGCCCACGTCGCCGGCCAGCCACTCGGCCTGCGTCCCCATCGCGCGCAGCTCGTCGGCGATCTGCGCGAGCGCCTCGGTGTTGCGCGAGTTGATGACCACGCGCGCGCCTCTCCGCGCCGCCTCGCGCGCCGTCGTGAGCCCGATCCCGCTGTCCGCTCCGGTGATGACGATCACCTGTTCGCCCACCGGCTTGAGCCGTAGCTTCATCTCCCCTCCGTTGCCATGGGTGCCCGTTCGCGGGGCCGGGCCCGTCGCAAGCACCGCGCCGCGGACGTCCGCATCCATCCGGGAACGGCGATCTCACACAGAGACACGGAGACACAGAGAGTGGCGACTGAAAGGCAGGTCGCGCTGCTGCGCGGCATCAACGTGGGGAAGGCGAAGCGCGTGGCGATGGCCGAGCTGCGTGCCCTCGTGGAGGAGCTCGGCTTCACCGATGTGAAGACGCTGCTCAACAGCGGCAACGTGGTCTACACGGCCACCGACACGGTGCCCGAGGACGCGGCCTCCCGCATCGAGGAAGCTCTCCGCGCGCGCACCGGCGTCTCCTCGCGCGTCACCGTGCTCACCGCGGCGGAGGTGGCCGACGCCCTCGACGCGAACCCGTTCGCCCCTGTCGACGACGCGTCGCGCTTCCTGGTCGCCGTCCTCCGCGACCCCGCGGACGTGGTGCGGCTGGCACCCATGGCGAAGGAGGATTGGGGGAGCGACGAGTTCGCCATCGGCAGGCGCGTGGCGTACCTGTGGTGCAGGGGCGGCATCCTCGAAAGCCGTCTCCCCGAGGCCCTCCAGCGCACCCTCGGCGACGCCGCCACCTCGCGCAACCTCGCCACCATGCAGAAGCTCCGAACCCTCACGGAAAGTCCGCGGTAGCGTACCCGAGCCCGTTCAGCCAATCAGCACTGTGGCGGCGCCGCCCGTGACCACGCCCCCGCGCACCGTGGGGTCGCCCATCCGCGCCGCAGCGCTCCCGGCGATGAGCACGGTGGCCGAGCCGCGCGCGATCGCATCCGGCGCCCCCGCGCAGGCGCACACCGAACCGGCCACGGCCGCGGGCATCCCCGCCACCAGCACGGTGGGCACGCCGGCGGGAAGGATCGGCCCCACGCACGTGGGGCAGGCATGCAGGTCACCGACGCGGGCGGCAGGTGTCATGGATCGCAAAATAACTTCCCGGAATCAGAAAACAAGAGCCACGGAGACGATGCCCTTCTCCGTGCCTCTGTGCCTCTGTGTGAGAATGCAGTTAACGACCCTGGCCGCGCGTTCCGCCCGCCCGCTATACTCGTTGCAAATCCACGGACGCAAAGTTGCACTCCGCCGGGGCTGAGGGGCGAAAACAACCACGCGTGAAGGAGGAAGGCATGGCGCAGCAACCGGGCGCGGTCGAGGTGGTGGACAACGAGGCCGAGGGGCGCTTCGAGGCGCAGACGCCGGCGGGAGTGGCGGAGCTCACCTACGACCGGCGCGAGGGGAAGCTCTACCTCCTGCACACGGGCGTGCCGGAGGCGGCGGAGGGACAGGGGATCGCGGGGCGGCTGGTGCACACGGCGCTGGAGCAGGCTCGCGAGCGCGGGGAGAAGGTGGTGCCGTTCTGCTCCTTCGCCCGCGCCTACGCCGCCCGTCACCCCGAGTTCGCGGACGTCGTCCAGCACGCGGAGTAGCCGTCACACCGTTCCCCTTTCCCAACCGACCCATGCCCGACCGCACCTCGCTGGAGCACCTGGAGCAGGCACGCGAGCTCGTCTGGGAGGCGATGCAGGCGATGGAGGAGGCCCAGCGGGTGATGTTCAGAGCCGGCGACTGCTACGTGAGCCAGGTGTGGGGCGACGGAGTGCGCACCGTGATCGACCTGACGGACCGCATGGCCGACATCGCGGGCGATCTTTCCACCTCGCACATCGAGATCGGTCGGCTGGCCAGGACGGACACCGCGCGCGGACGCCAGGGCTGACGGCACTTTCTCCCTGTCTCCGTGCCTCCGCGTGAGCAACCGGCGCCGCGGAGACGGGCGACGTTTCCGTCCACCCGCAGCACATTCCGACACTCCGGCCCGCGTGTTGCTTTAGGCAGCGCGCGGGTCTCGCTTCCTCCACACCACCGAACCGGAACATGCTGCCAGGGGCTCTCCGTTGGATCCCGCTGGGCCTGGGATCGCTCACCGCCGCGGGAACGCTTCTCAGCTTCAGCAAGAGCCCCCACTGGGCGGTGCGCCTGTGGGATTTCCCGCGCGTGCAGATCGCCACGGTCGCCGCGCTTTCCGGCGGCACGTACGCCGCGTTCTACATGGAGGGGAAGCCGGCGGAGTGGGGCTTCCTGGGGGCGATGGCCGCCACGGTGCTGGTGCAGGCGCGCGAGATCTTTCCCTACACGCCGCTCCATCGCGTGCAGGTGCAGCTCAGCGAGAAGGGGCCGCAGGCACCTAACGTGGAGGGGCGGGCCACCTTCCGCCTGCTCATCACCAACGTGCTGATGGAGAACACCCAGCACGAGCGCATCCTCAAGGTGATCCGCGACGCGGACCCGGACGTGGTGCTGGCGGTGGAGACCAACGACCGCTGGGCCCAGGCGCTGGAGCCGCTCACCGAGAAGTACCCGCACGTGGTGAGGCAGCCGCAGGAGAACTACTACGGGATGATGCTCTTCTCGCGCCTGCCGGTGGTGGACGCGCGCATCGAGTTCATCGTGCAGGAAGACATCCCCTCGGTGCACGCCGTCTTCAAGCTCCCCAGCGGCGACGACGTCACGCTGCACGGCCTGCACCCGCGGCCGCCGGAGCCCATCCGCGACCAGGATTCCACCCCGCGCGACGCGGAGCTGGTGCTGGTGGGGCGCGCCATCCGCGCCGCCGGCGACGTGCCCACCGTGGTGGCGGGCGACCTCAACGACGTGGCCTGGTCGCCCGTCAGCGAGCTGTTCGTGCGGCTGAGCGGGCTGCTGGACCCGCGCATCGGTCGGGGCTTCTTCAACAGCTACAACGCCAACAACCCCTTCTTCCGCTACCCGCTGGACCACGTCTTCCACTCCAACCACTTCCGCCTCTGCGAGCTGCGCCGGCTCCCGCACGTCGGCTCCGACCACTTCCCCATGCTGGTGGAGCTTAGCTACGAGCCCGACGCCTCGCGCGAGCAGGAGCCCACGCCCGTGGACGAGTCGGACTTCGAGGAGGCGGAGGAGAAGGTGGAGCTGGAGGTGGAGGCCGCAAGGACGGGCGACGACCGCCCCGGGCGCGAGTGACCCCGGCCGCGGCGGTGGCGGAGCCCACCCCCTGGCAGCGTGCGCGCGGCTACGCCGTCCACGCGTACACGGCGTCGGGCGTGGGCTTCGGCTTCGCCGCGGCGGCCGAGCTCTGCTCGCCCGATCCCTCGCCGCAGCGCTTCTTCCTGCTGAACGTCGCCGCCGTGCTGGTGGACGCCACCGACGGCCCCCTGGCGCGCGCCTGGAACGTGAAGCAGTGGGCGCCCACCATCGACGGGCGCACCATCGACGACCTGGTGGACTATCTCACCTTCACCTTCCTCCCCCTCCTGCTGGTGTGGCGGATGGGCTGGGTGCCGGAGCCGCGCCTCCTCTGGATCGTGCCGGCGCTGATCGCCTCGCTCTTCGGCTTCGCCAACGTGGGGGCCAAAGACGAGGGCGCGGGCTTCTTCCTGGGCTTCCCCTCGTACTGGAACGTGGTGGCGTTCTACGCCGGCATCGTCCACCACTTCGCGGGCCCGTGGCCCAACGCGGCGCTGCTCCTCTTCCTGGCGCTGCTCACGGTGCTCCCGGTGAAGTTCATCTACCCCAACCTGGCGCCGCGCCCCTGGAAGGTGCCGCTGCTGGCGGGGGCCGCGCTCTGGCTGGGGATGATGATCTGGATGCTGGTGAGCTTCCCCGCTCCGCCGGGATGGCTGGTGTGGCTCTCGCTCGTGTACCCCGCGCTCTACACCGCCCTCTCCGTTCACCTCTCCCGCCGCGGGTGATTTAGTCTCACACAGAGACACAAGAGGCACAGAGATGAAGTCATCTCTATGCCTCTGTGTCTCACGTTGCGCGCGAGCACGAAGCGCCCGGCTGATGATCAGCCGGGCGCTTCGTGTTGGGAGAAGGTAGCCCCCCCAGGGATCGAACCTGGACTTTCCTGAGTCAGAGTCAGGCGTGTTGCCAATTACACCAGGGGGCTGCGTACCGCTAGAAGGCGCCTGCTCCAGGACTCGAACCTGGGACCCTCTGATTAACAGTCAGATGCTCTAACCAACTGAGCTAAGCAGGCGTACAGTGGTCGATCAGGGACTCGAACCCCGGACCTCTCGCATGTGAGGCGAGCGCTCTAACCAACTGAGCTAATCGACCCGTTGTGCCGGGGTATCCTCTCGACAGGCGGTAAATTTATCACGGTTTTCCCGATCGATCAACCCCCCTCCCAAAACTTTCTCCGATGCCATTCAGCAGCGGGGCTCACACGGAGACACGGAGGAGTGATTCTCTACTTTCCCGCGATCACCAGCCGGAAGCGCTTCCCCTCGATGGCGGCGATGGCGACGGGCTTGCCCATGGGGTCGCCGTTCTCGTCGAAGGCCACCGGGCCGGTGACGCCCACGAAGGGCTCGCTGCCGCCGGGGCGGCCGACTCCCTCCAGGTACGCGCGGATCTCGCGGCGCGAGCGGGCGCCGGACTTCAGGGCGCGGGCCAGCAGGTAGACGGCGTCGTAGCTGGTGGCGGCGGTCGACTCGGGCTCGCGGTTGAAGCGCCGGCGGAAGCTCTCGGCGAAGACGCGGGCGCGGTCGCTGGCGTCGGGGTGGTAGAGCATCCCGAACATGGTGCCGTCGTAGTTCCCCTCCATGGCGGTGAGCGACTCCAGCCCGTCCCCGCCCAGCACCCGCGCGTTCAGCCCCACCTCGCGCATCTGCCGGATCATGGTGGCTGCGCCCACCTCCAGCCCCGCCACCAGCACCACCTCCGCGCCGCGCTGCTTGAGGCGCAGCAGGTACGGTCGGAAGTCCTTCATCTCCTCCAGGTACGGGTCGGCCCCCACCAGCTCCGCGCCTGTCTGGGCGAGCGCCTTGCGGAAGACCTCGGCCAGGCTGTTCCCGTACTCGTCGTTGGCGTACAGGATGCCGATGCGCCGCCCGAACCCGCGCGCCTGCCGTGCGATGGCCGCCGCGTTGGCGCTGTCGTTGGACGCGATGCGGAAGATCCACGGCCCCGCCGCGGCGATCTCGGTGCTGGTGGCGCTCGTCCCCACGGCGGGGAGCCCGCCCGCGCCGTACACGGTGGAGGCGGCCATCATGGGATCGGAGTTGGCGTGGCCCACCACCGCCACCACGGCCGGATCTTCCACGAAGCGGCTCGCCACCTGGATGGCGGCCGCCGCCTCGCCGCCGTCGTCCAGCGCGCGGACCGCGATCCGCACGCCGCCCAGCTCGCCGGCCGCGTTGATCTCCTCGGCGGCGAGCTCGGCGCCGAACCTGGAGTTCTCGCCGTACGAGCGGGTGAGCGGCGCGGCGAGCCCGAAGGTGACGGTGCGGTCATCGGCGCGGGTGCACGACGCGGCGGCCAGCGCCGCGGCGAGGAGGACGAGAGTGCGCATGTGGGGGAGAGGCGGAGGATGGGACTGCGGATTTCCTGATGCCATCTATTGTAGCAGCGCTCGCTCGTTCTTGCGTAATCTTTATGCGCCCATTCACGCCTCTCGATCCTCCGCTCCGCCCGGCCCCGGCCGTGAGGTGGCACGGGTACGGGGCTTGCGCCCCTGCCGCGCCCCTGACCAACCAACATGGAGGCAAGGATGAGGAAACCGATCTCGCCGCGCGTGCATGGAGTGCTCGACTACGCCACCTCGGCCACCACGGCCGCGGCCGCCGAGGTGCTGGACTTTCCGCCCCCCGCGCGGGCCGCGGCGCGTGCCCTGGCCGGCGGCTACACCGGCCTCGCGGCCGTGACCGACTACCCGCTGGCCGCTCGCCGCGTGGTGCCCTTCAAGGCGCACGGGGCCACCGAGGCGGCGCTGGGGCTGGCGCTCCCCTTCGTCCCCTGGCTGCTGGGCTTCGCGGACCACAAGCCCGCCCGCAACTTCTTCCTCGGCTTGACGGCGGTAACCTTCGTCGTAGCCGCTCTGACGGACTGGGAGAAGCGGGACTCGCCGCCGGAAGCGCGCTGAGCTGAAGTGCGGGGAGTGCGTGGAGTGCGTGAGTGCGTGAGTGCGTGAGTGCGTGAGTGCGTTAGTGCGTGGGGGAGTTCGCTGGCGTCCGCGGAAGGCCCCCACCCCCCCGACCCCCGCTCCCCCAAGTTTGGGGGAGGGGGCGCACTCCGGCCATCCAGACGCACTCACGGATCTCGCGGCCCGCGGTTTCGCAGAGCCGCGGTTCCGCCGAGGCCCGGCAGCGCGCAGACCCGGAAGATGCGCCCCCGCTCCCGCTTGCGGGGGAGGGGGACGGGGGGCGGGGGCCACCTTCAGCGCCCACCGACCTGTCGCACTCACGCACTCACGCACTCACGCACCCACGCACTCACGCACTCACGCACCCACGCACTCACGCACCCACGCACCCACGCACTCACGCACTCACGCACTCACGCACTCACGCACTCACGCACTCACGCACCCACGCACTCACGCACTCACGCACTCACGCACTCACGCACTCCCCCCCGTGAACATCCTCCGCACCCCCGACGACCGCTTCGCCAACCTCCCCGGCTACCCCTGGGCCCCGCGCTACACCGAAGTGGACGGCGTGCGCATCCACCACGTGGAGGACGGGCCGGAGGGGGCGGACCCGGTGCTGCTGCTGCACGGGGAGCCGACGTGGTCGTATCTGTATCGCAAGGTGATACCCGTGCTGGCGGGGGCGGGGCACCGGGTGCTGGCGCCGGACCTGGTGGGGTTCGGGAAGTCGGACAAGCCGGCGCGGCGGAGCGACTACAGCTACGCGCGGCACGTGGCGTGGATGGCCGGATGGATGCGCGCGCGTGAGCTCACCCGCGTCACGCTCGTGTGCCAGGACTGGGGCGCGCTGATCGGGCTGCGGCTGGTGGCGGAGCACCCCGAGCGCTTCGCGCGGGTGGTGGTGGCCAACGGCGGGCTCCCCACCGGCGACCAGCACACGCCCTTCCCCTTCAAGGTGTGGCAGGCGTTCGCGCGGTGGACTCCGCGCTTCCCCGTGGGCCGGCTGGTGCAGGCCGGCTCGCAGACGCGCCTGCCGCCCGAGGTGGTGGCGGCGTACGATGCGCCCTTCCCCGCCGAGAGGTTCAAGGCGGGGCCGCGCACCCTCCCCGCCCTCGTCCCCACGCGCGCCAGCGACCCGGCCAACGCGGCCAACCGCCGCGCCTGGGAGGCCCTGCGCGCCTGGGACCGACCCCTCCTTACCGCGTTCGGCGACCGCGACGCATTCTTTCGCGGCATCGACCGGCTCCTCCAGCGCACCGTTCCCGGCGCGGCGGGGCAGCCGCACACCACGCTTCACGGCGCGGGGCACTTCGTCCAGGAAGACGCGGGGGAAGAGCTGGGGAAGGTGGTGGCGGACTGGCTGGCATCCTGACGCCCAGGAACAGACGGCGGAGTGAACGCTTGTGCGCCGCCCCACGCGGGGCGATATTCGCGAGAATCCTCTCCTTTTCCGCGCCCTTCCTGGCCGCCAGGCGAACCGCAGGCTCTCTGATGCGCAAAATCCTGTTCGGCTCCGCCATCCTGCTGGTGGCGGGGTGCTCGGACGCCACGCGGGCGCCGGTGCCGGCGACGGTGGTGGTCTCGCCGCTCACGCCGATGGACGCCGTGGGCGCCACGCAGGTGGTGCGCGCGGTCGTGAGCGAGGCCAGCACCCGGCCCATCCCGAACGCCACCATCACCTGGCAGTCCAGCTCGCCCGCCGTGACGGTGACGGGCGCGGGCGGCGACAGCGCCATCGTGACCTCGGCGGCGAACGGCACCGCCCTGGTCACGGCGACCGCGGGCACCGCGGCGGCCTCCGTGGAGGTGAAGGTGGAACAGGCACCCACCAGCATCGAAAAGTTGGACGGCGACGCGCAGGTGGCGCACGCGGGCGCCACGCTCCCGCTGCCCATCCGCGCGCGCGTGCGCGACCGCCTGGGCGCGCCGATGGCCGGCCACTTCGTCACTTACTACGGCGAGGGGCAGGAGGCGCGCGTCCTGACGGACGCGGATGGGGTCGCCGCATTCGTGTGGACGCTCCAGAGCCGCTCGGGGATACAGAGCGTGCGCGCCATGGGCCGGATCGGCGCCCCCCTGGAGGTCATGTTCACGGCCACGTCCACCGCGGGTCCGCCCGCGCGTGCCGTCATGGCCGATGCGGGCGAACAGCTCGGCTGGCCGTCGCAGCCCGCGCCGGGCACCCCGCGCGTACTGGTGACGGATGCGGACGGCATCCCCCTCGGAGGCGTTCCCGTGCGCTTCGGGGTCACCTCGGGCGGGGGGATGATCGCCAGCTTCAACGAGGATACCACCCGCGTGGACGGCACCGCCGCCGCTGGGATGTGGTGGCTGGGGCCGGCGCCGGGGCTCAACACGATGACCGCGACCTTCCCGGGCACCTCGCTGGCACCGGTGGTCTTCAAGGCCACGTCGCGGTATCGCCTCCTGACCCGGTCGTACACGTCCATGCACGCGGCAATGGCGGGGACGCAGGTGCCCGCCGGGCCGGCCGTGGTGGTGACCGACAATTTCCACGACGCGGTGCGCGGCGTGAAAGTCGCCTTCACGGTCACCAGCGGCGGTGGGAGCGTGAGGACCGCGCATACCGTGACCGACGACATCGGAGTCGCGCACCTGCCGGGATGGGTGCTGGGCGCGGCGCCGGGGATCAACACGCTCACCGCCACCACGCCGGACGATCCGGACGCCTTGCCGCTTACGATCAGCGCCGTGGGGTGCTCCGGGGGCGGCGGGACGGGTTTCGCGATCACGCTCTGCATCACCTCGGAGCTGAAGCCGTCGCAGCGGGCGGCGTTCGAGAGCGCCGCGGCCAGGTGGGCCGACATCATCCGGGGCGACCTGCCGGACGTGCACAGCACGTTCGAGGTGGACCATTGCGGCAGGGGCTCGCCCCGCATCAGCCAGACGTTCGACGACGTGGTGATCTTCGCCGGGATCCGGCAGATCGACGGCAGGGGAACGGTGCTGGCGCGCGCGGGGTGGTGCGCCCGCCGCCAGGGCGGCCTCCCGATGCTGGGGGTGATGGAGTTCGACGAGGCGGACGTGGCCCCCGTGGAGGAGCAGCGCCAGCTCGTCTCCCTGATCCTCCACGAGATGGGGCACGTGCTGGGGATCGGCACGATCTGGTCCGAGCTCGGCCTGCTCCAGAACCCCAGCAGCTCCGGCCAGACGCTGGACACGTATTACAGCGGCGCGGGCGGGCTGGCGGGCTTCGACATCGTGGGCGGCACCACCTACACGGGCGGGTTGAAGGTGCCGGTGGAGAACACGGGCGGTCCGGGCACCATGAACGGGCACTGGCGCGAGTCGGTGCTGGGCTACGAGCTGATGACGGGCTACCTCAGCCCCACGTTCAACCCGGTGAGCGCGCTCACGGTGCGCTCGCTGGCGGACCTGGGATATATCGTCGAGCCCGGCGCGGGCGATCCCTTCACGATGGGGCTCGCGGCGCGCGCCAACCGCCTGCCGGGTGGCACCGGGTCGCTCAAGATCCACGACGACGCGTACACCGGCCCGCGCTACACCGTGGACCGCCGCGGACGCCGCACGCGCATCCGCTGAGCCGCGTCAGGAAGAAACGGAGGCACGGAGGACGCTCGTCTCCGTGCCTCCGTTTTTTCGTCCTTGCGTTTCCACGCGGGGGCGCCGATGATGGATGGAGCTCGCCACCCTCCGCCCTGGATCATCCGCCATGCACCTCTACCGCGCCTGCGCCGCCGCCCTGGTGGCGGCCCTAGTCTCCGCCCCGCTCGCCGCCCAGCGGAGCCGCAACAGCGAGCCCGCGCCGCGGGTGGAGGAGACGGCCAACGGCTTCTCCATCCGCATCAACTCGCAGGTGGCGGCGATCGAGAAGCAGATCGCGGCCCCGGCGGACAGCGTGTGGGCGGCGCTGCCGGAGGTGCTGCGCGAGCTGGGCATCGCGCCGCAGGTGAGCGCCGGGAGGGACCGGGTGATCGGCAACCAGCGCATCACCGCGCGGCGCGTGGCCGGCGACCGCACGGACATCTACGTGCGCTGCGGCAACGAGGGGGCGGGCGCCTCGGCCATGAGCGCCATGCGCATCCGCCTGTCGCTGCTCACCACCGTGCGGCCCGAGGGCGACACGCGCTCGCGCCTCTTCACCGAGGTCACCGGCACCGCCAACCCGGTGGAAGGGACAGGCGGCACCATCCTGTGCGCATCCACCGGCGCCCTGGAGCAGAAGCTCGCCGAGGCCGTGGCGGCGCGCGTGGTACGGTAGAATAATCTCCCGCCGAGACAAAAAGGCACGGAGAGCGGCGAGCTCTCCGTGCCTTTTTCGTGCTACCAGATGCGGGCGCGGACGCTGTCGGGGCGCACCATGGGGTCGCCGAGGTGGCAGCCGAAGGCGCGCGCGAACTCGGGCATGTTGGCCAGGGGGCCGTTGGTGCGCCACTCCGAGGGGGCGTGATGGTCCGTTGCCAGCTGCAGGCGCAGCGTCTCGGGGCGCGTGTTGCGGCGCCAGATCCGCGCCCACGCCATGAAGAAGCGCTGCTCCGGCGTGAGCCCGTCCACCCGCGTGCGCGGCTTGCCCGCGAGCTCCTTCTGCAGGGCGTGGAAGGCGATGGTGAGCCCGCCCAGGTCCGCGATGTTCTCGCCCACGGTGAGCTGGCCGTTGATGCGCAGCGTATCCACCGCCGTGTAGGCCGAGAACTGGTCGGCCACGCGCCTGGCCTGCTCTCGGAACGCCGCCGCGTCGCGCTCCGTCCACCAGTCGCGCAGGTTGCCGGAGGCGTCGAAGCGCCGCCCCGCGTCGTCGAAGCCGTGCGCCATCTCGTGGCCGATCACCGCGCCCATTCCCCCGTAGTTGGCCGCGTCGTCGGCCATGGGGTCGAAGAACGGGGGCTGGAGGATGCCCGCCGGGAAGACGATCTCGTTGAGCGACGGGTTGTAGTACGCGTTCACCGAGGGGGCCGTCATCAGCCACGCCTCGCGCTCCGCCGCCTGGCCGATACGCGCGAGGGAGCGCGCGTAGGACCAGCGCTGGGCGCGCCTCACGTTCTCCAGGTGCGAGCCGGGCCTCACGTCCAGCCCCGCGTAGCTCCGCCAGCGGTCCGGGTAGCCGATCTTGCTGCGGAACGAGGCCAGCTTGGCGAGCGCCTCCGTGCGGGTGGAGTCGGTCATCCACTCCAGCCCGCTGAGCCGCTCGCGGAGGGCGGCGGCGAGGTTGTCCACCATCCTCACGGCGCGCTCGCGGGCTTCCGGCGCGAAGTGGCGGCGGACGTACGCCTCGCCCAGCACGTCGCCCAGGGTGGCGTCGGCGGCCTGAAGGCAGCGCCTCCAGCGGGGAAGCCGCTCGGTGGTGCCCGTGAGCACCTGCTGCATCCGGAACCCTTCCTGGAGGAAGGCGTCGGAGAGCGCCGACGCGGACGAGCGCGTGTAGAGCCAGCGCAGGTACGCCTTCCAGTCGTCCAGCGGAACGCTGACGAGCATGCGGTCCAGCGCGCGGAAGAACTCCGGCTGGCGCACGTTGATGCTGTCCACGCCCACCACGCCGCGGGCACGCAGGTAGCTTCCCCACTCCCAGTGAGGAGTCAGCGCCTGCACCGAGTCCAGCGGCATCTTGTGATAGGTGGCGTGCGGGTCGCGCTGCTGCACGCGCGTCATCGACACGCCGGCCAGCGCCGTCTCGATCGCCACCACCCGCTCCGCCTCGGCCTGCCCGTTGGCGCGCCCGGCCAGCGCCAGCATGCGCCCGATGTGCGCCCGGTACTCCGCGCGGATGCGCTCGGCCACACTGTCGCGCCGCGAGTAGAAGTCGCGGTCCGGCAGCCCCAGCCCGCCCTGCGCCAGCACGGCGATCACCCGCTCGCTGTCCCTGAGGTCGGGCGCCGCGCCGAAGTTGAACATCACCGGCGTGCCGCTCTGCTGAAGCCGCGCCACCTCCGCCTGCAGCGCCGCCCGCGAGCCGATGGCGTCGATGCGGGCGAGCTGCTCGGCCAGCGGCTGCGCCCCCTCGCGCTCCGCCCGGGCGGAGTCCATGCAGGTGGCGTAGAACACCCCCAGCTTCCGCTCGCTGCTCCCCGGACGCGCGCGGGCCACTCCGCGCGCCGCCTCTTCAAGCAGCGCGCGGAGCACGGTCTGGTTGCGGTCGCGGATCTCGTCGAAGCTCCCCCAGCTCGTGTACGTGGCGGGTATGGGGTTGCGCGCGAGCCACCCGCCGTTCGCCCACTGGTAGAAGTTGCGGCACGGGGCGCAGGTGGTGTCGCGGTCGGCGGGGTCCAGCGCGCGCGCGCCGGGCCGCTGGGCAGCGGCGGGAAGCGCGAGCAGCGCCGCGAGCATCACCACGCTCGCGAGCGGTCTGCGAAAGATCATGCGGTCGAAGTACTCCAGGAACGATTCAGGACTGATGCGGAG
>DASVSA010000460.1:0-5224 GCA_036388335.1 Longimicrobium sp. | reverse complement strand
GAAACACTCTTTGTGAAGCGCGACCCGCGCGGAGGAGAAGCCAAGCCAATGTCTTTCTCGATTGCTGAGATCTGGGCCGATACCGGCTGGTTGAACCGGGGCATCGTCATCCTGCTCCTGCTCATGAGCGTGCTGTCGCTCTCGGTGGCCGTGGCCAAGTGGCTCCGCTTCCGGAAGATGTCCGCGGCCACCCGCGCCTTCGCCCCCGCCTGCTCGCAGGCGCTGGAGCAGGACAACATCGCGGAAGCCCTCGCCACCGCGGACCAGTACCCCAACTCGCACGTGGCCCGCGTGCTCGGCGAGTCGCTTCGTGAAGTGGCCCCGCTGCTGGACGACCCGCGCGCCGCAGGCGCCGCCATCAACTCGGCCGAGCGGTCGGTGGAGCGCGAGCAGATCCTGCTGGCCAACGACCTGAAGAGCGGGCTGGGCCTGCTGGCCACCATCGGCGCCACCGCGCCCTTCGTGGGGCTGCTGGGCACCACGCTGGGCATCGTGAACGCCTTCATGGGCATGGCGTCGCAGGGCGGCGGGCTCGAGGCCGTGTCGTCCGGTATCGCCGAGGCGCTTATCGCCACGGCCATCGGCCTGATCGCCGCCATCCCGGCGGTGTGGCTCTACAACTACTTCACCGCCAAGCTGGACACGCTCTTCTCGGAGCTTGCCTACGCCGGCCGTGAGATGATCGACTGGATGATGACCCGCCAGGCCAAGCGCGAGCTGGGCATCGCCAGCCGCAACGCGAACGCTCCCGCGTACGGAGACTGAGCATGGCAGGAACCAAGCTGGGCGGGGGGGCCGCTTTCGGCGGCTCCGCCGTCCCCACGGTGGCCGGGGCCGGCGCCGACGTGACGGCCGACATCAACGTCACGCCGATGATCGACGTGATGCTGGTGCTCCTGATCATCTTCATGGTGGTCACCCCGGCGCTCGCCTTCGAGGCCAAGCTTCCCAAGGCCAGGACGGCGGCGCCGGAGAAGGAAGAGCGGATCACCCTGGGCATCGACAAGTCCGGTGCGTACTTCGTGGACGACAAGCCGGTGGCGGACGCCCAGCTGGAGACCACTCTCCGCGAGGCGTACGCCAAGCGCCCTGACGACCACGTGCTGTACCTGAAGGCGCACGACGAGTCGCAGTACTCGCGGACGCTCACGGCGATCGACGCGGCGCGCAACGCCGGCGTGCGCCGCATCGGCGCCATCACGGAGATGCCTCAGGGCGCTCCCCGTCCCCATTAAGGAGGCCGTACCATGGGAATGGGAGTCGGAGGTGGCAAGGGCGGCGCCATGAACGAGATCAACATGACGCCGATGATCGACGTGCTCCTGGTGCTGCTGATCATCTTCATGGTGGTGCAGCAGGGCCTTCAGCGCGGCGTGTCGGTGCAGATCCCGCCGCCGCCCGAGGAGAACCAGGTGGCGCAGCAGCCGCCAGACGAGCAGCAGATCGTGCTGGAGGTGAAGCCGGGCCCCGTGTTCGCCATCAACCAGCAGCCGGTTGACGGCGCGGCCCTGGAAGGGCGCCTGCGCGAGGTGTTCGCCGGGCGGCCCCGCAAGGTGATCTTCGTGAAGGGCGAGGAGAACCTCACCTACAAGGAAGTGATCCGCGCCGTGGACGCTTCGCGCGCGGCCGGCATCACCATCGTGGGCCTCGTTCCGCGCCCCACGGTGGGCCCGGCCACGGTCACCCCGGTGCCGCAGTCGTAACAGCAGTCTCACACAGAGACACAGAGGCACAGAGATGACTTCGTCTCTGTGCCTCTGCCTGTGTGAGATTCCGTCCGTAGTGGCGGCATCGTTACACGCGGTATAGTTTCCCGCCACACCTCATCCGCCCTCATACCAGAAGTCCTCGATGGAGCAGCAGCGACGCCGGCTTACCCTGACGCACTACATCTTCATCGGGATGGCCGTGGGCATCCTGCTGGGGTTCCTCTTCCCCGACAGCAAGCGGGACATCCACGGCGGCTGGGCGGCCAGCGACCTCAAGCTGCTCTCCGACCTGTTCGTGCGGGGCATCAAGATGATCATCGGGCCGATCCTCTTCGCCACGCTGGTGATGGGGATCGCGGGGCACGGCGACGACCTCAAGAAGGTGGGGCGGCTGGCCTTCCGCTCCATCCTGTACTTCGAGATCGTCACCACCATCGCGCTGGTGGTGGGGCTGTTGGCGGTGAACATCGTGCGTCCGGGCGACAACCCGCGGCTCACCGCGGCCATCCAGGCCGCCGAGCGGGCGGGCGGCCCCCCGAAGCTGGCCGCGCCCAAGGGCTTCGCGGACCACGTCCGCGACGTGGTGCCGACGAGCTTCATCGAGTCGATGGCCACCAACAACGTGCTGCAGATCGTCTTCTTCTCCATCCTCTTCGCCGCCGCGCTCACGCAGGTGAAGGGGCGGCCCAAGGAGGCGATCCTGGGGTTCTGCGAGGGGCTGGCGGAGACGATGTTCAAGCTCGTGGGGATCATCATGCGCTTCGTGCCCGTCGGCGTGGGCGCGGCGCTGGCGGTGACGGTGGCGCACAGCGGGCTGGCGGTGCTCCTCCCCCTCATCAAGCTGGTGCTCACCCTGTGGGCCGCGCTCATCGTGTTCGTGCTGGTCGCGCTGCTCCCCGTGGCGCTGATCGCGCGGGTGCCCATCCTCGCCTTCCTGCGGCAGGTGCGCGAGCCCGCCGTGATCGCCTTCTCCACCACCTCGTCCGACGCGGCGCTCCCGCTGGCCATGCAGCGGATGGAGGCGTTCGGGGTGCCGCGGCGCATCGTGTCGTTCGTGATGCCCACCGGCTACTCGTTCAACCTGGACGGCACCACGCTTTACCTGGCGCTGGCCTCCGTGTTCGTGGCGCAGGCCTCGGGCGTGGAGCTTTCGTGGGGGACCCAGCTGGCGATGATGGGCACGCTGATGCTCACCAGCAAGGGCGTCGCCGCGGTGCCGCGCGCCTCGCTGGTGATCCTCTCGGGTACGCTGGCGGCCTTCAACCTCCCGCTGGCGGCCATCACCGTGATCCTGGCGGTGGACGAGCTGATGGACATGGCGCGCACCACCGTGAACCTGGTGGGGAACTGCCTGGCCACCTGCGTGATGGCGCGCTGGGAGGGCGAGTTCACCCCCGGGATCCCCGCCGGCCCCGCCGAGCGCGCGGACGTCGAGATGGTGGCCTCGGAGGAGCGGGCCATCGCCGGGCTCCAGCACACGCACCCCTGAGCAACCAGGGCCCGCCGCGACCCCGCGGCGGGCCTGCTCCGCCGCCGTTGCGGAAGCGCGGCTCCGGACCTACTTTCGCCCGGTTTGGGCGCGGAGGCGGCTCCGCGGCGCGCCCCCTCCCGTGTTCCACCCCCTGCCCCGCCACACATGCAGCAGATCTTTCGCAGGAAGCCCATCGCGGAGCTCCGTTCCGAGCACGTGGACCCGCAGATCGAGGTCGAGCCCGGGCTGCGGCGCTCGCTGGGGATGTGGCAGCTCACCTCCCTGGGCATCGGGGCCATCATCGGCGCGGGGATCTTCTCCGGGGCGGGCACGGCCATCTCCGGCGGCCCCAACCACGTGGGCGCCGGCCCGGGGCTGGTGGTGTCGTACGTGCTCGTGGCCATCGCCTGCGGCTTCGCGGCGCTCTGCTACGCGGAGTTCGCCTCCATCGTGCCGCAGGCCGGGAGCGCCTACACCTACGCGTACGCCACGCTGGGCGAGCTGGTGGCGTGGATCATCGGCTGGGACCTGATCATCGAGTACGCGGTGGGGAACATCGCGGTCGCCGTCTCCTGGTCCGCCTACTTCCAGACGCTGCTGAGCGGGTTCGGGCTCCACATCCCGGGGTGGCTGGGCACCGATCCGCGCACCGCCCGCATCGCCTTCCAGGCGCTGCAGGCCGACCCCTCCATCACCGCGCAGGGCACCATCGACGCGGCGCGGATCTGGGAGACGGCGCCGCAGGTCATGGGCTTCCCCATCATCTTCAACCTCCCCGCGGTCGCCATCGTGGCGCTGATCACCTGGATCCTGGTGATCGGCATCAAGGAGAGCGCGTGGGCCAACACGGTGATGGTGATCCTGAAGCTGGCGATCCTCGCCTTCTTCATCCTCATCGGCGCCTTCTGGGTGCGGCCGGAGAACTGGACTCCGTTCATGCCCAACGGGTGGAACGGGGTGTTCGTGGGGGCGTCGCTCATCTTCTTCGCCTACATCGGCTTCGACGCGGTATCCACCGCCGCCGAGGAGGCAAAGGACCCGCAGCGCGACATGCCGCGGGCCATGATGATCTCGCTGGCGGTCACCTCCGTCATCTACATCATCGTGACGCTGGTGATGACGGGCCTGGTGCCGTGGCGCGAGCACGGCAACGCGGACCCGCTGGCCAGCGCCTTCAGCGCGCGCGGCTACGACTGGGCGGCCGGGGTGATCTCGTTCGGCGCCATCGTGTCGATGGCCTCGGTGCTCCTGGTGTTCCAGCTCGGCCAGCCGCGCATCTTCTACTCGATGGCGCGCGACGGGCTGCTGCCGCCCATCGCGGCGCGGCTTCACAAGAAGTACCACACCCCGCACGTCACCACCATCGTGACGGGTGCGTTCGTGGCCTTCTTCGCCGCGTTCGCCAACATCAACGAGGTGATCGAGCTCACCAACATCGGTACGCTCTTCGCCTTCGTGCTGGTAGCTCTGGGCGTGATGGTGCTGCGCGTGCGCGAGCCGGAGCGGGTGCGCCCCTTCCGCACGCCGGCCATCTGGTTCGTGGCCCCGGCGGCCATCGTGTCGTGCGGCTTCCTGATGTTCCAGCTCCCGGCGCTCACCTGGATCCGGTTCGGGCTCTGGCTCCTGGCCGGCCTGGTGATCTACCTGGTGTACGGCATCCGCCACAGCCGCCTGCGCTGAATCTCACACAGAGACACGGAGGCACGGAGAAGAACTTCTTCTCCGTGCCTCCGTGTCTCTGTGTGAGCTCTTTTAGACGAGGGCGGCTGCGCGGCTGTACTGGAGCGAGGCTTCGATGAAGTCCTCGAAGAGGCGCCGCGTGCCCGGGTCGGTGTCGATGAGCATCTCGGGGTGCCACTGCACGCCCACGATGAAGTGCGACTCGTCCTCCGACTCCAGCGCCTCGATCAGCCCGTCGGGCGCGATGGCCGTAGCCCGCAGGCCGGTGCCCAGGCGGCGGATGCCCTGGTGGTGCATCGAGTTGACCATCACCTTCTGGCCGGCGAACGCGCGGAGGAGGCGCGAGCCGGGGGTGACGTCGATG
>DASVSA010000459.1:0-21016 GCA_036388335.1 Longimicrobium sp. | reverse complement strand
ACGTGATCGGCGGGCTGGCGGTGGGGATGGAGTCCACCATGCTCCCCATCCTGGTGCTGGCCGCCGGCATCATCGGCTCGTACGAGTTCGCGGGCCTCTACGGCGTGGCCATCGCCGCCGCCGGGATGATGGCGACGACGGCCATGCAGCTTGCCATCGACGCCTTCGGCCCCATCGCGGACAACGCGGGCGGCATCGCCGAGATGAGCGAGCTTCCCGCCGAGGTGCGCCAGCGCACCGACATCCTGGACGCGGTGGGCAACACCACGGCGGCCACGGGCAAGGGCTTCGCCATCGCGTCGGCGGCGCTCACCTCGCTGGCGCTCTTCGCGGCGTTCATGGGGATCTCGGGGATCGACGCCATCGACATCTCCAACGCGCGGGTGCTGGGCGGCCTGTTCGTGGGCGCGATGATCCCCTTCATCTTCTCGTCGCTGGCGATCGCCGCCGTGGGCCGCGCGGCCATGGCCATGGTGCAGGAGGTCCGCCGCCAGTTCCGTGAGATCCCGGGGATCCTGGAAGGGACCGGGACGCCGGAGTACGGGCGCTGCGTGGAGATCTCCACCAACGCCGCCATCCGCGAGATGATGCTCCCGGGCGCCATCGCGCTGATCGTGCCGGTGATCGTGGGCTTCACCATGGGGCCCGAGGTGCTGGGCGGGCTGCTGGCGGGCGTGACCGTGTCCGGCGTGCTGATGGCGATGTTCCAGTCCAACGCCGGCGGCGCGTGGGACAACGCCAAGAAGTCGTTCGAGAAGGGCGCCATGATCGACGGCGCGCTCGTGTACAAGGGCTCGGACGCTCACAAGGCGGCCGTGACCGGCGACACCGTGGGCGACCCGTTCAAGGACACCTCCGGCCCGTCGATGAACATCCTGATCAAGCTGATGTCCATCGTCTCGCTGGTGATCGCCCCCCACATCGCCGTCGTGACGCCCGGCGACACCCCCGTGCGCCCGCCCGAGGCCCGCACGACGGTGGAAGCGCCGGTGGTGGCGAAGCGCTAAAAGAATCTCACACAGAGAACACAGAGGCACAGAGGAGAAGTTCTCCTCTGTGCCTCTGTGTTCTCTGTGTGAGCCCTATTTGCCGCGGATGGTGGCGCCGCCCAGCACCAAGCCGCGCACCGGCAGGCCCTCGGGGAGCATGCGCTCGATGGTGGCGATGCGGATGGGCTGGGCGCGCACGTCCACGTTGCTGAAGACGACCGTGTCGCCCACCGTGATGCCGAAGCTGCCGTCGATGCGCGTGCCCGGTGCCGTGAAGCGCGCCTCGCGGATGTCGAAGAGGATGCCCTCGGGGCGCGTCTCCAGGAAGAGCGACATCTTGCCGCGCGCGTCCGTCGGGAAGCGCGGGTACATCCACTGCAGGTCGCGGAAGCTCACCGTGTCGCCGCGGAACGCCACGTCGTAGTACGGCAGCTCGTGCCGCGGGATGGCCCGGCCGCAGTCGCGCGTGTCGTTGCGAAGGCACACCACGCCCGAGGTGGCCATGCGCGTGCCCGGGAGGCGCACCACCGGCGCGTCGAACTCCACGCGGTCGGGGAGGATGGCCACGATCCCCTGCATGTGGCGCACGTCGGCCGGGCGGCGGAAGAACTGCACGCGCCCCCGCAGCGTGTCGATGTTCACCCGCGACCCCGACTCGGCGCCCGGCGCGAAGCGGATCTGCCGCAGCCGGCCGTTCATCGAGGTCATGTTGATGGTGCGCAGGTATCCTCCGCGCACCCGCCTCACCATCACGGGCGAGGTGTCGCGCAGCGCCAGCCGCACCTCCTCGCGCTGCGCGCGCTCCGAAGTGGTGGAGTCCGGAGCCCACGGGATCTCCACCTTCACCGCCGCGCCCACCGCCCACAGGCTGTCGATGAAGGTGACGCGCTGCGTGCGCGGCGGGCGCGGGCCCGTGGTGGTGTCGCGGAAGATTTCCTGGTAGTTCCAGAGCGAGTCGCCCGGCAGACGGCGTATGTAGATGTCCGGGCGGTACAGCACCAGGCGGCTGATGCGGATGCGCGGCGAGAGCAGCGTGCGGACATCGTAGTCCACGTCCGCGCTGTCCGCGAGCACGAACGGGGTGCCGTCCTTCTGGCGGAGGGCGACCTTGTAGAGGCGGGCGCCTTCAAAGAGGTTGCCGCTGATGCGGTCCACGTCGAGCTGCCCGCCGCTCATGCTCCTGCCGATGGCGCTGAGCGTGTACTGAAGAACGCGCTCGTGCCCGGCGCGCGTGCGGGCGACCAGGTTGAGCACGAGCATGGCCAGGGCGATGCCCAGCAGGACGCCGCCCACCCCCCAGGTGGCGTTGCGGATGGCGCGGGAGCGGCGTGCCATCAGGAGATGTCCTCGCGGAAGATTTCCTCCGCCTGGGCCTGGCCCTGCGCGTCGAGCGCCGGGCGGCCGCGGCGGAAGAACATGTGCCGGCTGGTGGGCACGAAGTCCTTCACGTCGTCGAAGTACATGTAGTGGGTCACGCGGATGGTGCGGTCGTCCACGCGCAGCACGTTCAGCGAGTTCTTCTCCCGCTCCCGCGCCCTACCCCTCCGCGACGTGGAAGTGCCGCTCTGCACGATCACGATGCCGTGCTCGCGGTCGGCGCCGGAGTACACGTCCAGCGAGTTGCCCACGTACGCGCGGTGCAGGTGGCCGCCCATGATCATGTCCACCTTGAAGGAGGTGAAGGCGTCCAGAGCCCGCTTGGCCTTGGGCATCACCTCCACCCGGTCCCAGTCTGGCGGCGGCGCGAAGTGGTGGTGGGCCACCACGATGCGCGCCTCCTCGTCGGGGATCCCCTCGAACGCCTTGCGCGCGTACTCGATCTGCCAGCGGTGGATGCGGCCGTTGACGGTGGCCCGCAGCGGCGCCGTGGAGTTGAGCGCCACGATGGTGGCCCCCGGGATGCGCGTGACCGTGTCCAGCTCCGGCAGGATGTGCTCGCGGTAGTGCCGGTACGGATCCCTGACGCGCTCCAGGGCGCGGTAGAGCGGGATGTCGTGGTTCCCCGGCGTCACCACCCTGGGGACGTTCGGAAGGCGGTCCAGGTACGCCCGCGCCGCCGCGAACTGCTCGGGCAGGGCGCGCTGCGTGAAGTCGCCGGAGGCCACGATGGCGTGCGGCGCCAGCTGGTGCGCAAAGATCTGCAGCGACTCGCCGACGTGGTCGTAGTACGGCGGCCCAAAGTGCAGGTCTGAGATGTGGAGGAGCGTGATCAAGCCGGGGCCGGGTCAGGGTCGGGTCTTCGTTCTTCCGCGGGTGGATGCGACTCGCGTACCAGCAGGGTACCGCTGCCTAACATGGAGGCACGGAAACACAGAGCTGGAGTGCTCAGCGCTTGCGCAGGCCGGGGAACGGGAGGTCGGCGCGGGCGTTGAGATCCAGCCCGGACACCTCACCGCGGGCGTAGCGGAATTGGGCCGCGCGCGCGATCATGGCCGCGTTGTCCGTGGAGAGGCGGGGGGAGGGGGCGTGGACGGCGCCGCTGCCGCCCAGCCGCCGCGTCAGCTCCGCGCGCAGGGCGCGGCTGTTGGCGACGCCGCCGCCCAGCACGATGCGGCGGCACCCCGTCTCGCGCACGGCCCTCATCGTCTTCGTGGCGAGCACGTCCACCACCGCGTCCTGGAACGCGGCGGCCAGGTGCGGGACCTCCGCCCGCAGGTCGCCGTCGCGCTCCACGTCGCGCGCGCGGTTGCGGAGGCCGGTCTTGAGGCCGCTGAAGGAGAAGTCGTAGTACTCCGCGTCTTCCGGGCGCTGGCCGCGGTTGAGGAGGGGGCGGGTGAAGCGGTGGCGCGACGGGTCGCCCCCCTCGGCGGCGCGCTGGATGGAGGGGCCGCCCGGGTAGGGGAGGCCCAGGATCTTGGCCGCCTTGTCGAACGCCTCCCCCGCCGCGTCGTCGCGCGTGGCGCCCAGCTGCACGTACTCGCCCCACGCGGGCACCCACAGCAGCATCGTGTGCCCGCCGGAGACGAGGAGCGCCACGAAGGGCGGCTTCGCCTCCGGGTGCTCCAGCTGCGTGGCGAAGAGGTGGGCCTCCATGTGGTGGACGCCGATCACGGGCTTGCCGCCGGCCCACGCGGCGGCCTTCCCCCACGCCACGCCCACCAGCAGCGCCCCGATCAGCCCCGGCCCCGCCGTCACGCCGAAGACGTCGATCTCCTCCAGCCCCACGCCGGCCTCGCGCAGCGCGCCCTCCACCACGTCGTCCAGCGTGCGCAGGTGGGCGCGTGAAGCGATCTCCGGGACGACGCCGCCATACAGCCGGTGCACGTCCTGGGTGAAGATCACGTGGCCCAGCAGCTCGTCCTCGCCGCGCAGCACGGCGGCCGAGGTCTCGTCGCAGGAGGTCTCGATCCCTAGGATCAGCGTCATCGCGTGGGGAGGGTGTCGGGCGCGGTGCGGCGCAGGTCCAGGCTCACCAGCCCCGGGCGCACGTCCACGGGGGTCACGCGCCCCCGCAAGCCGTCGGGAAGTCGCACCATGCCGGGCTCCAGCACGAAGGAGCGCTGCCGCCCCACGATGCGGACGTTGAGGACGATGACGGGCTGCTCGATGGCCAGCTCCCCCAGCTCGCGCCACTTCCCCGCGAACCTCACCTGCACGGTGGCGGGCCGCGGCGCGGACTGGAGCGCGAACCCTGGATCGAGCACCTGCGGCTCCACGCGCACCCGCACCCACTGCTCCGTGGGCTGCTCCGCGCGCACCAGCGCCCACAGGAGCACGGCGAGCGCGAGCGCCGCCAGCTTGAGCTGCCAGTTGCGCAGGATGCGCCGCGGCGTCAGCCGGTTCGCCCTCATCCTCTCTCTGTGGCTCTGTGCCTCTGTGTGAGCCCCTTCATCACTGCTTCAGGAGCCGCCGGATCAGCTCCACGTTGGTCGAATCGTCCCACTCGGTGGCGCCGATCACCTTCTTGCGGATGCTTCCGTCGCGGCCGATGACGAACGACTCGGGGATGCCCGTGGTGCGGTAGGCGCGCTGGATGGCGCCCGTGGGCTCGCGCCAGAGCGGGAAGGTGAGGCCGTACTCCTTCCCGAACGCCGCCACGTCGCCCCCCGCGTTGCCGCTGGCGTCCATCCGGCCCGAGGCGGCGTCCACGCTCACGGCCACCACCTTCAGCCCCTCGGGGCCGAGCTGCTGGTGGAGACGCTGGAGCGAGGGCATCTCCGCGCGGCAGGGGCCGCACCAGGTAGCCCAGATGTTGAGGAGCACCACCTGCCCGCGCAGCTCGGAGAGCGCCACCGGCCGCCCCTGGAGGTCGCTCGCGCGGAAGTCCGGCGCGTCGCTCCCCACGTCCAGCGGGAGGAACGAGCCACGGTTGGCCCATCCCACTCCCACCAGGAGCGCGAGGAGGGCGACGACCGAGCCCACGACGATCCACTGCTTCCGGTTCTCCGACATCTCGCTCACGACTGGGGGTTGGAGGGCGGCGGCGGCACCTCCTGCGGGAACTCCTGCGGAGGCGGCGGCGCGGGCTCCTCGGGCGTGCTGTCCGCCTCCACCGGCTCCGGCGGCGGCGGATTGGGATCGGAGCCGGCGAGCACGACGCTCACGGACCGCCCCCGCGCCAGCGAGTCGCCCGCGGCGGGCCGCTGCGCCGCCACCGAGCCCGCGGTCATGGGCGACGCCGGATCGTACGAGACGCGGCCCAGGTTGAACCCCACGGCCCGCAGACGCGCCTCCGCGTCGCCGAGCGGCAGGGAGAGGATGTCGGGCACCAGCAGCTTGGGCGGTCCCGCGCTCAGCGTGATGGTGACCACGCCCGGCACCACGGCCAACGTCCCCGCCGCGGGCCTCATCCCCATGAACGATCCCTCCTCCCGGTCGGCAACCACGCGCCGCAGGGCCACGGTGAACCCGAAGCGCTCCAGCACCGCGCGCGCCTCGCGCAGCGTCAGGCCGGCGATGGGGGGCACACGGTGGCGCTCCGGGCCCGCGCTCAGCACCACGCTCACCTCGGAGCCGCGCGTGACCTCCTGGCCCGGGAGCGGGCTCTGCACCAGCACCGCGCCGGCCCGGATGCGCGGGTTGGCGAGGGTGCCCCCGCGGGCGATCTCCAGCCCCAGGCCGTTCAGCGTGCGCTCCGCCTGGCGCAGAGGCTGGCCGCGCAGGTCGGGCACCGTCACGATGGCGGAGCGCCCGAAGCCGGGGAAGAAGATCAGGGTGATGACCAGGAAGCCCAGCGCGAACGCGCCCAGCCCCAGGCCGATCACCCAGCGCAGCAGGTTGCCCTCGGTGAAGGGCCCCTCCACGCGCTGGGGGATGCGCGGCACCCACCGGCGCGGCGCGCGCGGGGGCGCGTTCATGCGCGCCTCCGCATCCGGGCCGCGAAGGCGCCATCCACGCCCTGGCGCTGCGGGAGGACGCGGAGGCACCCCCGCGCATCCAGCAGCGACGCGTCCACCGCGCCCTCCGCCGGGTCCAGCGCCCACTCCGTGTGCTCCGCCAGAAAACGCTCCATCCGCTCCTCGTTCTCCTCGCGCTCCAGGGAGCAGGTCGAGTACACCAGAAGTCCCCCCGGCTTCACCACTCCCGCCGCGGCGCGCAGCAGCTCGTCCTGCAGCCCGGTGAGCGCCGCCACGTCGTGCGGCGTGATCCTCCAGCGCCCGTCGGGGTGCCGGCGGAAGGTGCCGGTGCCCGTGCAGGGCGCGTCCAGCAGCACCAGGTCCGCCGGACGGAAGGGCGGCATCCTCGCGTCCGCCACCACGGCGCCCACCCGCGACGTCCAGTCCAGCCGCTCCGCGTTCTCCACCACGCGCCTCATGCGCCTGCGCGACAGGTCGGCGGCGGCCACGTGCCCGCCGCGCTCCGCCAGGCCCAGCGCCTTGCCGCCCGGCGCGGCGCACAGGTCCAGCACGGTGCCGCCCTCCGGCGCGGCCGCGTAGCTCACCACCAGCGCCGCCGCCGGGTCCTGCACCACGGCGGGGACGGCGTCGAGCGCATCGGCCGCGGTGCCGGGGGGTGGGATGAGGAGCGAGTGGCGAGCGAACTCCACGGGCTCGGAGGCGATGCCGGCCGCGCTCAGCCGCTCAGCCGCTTCGTCGCGCGCCACGCCCAGTGGACGCAGGTAGAGCTCGGGGCGGCGGTTGTTGGCCTCCACCAGCGCGCGCGCCTCCTCAGCCCCCCAGCGCCCGATCCACCGCTCCACCAGCCAGCGCGGGTGCGAGCCCCAGGTGGCGAGGTGGGCCGCCGGGTCGCGCTCGAACTCCGGGAAGCGGAGCTGGCCCCGGCGCCGGTGGAGGTTCTGCAGGACGCCGTTCACCAGCCCCGCCGCCCGCGCCGCGCCCGCGTCGCGCGCCAGCTCCACCGACTGCGAGACGGCGGCGTAGGGCGGCACGCTCCCCATCTCCAGGAGCTGGTAGGCGCCCAGGCGCAGGACGTCCAGCACCTCCTCCTCCAGCTTGTCCACGCCGCCGCGCACGAGGCCGTCCAGCAGGTGGTCGATGCGGCCGCGCAGGCGGAAGGTGCCGTACACGAGCTCCTGCGTCCACGCGCGGTCGCGCGGCTCCAGCGACCGGGTGCCGTTCTCCAGCGCCCGGTCGGCCAGGTCGCCCGTCCTCACGCGCCGGAGGGTCTCCAGCGCGGCGAACCGGGGGGGGGTGGCGCCTCCGGGCGGGGTCAGTCGAGCATCCCCTTCCGTGGGGACGACGGCACGGCGCGCTCGCGGCGCGGCATGCGGCCGGCCAGGTACGCCAGGCGCCCGGCCTCCGTCGCCAGCGCCATCGCGCGCGACATCCGCACGGGGTCCTGCGCCTCGGCCAGCGCCGTGTTCATCAGGATGCCGTCCACTCCCTGCTCCATCGTCAGCGCGGCGTCGGACGCCGTGCCCACGCCCGCGTCCACGATCACGGGGAGCTGCAGGCGCGCCTTGATCGTGCGGATGTTGTACGGGTTCACCAGCCCCAGCCCGCTGCCGATGGGCGACGCGAGCGGCATCACCGCGGCGCACCCGGCGTCTTCAAGGCGCAGCGCCGTGATGAGGTCGTCGTTGGTGTACGCCAGCACCTTGAACCCGTCGGCCACCAGCTCGCGCGCGGCGCGGATGGTCGCCTCCGCGTCGGGGAGGAGCGTCTCCTGGTCGCCGATCACCTCCAGCTTCACCCAGTCGGTGAAGCCGGCGGCGCGGGCCAGGCGGGCGTAGCGCACGGCCTCTTCGGCCGTGTAGCAGCCGGCCGTGTTGGGCAGGAGGAGGAAGCGCTCCGGGTCCAGGTGGAAGAGGACTCCCTCTTCCCTGGTGCGGTCGAGGTCCACGCGGCGCACGGCCACCGTCACCACCTCGGCGCCGGATGCCTCGATCGCCTGCACCATCTCGTCGTTGCTGCGATATTTCCCCGTCCCCACCAGCAGCCGGGAGCGGAGCGTGCGGCCCGCGATGGTGAGCGGCTCGTCGAGGGTCTGCGGGTCCAGCGTTGCGGTCGCCATGGATCGTCCCTGCCTGTATATGTTCGTGCCGCGTCCAGAGCGAATAAATTCGCCGCTGGAACCACGCGGAGTGCCCCTGCGGGCACTGTATTCTCCCAGCCGATTCCGCGGGAAACAGTCCGCGCACGCGGACTTCGCGCTTTCCCAGCGGCGAATTTATTCGCTCCTGGGGCGATTCGCTCGCGGGGCTGGGGTCTTCGTTGCGGGCGACTGAAGTCGCTGCAACAACTACACGAGGTCCCCCTGCGGGGACTACACCGTTCCGGCGGATGCTTCAGCACCAGTCCGCGAAGGCGGACTTTGTGCGGTTGTCGCCGCGAGTTTACTCGCCAGGCGACTGCCCGGGCAACTCAGCCGCCGCCGACGAAGTGGACCAGCTCGTAGCTGTCGCCCGGCTCCACGGGGACGGAGTCGAGGGACTCGCGGCGCAGGATGTCGCCGTTGCGCTCCACGACGACCATGCGCGGGTGGAGGCCGAGCTGCTCCAGGAGGCCGGATACCTGGAGGCCCGCGGGCACCTCGCGCGCGTCGCCGTTCACCTGGATCTGCACTGCAGTCATCATCCCCGCCACTCCTTTAGATAGCTCTCCACCGCGGCGGCCGGCCGCGGCGCGTCCCAGATCCCCCGGATCGCGGCGACGCCCTGCGCACTGGCCTGTCGCAACTCCGCCACCCGCTCCGGGGTCACGCCGCCGATGGCGATGCGCGGCGGGTCGCCGGCGAGGCCCTCGGTGCCGATGCCCGGGCGGCCCGGGTGCGAGGCGGTGGCGAAGACGTTCCCCACCAGCAGGAAGTCGGCGCCGGGCTCCGCGTCGGCGGGGGTGCGGACGGACTGGCCGATCCAGCGGCCGGAGCCCAGCAGCGCGCGGGCGTCCGCGGGCGGTAGGCCGCGGCGGCCCAGGTGCACCCCATCCGCACCGACCGCGAGCGCCACGTCCGCGCGGTCGTTCACCAGGAGGAGGGCGCCGGAGCTGCGCGCGCGGAGCGCCTCGGCCCATCGGTACACCTCGAGGCCCGCGGCGGCCGGGGCGCGCAGGTGCAGCGCGAGGAGCGGGCCGCCGGCCTCCATCACCTCCGCCGCCACACTCAGGAAATCCGGCCGCGCCACCACGGCGTCGTCCGTCACCACGTGGAGCGGCGGGATCACCCCTCGGCGCCGAACTGGTCGTCCACGGAGACGCCGCGCCCGCGCACCCAGTCGCCCGCGGCCATGCGGCGCTTGCCGGGCGGCTGCACCTCGCGAAGCATCAGCGCGCCGGTGCCGCACGCCACCAGCACGCCATCGGCGCCCACGGCCAGCACGCGCCCGGGGTCGCCCTGCTCCGGCCGCGCCTGCGGGCGGAAGAGCTTCACCGCGCCGCGCTCTCCGTGCGGCGTCCAGGCGCCGGGCACGTCGTCCATCCCGCGGATGAGGAGGGCGACCTGCTCGGCGGGGAGCGTCCAGTCGATGCGGGCCGTCTCGCGCTCGATCTTGGGAGCGTAGGTGGCCCGGGAGTGGTCCTGCACCTCCTCCTCCATCTGGCCGGACTCGATCAGCGCCAGCGCCTCCACCACCGCCTCCGCGCCCACCGCCGACAGGCGCCGCGCGAGCTCCGTCCCCGAATCGTCGGGGAGGATGGGCTCCTCGGCGCGGATGAGCATGGGGCCCGAGTCCAGCCCCGCCTCCATCCTCATGATGGTGACGCCGGTGGACTGGTGGCCGCGCACGATGGCCCACTGCACCGGCGCCGCGCCGCGCAGCTCGGGAAGGAGCGAGGCGTGGATGTTGATGGAGCCGAGGCGCGGAAGCTCCAGCACCTCCGGCTTCAGGATCTGCCCGTACGCCACCACCACCGAGAGCTCCGGCTGAAGCGCGCCCAGCTCGGCCATGAACCCGTCGCCGCGCGCGCGCTCCGGCTGCAGCACGGGCACGCCCATCTCCAGCGCCTCGCGCTTCACGGCGCTCTGCGTCACTCCCCGTCCCCGCCCCGCCGGCCGGTCCGGCTGCGTCACCACGCCGGCCACGTCGTGGCCCTCGTCGGCGATGGCGCGCAGCGCGGGGACGGCGAACTCCGGCGTCCCCCAGAAGACGATCCTCACGATTCCTGCTTCCGGTACTTCTTGAGGATCATGTTGCGCTTCAGGGGCGACAGCCGGTCCAGGAAGAGGATGCCGTCCAGGTGGTCGATCTCGTGCTGGAGGCAGCGGGCGAGCATCCCGTCCGCCTCGATGCGCACCGGGTTCCCCTTGGGGTCCACCCCCTCCACCACCACCTCGGCCGGGCGCTCCACCAGCGCGGAGACGTTGGGGATGCTCAGGCACCCCTCCTCGCCCTTCTCCCTGGCCTTGCCCGACTCCACCACCACGGGGTTGAACAGGGCGAAGGGCTTCTCGCCCTCCTCGTTGACGTGCACGACGATCAGGCGGCGCGAGATCCCCACCTGCGGCGCGGCCAGGCCGATGCCGCTGGCGTCGTACATCGTCTCGAACATGTCCTCGATCAGCCGCTCCGTCTCCGGGTCGTCCGCCACCACCTCCACCTCTTCGGCGCGGCGGCGCAGGACCTCGGCGCCGAGCGTCTCTATCTTCAGGATGGCCATGGCTACTTCGTGGCGGCCGGGGCGCCGGCCTTGCGGAGGACGCGCGCCTTCTCCACCACCACGGTGGAGGTGCCGGTGCGCATCGTCACCTGGTCGTCGCGAATCCCCGTGATCTCGCCGATCAGCCCGCCGGCGGTCACCACCTGGTCGCCCTTTTGAAGCGATGCCAGCAGCGCCTGGTGCTGCTTCATCTGCCGCCGCTGCGGGACGATCAGGATGAAGTAGAAGATCGCCAGCATCGCGACGATCGGCAGGAACGTGATGAGGGGGCTCTGGGTCGGAGCCGCCTGGGCCAGCATCAGCAAGGGCATCGGTCGGTTGGGGCTCGGTGTGCTCGGTGGTGCTCGGTTGCTCGGTGTGCTCGGTGGTGCTCGGTTGCTCGGTCTGCTCGGGCGAATAAATTCGCTGCAACAACTACACGAAGTCCCCCTGCGGGGACTATTCAGTCACGGCGCGGCGGCGGGTGGCGTCGCGCGATTCCCGGTACACCTGAACAGCTTTCAGGTGCGGGCGCGGCTCGCGTGGTAGCGGTCCAGCCAGGCGCGGCTCCACGAGGCGTAGCTCCCGGCGATGATCTCCTCGCGCGCGCGCTCGGCCAGGCGCACCAGGAAGCGCAGGTTGTGGATGGACAGCAGCCGCATGCTGAGCGCTTCGCCCGCCACGAACAGGTGGCGCAGGTAGGCGCGCGTGTAGTTGCGGCAGGTGTAGCAGTCGCACTCGGGGTCCAGCGGCCCCGCGTCGAGCCGGAAGCGCTGCCCCTTGATGTTGACCTGGCCCTCGGCCGCGATCCATACGGCGCCGTTGCGCCCGTTCCGGGTGGGGGCCACGCAGTCGAACATGTCCACGCCCCGCGCGATGGCCTCCAGCAGGTCGTCCGGGTACCCCACGCCCATCAGGTAGCGCGGCAGCCGCTCCGGCAGCTCGGGCTGCAGCGCCTCCAGCATGGCGTGCATCGCCGGCTTCGGCTCGCCCACCGACAGCCCGCCGATGGCGATGCCGTCCCAGTCGCCCGCCGCCAGCGTGCCGCGCGCGGAGGCCACGCGCAGGTCCGGGTGCACCCCGCCCTGTACGATGGGGAAGAGCGTCTGCACCGGCCCCTCGGGGTCCTCGTCCGGCAGCTGGGCGAAGCGGGTGCGGCAGCGGTCCAGCCAGCGCAGGGTGCGCTCGTACGCCTCCGTGGCCAGCTCGCGGCTGCTCTGCCCCGGCGGGCACTGGTCGAAGGCCATGATGATGTCGGCCCCCAGCGCCCGCTCGATCTCCATCACCCGCTCGGGGGTGAAGAGGTGGCGCGAGCCGTCGATGTGGCTCTGGAAGGTGACTCCCTCCTCCTCGATCGTGTTGATGTCGGAGAGTGAGAACACCTGGAAGCCGCCGGAGTCGGTGAGGATCGGCTTCTTCCACCCCTGGAAGCGGTGGAGGCCGCCCAGCTCGCGCACCGTGTCGTGCCCGGGCCGAAGGTACAGGTGGTACGTGTTCCCCAGGATGATCTGCGCGCCCAGCGCGTCCGTCTCCTCGGGGGTGAGCGTCTTCACCGTGGCCTGCGTGCCCACCGGCATGAACACGGGGGTGCGCACCTCGCCGTGCGGCAGCCGCAAGGTGCCCGCGCGGGCGGCGCCGTCTCTGGCTTCGATCTCGTACTCGAACAGCGCTCCCGCCTCCGCTTGATGTGAGCCGGTAGTTTGCCGAACCGGAGGGAGGAAAGCAAGGCGCGGGATCGTTAACTGCATGGCTCACACGGAGACACGGAGGCACGGAGAAGAGTGCTTCCGTTTGCGCCCGGCCTACGGGATGTCGCAGATTGTGGATGCGGCACGAACTGCCGCACGAAAAACCTACCAAGAGAGCAGAATGGCGGACATAGCGGTGGACCTGGGGACGGCCAACACGCTGATCCAGGTGAAGGGGCGCGGCATCGTGCTCGACGAGCCGTCCGTGGTGGCGGTGGACCGGGCCACGGGGCGGCTGCTGGCGGCGGGGCTGGACGCCAAGCGGATGCTGGGGCGCACGCCCGACGCCGTGATCGCGTCGCGGCCCATGCGCGACGGCGTCATCGCGGACGTGGACCACGTGGAGATGATGCTGAGGCACTTCCTGCAGCGCGTGGTGCCGCACGGGGCGTTCAGGATGAAGCCGCGCATCCTGGTGGGCGTGCCCTCGGGGATCACGGAGATGGAGCGGCGCGCGGTGCGGCAGGCGGCGCTCGCGGCCGGGGCCAAGGAGGTCTACCTGATCACCGAGCCCGTGGCCGCGGCCATCGGCGCCAACCTGCCGGTGACCGCCGCGCGCGCCAGCATGGTCGTCAACATCGGCGGGGGGACGAGCGAGATCGGCGTCATCGCCCTCTCCGCGCTGGTCACCGAGCGGTCGGTGCGCGTGGCGGGAAACAAGATGGACGACGCGATATCGACCGCCGTCCGCAAGCAGCACAACCTGCTCATCGGCGAAGCGACGGCGGAGAACATCAAGATGCAGATCGGCTCCGCCGTGCGCATGAGCGAGGAGATGTCGATGAACGCCACCGGGCGCGACCTCGTCACCGCCATCCCCGCCACCGTCACCCTCCACTCGGAGGAGGTGCGCGACTGGATCCAGGAGCCGATCCGCGCCATCATCGCCGCCGTGCGCGCCACCCTGGAGGCCACACCGCCCGAGCTCTCCTCGGACCTGGTGGACAACGGCCTGGTGCTCACCGGCGGCTGCTCCCGCCTCCGCGGCTTCGACCAGCTCCTCGCCGAAGAGACCGGCCTCCCCGTGCACCGCGACCCCGAGCCCATGACCTGCGTCGTCCGCGGCGCCGGCATGGTGCTGGACGACTGGCGGAAGTACCGGGACGTGGTGGAGTTGTGAGGGCCCTCACCCGGCAGCTTACAGCTGCCACCCTCTCCCATAAACAGCATGGGAGAGGGGCCTACTTCGGGTGCGGCGAGCAAGCCCGGAGCGGCGAAAAACACGACCTCACACGGAGGCACGGACACACGGAGGAGCATTCTCTCTGTGCCTCCGTGCCTCTGTGTGAGCCCCGCTGTTCGAAAACGAGCCGTGCCGGACCTCAGCCGCAAACTCACGCGAATTAGTCCCCTCTCCCATGGTGTTTATGGGAGAGGGTGGCAGCTGTAAGCTGCCGGGTGAGGGCCCCTCACACCAGCAGCATCGCGTCGCCGTACGAGAAGAACCGGTACCGCTCCTCCACCGCCTCCCGGTACGTATCCATCGTGAGCGGATATCCGGCAAACGCCGCCACCAGCATCATCAGCGTGCTCTTGGGGAGGTGGAAGTTGGTGACGAGGTGGTCGACGGCGCGGAAGCGGTAGGGGGGGCGGATGAAGATGTCCGTCCAGCCGGAGGCGGCGGGGACGGTGCCGTCTTCGGCGGCGACGGACTCCAGGGTGCGCGCGACGGTGGTGCCGACGGCCCAGAGGGAGCCGCCCGCGGCGCGCACCTCGGCGAGGGCGGCGGCGGCCTCGGGGGGGACGCTGTACCACTCGGAGTGCATGCGGTGCTCGGCGGGGTCCTCGGCTTCGACGGGGCGGAAGGTGCCGACGCCTACGTGGAGGACGAGGCGCACGATGCGCACGCCCTTGTCCTCCAGCGCGGCCAGGAGCTCGGGGGTGAAGTGGAGGCCGGCGGTGGGGGCCGCGACGGAGCCCCGCTCGCGGGCGAATACCGTCTGGTAGCGCTCGCGGTCTTCGGGGCCGGCGGAGCGCTCCACGTACGGCGGGAGGGGGACCTCGCCGTACCGCTGAAGTGCGTCGTCCACGGGGAGATCGGTCTCCAGGCGGACGATGCGCTCGCCGGTGGGGGTGCTCTCCAGGATGTGTACGGTGAAGCCTTCGGCGATGTCTACGGTGCGGCCGGGCTTCAGCTTGCCGCCGGGACGCACCAGGGCGCGCCACGTCCGCTCGTCCTGCCCCTGGGGGTGGAGGAGGAAGACCTCGGCGGGGGCGCCGCTCGGCTTGCGGCCCAGGAGGCGCGCCGGGAAGACGCGCGTCTCGTTGAGGACCAGCGCGTCGCCGGCGGGGACGTACTCCAGCAGCTCCGCGAAGCTCCGATGCGAGCGCCTCCCCGTGCCCCGGTCGACCACGAGGAGGCGGCTTGCATCGCGGCGGGCGGCGGGCGCCTGCGCAACGAGCTCGGGGGGAAGGTGAAAGTCGTAGTCCGACGTGCGGCTTCCCGGCTGCGTCATGCGTCGAAGAGGCTCTGCTGCGGAGGGATGGACGAGAAGCCCGCCTGCACGTTGGCCTGGTCCACCGGCGGAGCGTAGCCGAAGCGGCGGTACGCCTGCGCGGTGGCCACGCGCCCGCGCGGCGTACGCATCAGGAAGCCGGTCTGGATCAGGAAGGGCTCGTACACCTCCTCCAGCGTCCCCGCGTCCTCGCCGATGGCGATGGCCAGCGTCCCCAGCCCCACGGGCCCGCCCCCGAACTGCTCGATCAGCGAGCGGAGCACGCGGGTGTCCATCTCGTCCAGCCCGAACTCGTCCACTTCCAGGAGCTGGAGCGCGGCGTCGGCCACATCCTTGGTGATGACGCCGTCGGCGCGCACCTGCGCGTAGTCGCGCACGCGGCGGATGAGGCGGTTGGCCACGCGCGGGGTGCCGCGCGAGCGCCGGGCGATCTCCAGCGCCCCCTGCGCCTCGCACTTCACCCCGAAGATCTCGGCGGTGCGCGCCACGATGAAGGTGAGCTGGTCCACCGGGTAGTAGTTGAGGCGCTGCACGATGCCGAAGCGTGCCCGCATCGGCGGCGTGAGCAGGCCGAAGCGCGTAGTGGCGCCGATCAGCGTGAAGCGCTCGATGGGCATCGAGATCGTCTGCGCGTTCGGGCCCTCGCTGATGCGGATGTCCACCCGGTAGTCCTCCATCGCCGGGTAGAGGAACTCCTCGATGATGGGGCGCAGCCGGTGGATCTCGTCGATGAAGAGGACGTCGCCCTCGCGGAGGTTGGTGAGGGTGCTCACCAGGTCCGCCGGCTTCTCCAGCACGGGGCCCGAGGTGATCTTGATGTTCACCCCCATCTCGCGCGCGATCAGCATCCCCAGCGTGGTCTTCCCCAGCCCCGGAGGGCCGTACAGGAGCACGTGGTCCAGCGGCTCGCGGCGGTTGAGCGCCGCGTCGATGGCGATCTGCAGCGAGTCCTTTACCTTGGGCTGCCCCACGAACTCGGAGAGCCGCTGGGGCCGCAGGCTCAGCTCCTGGGTCTCTTCATCCGAGAGCTGCTCCGGAGTGGTGATCTCCGGGCGCCGCGGCTGGTTGGGATCGGTCGACATTGGAGTCCTTCGGGTGGGTACGGCGTTTCTTCGGTCACGAGCCCGTACACCGCTACGTGTGATCCGATCCACTCTCTGTGTCTCTGTGCCTCCGTGTGAGGCCAGCGCTTACTTGAGGCGGGTGAGGGCCTGGCGGATCAGCTCGGGGGCGGGAAGGTTGCCGTGCTCCTGCACCACGGAGCGGATGGCCCGCTCCGCGTCGGCCTGCACCACGCCCAGGGCGCCCAGGGCACGCAGTGCCTCCTCCATCCCCGGCGCGCGGGCGCCGACGCCGGCGGGGGCGAGCACCACGTCGTCCAGCTTGCCCGTGAGGTCCAGGATGATGCGCTCGGCCGTCTTCTTCCCCACCCCGCTCACCGAGACCAGCGACGCGACGTTGCGCTCGCGGATGGCGCGCACCACCGAGGTGGCACCCAGCGCGCCCACCAGCGAGAGCGCCAGGCGGGGGCCCACGCCGTTGGCGCCCAGCAGCTTGGCGAACACCGTGCGCTCCACGTCTTCAAGGAAGCCGAAGAGGATCAGGGCGTCTTCGCGCACGATCTGATAGGTGCGCAGCGTTACCTGCTCGCCCAGCTTGGGGAGGCGCTCGAAGACGCTGTTGGGGATGAGGATCTCGTAGCAGACGCCGCCGGGGGTCATCACCTCCACCCGCTCCAGGTCGCGCACCACCAGTTCGCCGCGGACTCGCGCGATCACTTGCCCCCCTGGCCGAACATGCGGAGCTTGAGCGCCATCGGCTGCTTGGCGCCGGGCCCGAAGCCGTTGAAGCAGTGGCAGAGCGCCACCGCCACCCCGTCGGATGCGTCGTGCGGCTTGGGCGGGGCCGTGAGGCGGAGGAGGCGCTGCACCATGTAGCCGACCTGTTCCTTGGTGGCCGCGCCGGTGCCGGCCACGGCGCTCTTGACCTCGGAGGGCGCGTACTCGGCCACCTGCACGTCGTGAAGCGCGGCGGCGAGGAGCACCGCCCCGCGCGCGTGCCCCAGCACCACGGAGGTCCTCACGTTCTTGGAGTAGAAGACGCCCTCCACCGCCAGCACGGCCGGCTGGTGGCGGGCGATCACCTCGGAAAGGCCCTCGTAGATGTCGCGCAGCCGCTCGGGGAGGGCGGCGTTGGTGGTGGTGCGCACGACTCCGCACTCCACCAGCGACACGGCGCCGTCGCGCGAGCGGGCGACGACGCCGTAGCCGGTGACGGCGGTGCCGGGGTCCACCCCCATCACCACCGACACCTCCGGCTGGAGCGCACGGGGCGGCTGCACGGGGTCCGCCACGCGCCGGGGGGGTGCCTCAGACCTCGGCGAGGCTGTCGACATCCACGTCCGCGTTGGTGTACACCTTCTGGACGTCGTCCATGTCCTCGATCAGCTCCAGGAGCTTGACCAGCTTGTCGGCATCGGGCCCCTCGACCCTGACCTCCGTCTTGGGAACCATGGCCAGCTCGGCCTCTTCCCACTCGATCCCCTGCTCGCGCAGCGCGTCCTGCACGGCGTGGAAGTCGGCGGCCTCGGTCAGCACCGTATAGCCGCCCTCCTCCACCTGCATGTCCAGCGCGCCGGCCTCCAGCGCGGCCTCCATCACCCTGCCCTCGTCGTACTTCTCGGCGTCGATGCTGATCTGGCCGCGGCGGTCGAACATCCAGGCCACGGAGCCGGTGGTGCCCAGGTTGCCGCCGTTGCGCGACAGCCACTTGCGGAGGTCGGCCACCGTGCGGTTGGCGTTGTCCGTGAGCGTGTCCACCATGATGGCCACGCCGGCGGGCCCGTACGCCTCGTAGGTGACCTCTTCGTACGACACGCCCTCGAGCTCGCCCGTGCCCTTTTTGATGGCGCGCTCGATGTTCTCGTTGGGCATGTTGGCCGCGCGGCCGGTGTCGATGGCCAGGCGCAGGCGCGGGTTACCCGCCGGGTCGCCGCCGCCCGCCTTGGCGGCCACGGTGATCTCGCGGATCAGCTTGGTCCAGGCGGCCGCCCGCTTGTTGTCGGTGATCGCCTTCTTGTGCTTGATCTGCTTCCACTTGCTATGCCCGGCCATCGGGCACCTCCGCTTTTGAGCTGTTGGGGAATCTGGATCGCCGAAATATACAACGGTCTCACACGGAGGCACAGAGACACGGAGATCAGGTCGCCGCGGCCTGCGGCATGAACGCGGCGAAGCGGGGATCGTGCCGGTTGGGGTTGAAGCGGACCACGTCATACTCGGCGACGCCGTTCTCGAAGTACGGATCGTCCACGATCAGCTTGGTGGCCTCCACCTCGCTGTCCAGCGTGGTGAGGATCACGCCGCCCACGCGCGGCTCCCGCGGGCCGGAGAAGATGAGCTTGCCGTCGCCGAGCAGCTTCTCCATGTACGCGCGGTGCGCGGCGGTGTGGGCTTCCACTTCTTCGATCGGCTTCACGTAGCGGAGGAGGATCAGGATCATCGCGAACCGGGTGTCGTGAGGTGTGGGCGGCGGCCGGCGGCGCGCGCGCGTTGCATCCATGCTCTAGGGCTAGCGGATTCGGTGCGCCGCCGCAACCACCGCGTCGTGAACGGCGCCGTTGCTCGCCACCACCCCCCGCCACGACGGCCGCGGCTGGTTGTAGCGGAAGGGGAGGCCGTCCAGCCCCGTCACCCGCCCCCCCGCCTCGCGCACGATCACCTCGGCGCCGCACACGTCCCACTCATGCTTGGGGCCGGAGGAGACGAAGGCGTGGCCGGTGCCGTCCGCCACCTTCACCATCTTGTAAGCCGTGCTCCCCAGCGGGTGCACCACGAAGGCCGGCTGGAACACCTCCAGCTCTCCCCGCCGCAGCTCCGAGCGCGAGCAGAGGATGCGCGGCGTCTCCGCGCCCTCGGCGGCCACGCGGATGGGCGCGCCGCCCAGGAACGCGCCGCCGCCCTCCACGGCGTGGTACACCTCGCCCGTGATGGGATTGCACACGACGCCGAGCACGGCGCGCTCCCCCTCCACCAGCCCGATGCTCACGGCGAACTCCGCGATCCCGGCCACGAACGAGTTGGTGCCGTCGATGGGGTCCACCACCCACACCCGCTCGCGCCCCAGCCGCTCGGGCGAGTCGGCCGTCTCTTCCGAGAGCCACCCGTACTCCGGCCGCCCCCCCGCGAGCACCTCGCGGATGGCGCGGTCCGCGTCCACGTCGGCATCGGTGACGGGCTGGTCGGGGTCTTTGTAGCGCACCTCCAGCCCGGCGCGGAAGGCGGGGCGTATCACCTCCGCCGCCGCGCGCGCGGCGCGGAGGGCGAGCTCCAGGTCGGATCGAAGGTCGGGCATGAGGTCCGGGGCGCGTGGGTTCGCCGCGGGAACTGCACAAAGTCCGCCGCGCACCACGAAAACGGAGGCACGGAGAGTCTCTCCGTGCCTCCGCCGTCACTCTACCCGTTGGGGCAGGTCAGGGGATGACCCCGCCCCCGCCGCAGTAGTAGCTGGAGGAGCCCGTCGCGGTGGCGCCGCTGCTGTCCGTCACGGTCGCCTTGACGCTGACGAACTTCGTGCTGCCACAGTAGACGCCGGCCTCGCTGTATCCGTCGGCGTCGGTGTACTCGCTGGCGTTGAGCCAGGTGAAGCTGTACCCGCCGCTCCCGCCGGAAGCGCTGGCCGAGCAGTAGAAGGCTTCCGCCTCGCAGTACACGGAGACGCTCAGCGGGGTGCTCCCCGGCGGCGGCGGGTTGTACGGCGCCGTTATGAAGCCCGAGTACAGCAGGCGGTTGGGCGAGTTGGAGCCGGCGCTCGTCACGTAGTTCTTGGACGACATGTCGTTGATGGCGTAGGCGACGTCCACCGGCAGGGCGCCCGGGTTGTACTCCAGGTACATCGCCGCCACGCCCGCCACGTGCGGCGAGGCCATGGAGGTGCCGCTGATGGTGTGGGTGGCGTAGTCGCCCGTGCTCCAGGCGGAGGTGATGTTGACGCCCGGCGCGAACAGGTCCATGCACACGCCGTAGTTGGACGTGGAGGCACGCGCGTCGGACGAGCTGACCGAGCCCACCGTGAGCGCCGCCGTCACGCGCGCCGGGGAGTAGTTGCAGGCGTTGGCGCCGTTGTTCCCCGCGGCCACCACGTAGGTGACGCCCGCGTTGATGGAGTTCTGGACGGCCTGGTCCACCGCGCTGTTGGCGCCGCCGCCCAGGCTCATGTTGGCCACCGGGTAGGTGGCGCGGTTGGCGGTCACCCAGTCCACCCCGGCGATCACGCCGCTCCAGCTCCCGCTGCCGTAGCAGTCCAGCACGCGCACGGACACCAGGTTGACGCCCTTGGCGGCCCCATAGGTGCTCCCGCCCGCCGTGCCCGCCACGTGCGTCCCGTGCCCGTTGCAGTCCTGCCCGTTCCACCCGTCGCCGATGGCGTCGTAGCCCACCGTCGCCCGCCCGCCGAACTCGGAGTGCGTGGTGCGGACCCCCGTGTCGAGAACGTACAGGGTGACCCCAGCGCCGGTGCGGTTGTACGTGTAGTAGCTGTCCAGCGGACGGCTGCGCTGGTCGATGCGGTCCAGCCCCCACGGCGCGCTGTACTGCGTGCCCGTAGCCGTCACCAGCCCGTCCGGCTCGATGAGCTCCACCTGCGGGTTGTTGCGCAGGGCGTCGAGCTGCGCCGCGTTCAGCTTCGCCGCGAAGCCGTTGAGCGCGGCCCCGTACACGAAGCTCGGCGCCGCCCCCACCGCCCGCGCGGCCGCGTGGGCGGCCGCGCCCTTCTTCATCACCACGATGTAATGGTCCCTGATGGACGCCGCCGACGCGGCGGGGCGCGCCGCCCTGGAAGAACTTCTCGAGCAC
>DASVSA010000458.1:0-9532 GCA_036388335.1 Longimicrobium sp. | reverse complement strand
CGCGCTGCGCCTGATCCGCCCGCGCGCCCGCGCCATCTACAACTCGTCGTTCGCGCACGACGTGGCCAACGACGGCGCCATCTGGGCCGGGCGCGGAGTGACGGGCGCGCTCAGCGCGGGCGCCACCCTGCGCGCCGGCCCGCTCTCGCTGCGCGTGGAGCCGCTCGTCTTCTGGTCCCAGAACTCCTCGTTCGACCTGGCGCCCAACGGCGAGACGGGCGACATGCGCTTCGCGGACGCGTCGCGGCCCCGCATCATCGACCTCCCGCAGCGCTTCGGCGACGAGGCGTACATGCGCGTGGATCCGGGGCAGAGCACGCTGCGGCTGGACCTGCTGGGCGTGGCCGCCGGGATCTCGACCGCCAACCAGGTGTGGGGCCCCGCCGCCGACCTGCCGCTGATCCTGGGCGCCAACGCGGCCGGCTTCCCGCACGCCTTCCTCGGCAGCTCCACGCCCGTGCAGGTGGGGATCGGCCGCCTCCATGCCCGCGCGATGTGGGGCGACCTGGCCCAGTCGGATTACACGCACGTCTCCGGGCACGGCAGCCGCCGCTTCGTGGCGGGGTGGGTGGTTACCTTCCTGCCGGCCGGCCTTCCCGGGGTGGAGGTGGGCGCATCCCGCTTCTTCCACAACCGCTGGCCCGCCAGCGGGCTCTCCTTCTCGGACTTCGTGGAGCCGCTTCAGCCGTTCCTCAAGGAGAACCTGGACCCCACGGGCGTCGGCGGGGACGGTGTGTCGGACCTCGGCAACCAGATCGCGGCGGTGCAGGCGCGCTGGGTTCTGCCGCGCGGCGGGTTCGAGGTGTACGGCGAGTACGGGCGCGAGGACCACAGCTGGGACGTGCGCGACTTCCTCCTGGAGCCGGACCACGCCTCCGCCTACATGGTGGGCGGACGCAAGGTGTGGGTGCGCGACGGCAGCCTGCTGTCGCTGCGTACCGAGCTGGTGGAGTCGCAGATCTCGCACATCCGCCAGGTGCGGGCGCAGAACGCCTGGTACGTCCACACCCGCACCACGCAGGGGCACACGGTGCGCGGCCAGGTGCTGGGCTCGCCGGCCGTGTACGGCGGCGGCGGGAGCGTGGTGGCGCTGGAGAGCCACTCACGCGCGGGGCGCTGGCAGGTGGACTGGACGCGCACCCGCGTGGGCGGCCTCGTGGAGGACCCGCGCGTGGACGTCATCCATTCGCTGGGCGGCGAGGCGGTGCTCTTCCGCGGCGGGCTGGACGCCACGGCGGGGGTGAGGGGGAGCTGGAACCTCAACCGCCACTTCCAGGGTACTTCGTTCAACCTGACGACCGAGATCGGCCTCCGCGCGCGGCTCTGAGGCTTCCCGCCCGGGACATGCTCCTGCCCTCGACAGCACCTGGCCCTCTGCCCGCCACGCCCGGCGGCGCCGTGCCGCGCGTTCAGCCCCCGGGGTTGTGCATACCATGTACGGGCGATGTGACGGGGCACCCGATGGGCTCGTCTTGTTGAGCGCGGACGCGCGGCCCGCCGGGGACCCGCTCTTTTCGCTGGTGGTGGCGACGCTGGGCCGCACGGCGGAGCTGGGGCGGCTCCTGGCCTCGCTGGACGCGCAGACGGAGCGCGGCTTCGAGGTGATCGTGGTGGACCAGAACGGGGACGACCGCCTGCTCCCCGTGCTGGCCCCCTACCGCGACCGCTTCCCGGTGCGCCACGTGCGTTCCGCGCCGGGGCTGTCGCGGGCGCGGAACGCGGGGATCCCGCACGTGGCGGGGCGGATCGTGGCGTTTCCGGACGACGACTGCAGCTACCCGGCGGGCCTCCTGGAGCGCACGGCGCGATTTTTCCAGAAACAGCCGGAGACGCACGGCATCGTCGTCCGCCTGGTGGACGAGGAGGGCGCGGCGCTGCTGGAGCCCCGGAGCGATTCCGCGCCGGTGTCGCGGCTCAACGTCTTCGGCGGGGCGGCGTCCTGCTGCATCTTCCTCACCCGCGAAGTGGTGGCGGCGGTGGGCGGGTTCGACGAGACGCTGGGGCTGGGCGCGGGGACTCCGTGGCGCGCCGGGGAAGACATCGACTACCCCCTGCGGGCGCTGGATGGCGGGTTCCGGCTGCGGTACGTCGCCGATCTCATGGTGGTGCACCCGCGGCACGACGGCGCGGGCATCCTCGAGCGCTCGTACGGCTACGCGGCCGGCTTCGGGCGCGTATGCCGCATGCACCGCCTTCCTTCCTGGTACGTGGGGTACCACCTTTGCCGCTCCCTGGGGGGAATGCTGATCGGCGCTTCCACGGGCAGGCCGCACAAGGTACGGGCGCACTGGCTCGCGCTGCGAGGCAAGCTCCACGGCTGGCGTGCGCGGGTCTAGCGCCATGAGCCCCGGCGCCCCCGTCTCGGTGGTGATCCCCTACTACCGGGGAGAGGAGCGGCTCGCCCGCGCCCTGCGCTCCGTGGAGCGGCAGACGCTGAGGCCCCGCGAGATCGTGCTGGTGGACGACGGCTCGCCCCAGCCGCTGAGGCCCGAGACGTACGCCGCCGAGGTCACCGTGCCCCTGCGCGTGGTGACTCACCCGCGCAACCGCGGCATCCCCGCCGCGCGCAACAGCGGCGTGCGGGCGGCGGCCGGCGAGTGGATCGCGTTCCTGGACCAGGACGACGAGTGGAGCCCCGGCAAGCTGGAGCGCCAGTGGCGGTGCCTGCGCGAGGCGCCCCGGCCGGAGCTCACGGTGGTGTACGGGCGCTGCCGGGTGGCCCGCGAGGCGGCGCCGGGCGACGGGTGGCTTCACCCGCCCGCCGCGGCCGTCGCACGGACGGAGCGGAACCCGGCCATGACGTTGATGCTGGACGGCAACGTCGTTCCATGGATCACGCTGTTGTTGCACCGCGGCGTCTTCGAGCGCCACGGTGCGCTGGACGAGGCGCTCACGGGCGGGTCGGACGACTACGAGCTCGTGCTGCGCCTGGCCGCCGAAGGCCTGGCGTTCCGCTGCGCCGACGAGCCCCGCGGGGGCGGCCACAGCGCGGCGCACTACCTGACCGGCAGCAACTATTCGGATCCTGAGAGGTTCTTCGCGGATGAAGTCGTGCTGCTGCAGGCCCTGTGCCGACGCTACCCAGCCCTGGAGCCGCTGCGCGAGAAGAGCCTTGCGCGCGCCCACTACCGGCTCGCGCGCTCGTACGACGGCTCGGGTGCCCCCGACCGTGCCCTTTCGCACCACCGCATGGCGCGCGCTCTAGATCCCTCCTGGCCGGCTCCCTGGGCCGCGCTCGCCATCCACCACGCCCCCGGGGCGCTGGCGGGGTGGCTGGCCCTGGCCCGCGGCTCGGCCCGGCGGCTGCGGGGGCGGGCATGACCGCGCTGCGGGAGGGCACCGGCACCCACGGCGGCGAGGCTCCGCCGCGGGTGAGCGTGGTGATGGCCGCCTACAACGCGGAGCGCACCGTGGCCGCCGCCATCCGCAGCATCCTGTGGCAGACGATGCCGGACATGGAGCTCGTGGTGGTGGACGACTGCTCCACCGACGCGACGTACGAAGTGGTGAGCGCGCTGGCGGGCGAGGACTCGCGGCTGCGCATCATCCGCAACGCGCAGCGCCGCGAGCGGGCGTGGTCGCGCAACCGGGCGGTGATGGCGGCCCGCGCCGAGCTGATCGCCGTGCTGGACGCGGACGACATCGCGCTGCCGGAGCGGCTGGAGCTGCAGACCCGCTTCCTTGACCGCAGCCCGCACGTGGCGCTGCTGGGGGGCGGGGGATATGAGCTGGACGACCGCACCGGGCTGCTCTCGCCCTACGCCCCGGCGCCCGCGGACAACCACGCGATCCTGTCGCGGATGCGGCGCTACAACCCGTTCTTCCATTCCTCCGTGATCTTCCGGAGGGGGGCGGCCATCCGGGCCGGGCTTTACGATCCCGCCACCTCGTGGGCTGAAGACTCGGACCTGTTCTGGCGCATCGTGCCCGCCGGGGCGGCCCACATCCTGGCCGATCCGCTGGTGATCATCCGCACGGACTGGGACCGCGAGGAGCGGGTGAGCCGGCAGCGCCGCGCCGCCGACGTCCGTACCCGCTGGCGGGCGATGCGCCGCCGCGCGGAGAGCACCGTGGGCGACTGGGCCTGCCTCGTCCCCGGCGTGCTGCGGCTGGCGGTGCCCTCGGCCGTGGACGTCCGCCTGCGGCGGCTCAAGCGGCGGCTGCAGAAGCCCGTCTACACCACGGTGGTGCGCGACTGGGTGCGCGCGTGCGAGACGGGCGAGAGGCCCCAGCCCGCCACGCCCGCCGAGCTGGCGGAGGTGCGGCGGGCCGGCTAGCTCCGGCCGCGCAGGCGGGAAACCGCGGCGCGGTACGGGCCGCACGAGGTGGCGGGAAGCGCAAAGCCGCGGGCACACTGCACGGCGGCATGCGGCGAGCGGCGATCCGCGCGGAATGTCTGGTGCGCGGCGACGGGGTTCATTGCGGTATCCTGCGCGCGCCGTTCGGCGCGCGCAGAGGCTGGCTGGGAGGGCTCCAGGCGGCACCACGACAGGGGTATCTCCGTAGATGTGGCATCCATATTGGTTGGGAGCGGTTCCTTGCGAAGGAGTGGGGATGCGCGTAGAATATTTCGTGCAAAGCACTTGCGCTGGTCCGTCCCGTAAGCTCGCCCGCCCGGCTTCCACTCCGGGCCCACTCGCCGCGAGGCGACGCAACTACGCCGGGGCTCTCCACGCGCCCCGGCCCGCGAAGGCGCCGGGCGGCAAGCTGCCGCCCGCCTCTCCGCTCGGATCACGCGAAGGGGCCCGCCCGTTCGGCGGCCCGCTCGCCGCATACCGGATCTAGAGCCGCCATGGAGAATACATTCGGGTCTGCCTACGAGCGGCTCTACCGCTACCGCCGGGGCCTGACACTGGTTCTATACACGGCGGTGAGCGCCGTGGCGTTCGCGCTGGCATTCCTGGTCCGCTTCGAGTTCGCGGTCCCCCCCGGCTACGTGCGGGCGTTCTCCACCACCCTCCCGCTCCTGCTTCTGATCCGCGCCGGCTCCAGCGCCGTGTTCCGGCTCAACGCGGGACGCTGGCGGTTCGTGAGCACGCACGACGTGCAGCGGCTGGGGATGTCGGTGGCCTCGGGGAGCGTGGTGTTCGGCGTGCTGCTTTACGTGTACCCGCAGCAGGTGAGGGTGCCGATCTCCGTGTTCGTGCTGGAGGCGGTTTTCACCGTGCTGCTCACGGCGGGGATGTGGATCGGCTACCGCACGGCGCTGCAGCAGCTGCGGCGGCGCCTGTCGGTGGCGCGCGACAACTCGGTGCGGGTGCTGATCGTGGGCGCGGGCGAGGCGGGCGTGGCGCTCGCCCACGAGATGCAGCACAACACGTCGGGCTACTGGCCCGTGGCGTTCGTTGACGACGACCCCTTCAAGTGGGGCACCTACCTTCACGGCGTGGAGGTGTTCGGCGCGAGCTACGACCTGGTGGCGACCGCCTCCGCCGTCCGCGCCGAGACCATCGTGCTGGCCATCCCCTCCGCCGCGCCGGCGCAGCTCCGCCGCCTGATGGAGCAGTGCGAGGTCACGGGGCTCCCCGTGCGCGTGCTCCCCGGCATCCGCGAGGTGCTGGCGGGCAACGTGGGAGTGAGCCAGCTGCGCGAGGTGAGCATCGAGGACCTGCTGGGGCGCGACCCCATCCAGCTGGAGCTGCCCGAGCTTGCCAGCGACCTGGGAGGGCGCACGGTGCTCATCACCGGCGCCGCGGGCTCCATCGGCTCCGAGCTGGCGCGGCAGGTGGCGCTGTACGGCCCCCGCGCGCTGGTGCTCTTCGACCAGTCGGAGACGGCGCTCTTCTACCTGGAGCGCGAGCTGTGCGACCTTCACCCCGACCTGCACCTGGCCGCGGTGGTGGGCGACATCGTGGACCGCGGCGGCGTGGAGCGCGTGTTCCGCACCTACGCGCCGGAGCGGGTGTTCCACGCGGCGGCGTACAAGCACGTGCCCATGATGCAGGCCAACGCCCGCGAGGCCGTGCGCAACAACGTGATCGGCACCTGGCGCGTGGCGGAAGCCGCCGGCCGGCACGGGGCCGAGAAGTTCGTGCTGGTGAGCACGGACAAGGCGGTGCGCCCCGTGAACGTGATGGGCGCAACCAAGCGCCTGGCCGAGATGACGGTGCTGGAGCTGCAGGACCACTACCCGGAGACGGTGTACGCGTCCGTGCGCTTCGGCAACGTGCTGGGGAGCAACGGGAGCGTCATCCCCATCTTCAAGCAGCAGATCGAGGCGGGGAAGCCCCTCACGGTCACGCACCCGGAGGCCACCCGCTACTTCATGACCATCCCGGAGGCGGTGCAGCTCATCCTGCAGGCCTCGCTGCTCCCCGAGCTGCGCGGCCACATCGCCATGCTGGAGATGGGTGAGCCGGTGAAGATCGTGGAGCTGGCCCGCAACCTCATCCGCCTGTCGCGCGCCCGCGGCAACCCGGCGGACCAGATCGTCTTCACGGGGCTGCGCCCCGGCGAGCGGCTTCACGAGGAGCTGGTGGCGCCCGACGAGGAGACGCGGTCCACGCCCATCGCCAAGGTGCACCTGGTGGAGTCCAGCGTCTCGTCCGAGCTGGGGCTGTGCGGGCGCCTGGGCGACTGGGAGCGGGCGATGGAGGCGGGGATGGAGAGCGCCGTGGTGGCCACGGTGGCCGAGATCCTCCCCGGCATCCGCGCGGAGCTGGACACGGGGGGCACGGCGCCGCTGCAGGGCCCGCGCGACGCGGGCGTGAGGGCGCCAGTGCACGTCACTCGCACGCAGCCCGTGCGCGGGCCCGCCACCGGCGCTTCGGTCGCCGTTTCCTGAGACAGCTGCGGCGGTCTCACACAGAGGCACAGGGACACGGAGCGGCTCCGTCTCTCTGTGCCTCTGTGCGGGACCCGCTTTATTCTAGATGATGGGGCAATCGATGCGCGTGCTGGTGGTTGCGGGAGCCCGGCCCAACTTCATGAAGGTAGCCCCCATCCTGCGCGCGCTGGAGGCGCGCGGCGACGAGGCCGTCCTGGTGCACACGGGGCAGCACTACGACGCGTCGATGTCGGACGCGTTCTTTCGCGACCTGGAGCTCCCCGAGCCGGACTTCCACCTGGAGGTGGGCTCGGGGTCGCACGCGCAGCAGACGGCGCGGGTGATGGAGCGCTTCGAGCCGGTGCTGGAGGAGGTGAGGCCGGAGTGGCTGGTGGTGGTGGGCGACGTCAACTCCACGCTGGCGTGCGCCCTGGTTGCGGCCAAGCGCAAGGAGGAGCTCGGCTGCGGGATCGCCCACGTGGAGGCGGGGCTGCGCTCGCGCGACTGGCGGATGCCGGAGGAGGTGAACCGCGTGCTCACTGACCGTGTGTCCGACCTTCTGCTCACCCCCAGCCGCGACGCCCACCCCAACCTGCGCGCGGAGGGGATCGAGGAGGAGCGCATTCGCTTCGTGGGCAACGTGATGATCGACACGGTGCTCCACCAGCTCCCCCGCGCGCGCGAGCTGGACGTGCCGGGCCGCATGGGCCTGGAGCGCGGCGGCTATGCGCTGGCCACCCTGCACCGGCCCAGCAACGTGGACGACCCCCAGGCGCTGGGCGCGGTGCTCCGCGCGCTGGCGGCGGTGAAGATGCCCGTGGTGCTTCCGCTCCACCCGCGCACGCGCAACCGCGCGGAGGCGTTCGGGCTGGGCGGCCAGCTCGGCGGACTGCGGGTGCTGGAGCCGCTCGGCTACCGCGAGATGCTCTCGCTTACCGACGGCGCCGCCGTGGTGCTCACCGACTCCGGCGGCCTCCAGGAGGAGACCACCGCGCTGGGCGTGCCCTGCGTCACCCTGCGCGAGCAGACGGAGCGCCCCGTCACGGTAAGCCACGGCACCAACCGCCTCGCTCCGTGGCCGCTCACGCTTGATGGCGTGCTGGCGAGCTGCGCCCAGGCGCTGGAGCGGGGAAGGGGCGCGCCCTCGCAGCCGGAGGGGTGGGACGGAGCGGCGGGAGCACGGGTGGTGGACGAGCTGGCCGCGTACCTGAACCGCGGGGCGGAGCCGTGAGTACCGAGATCGAGGAACAGCCGGCCGGGCCGCCGGCGCCGCCCAGGCTTCGCGCGCGGGTGCGTGCTTTCACGGGGCCCGCGGGAGGGCTGCGCCGCGTCCTGCTCAAGGCCGTCGCGGGGAGCGCGGGGCTGAAGGGGATCAACATGGTGCTCACCTCGGGGGTGGCCATCGTGCTGGCGCGGGTGCTGGGCCCCGCGGGGTACGGCGTGTACGCGGTGGCCATGGCCACCATCACCATGCTGGGGGTGCCGTCGCAGCTCGGCCTCCCCACGCTGCTGATGCGCGAGGTGGCCCGGCACGACACCCGGCAGGACTGGAGCCTGATGCGCGGGCTGCTCCGCCGCGGCAACCAGGCGGTGGTGGTGATGTCGCTGCTCTGCGCCCTGGGCGTGGGCATCTGGCTATGGGTGTCGCCCAATCAGCAGTCGGCGGAGCAGCTCGCCACGCTGGGATGGGCGCTCTTCCTGCTCCCGCTGGTGGCGCTGGGAGGGCTGCGCAGCGGCGCCCTGCGCGGGCTGCGGCGCGTGGTGGAGGGGCAGGTGCCGGAGATGGTCATCCGCCCGCTGGGCACGCTGCTGCTGGTGGGCGGGCTGGTGTGGGCGGCGGGGAGCGAGTCGCTCACTCCCTCCACCGCCATGGCGCTCAACGTCCTGGCCACCTTCATCGCCTTCCTGGCGGGCGCCGTGCTCCTTCACCGCGCCATGCCGCCCGGCGTGCGGGTGGCGCCGCCCGTGTACGACACCCGCGCGTGGCTGCGCAGCGTGATTCCGCTCAGCATGCTGGGCGGGGTGCAGCTCATCAACGGCCAGGCGGACATCCTGATGCTCGCCGCCCTGGCGACGCCCGAGGACGTGGGCATCTACCGGGTGATCGTGCAGCTCACCAGCTTCGTGCTGGTGGGCGCGGTCATCGTCAACTCGGTGCAGGCCCCCTACCTGGCGCGCTTCCACGCCGAGGGCAACCTCCCCATGGTGAAGCGGATGGCGCAGCAGGGCTCGCGCGCGCTCTTCCTGTCCGCGCTGGCCATCGCGGCGGTGCTGGTGATCGGCGGCAAGCCCATCCTGGCCGGGGTCTTCGGGCCGGAGTACGTGCACGGCTACGTGCCCATGGTCATCTGGTGCGCGGGGATCGTCTTCTTCGCGGAGCAGGGCTCGCTGATCATGGTGATGAACATGGCCGGGCACGAGAAGGACACCGTCGTGGCCATGGCGATCGGCGCCGCCGCCAACGTCCTATTCAACTTCGTGGCGATTCCGCGCTGGGGGATGTTGGGCGCGGCGTCGGCCACCATGCTCAGCACGCTGGTGTGGCGCACCCTGCTGAGGCGGCAGCTGCGGCTGAAGCTCGGCATGGAGATCGGGGCGCTGGGCACCATGCGCGGTACGTGACGGTGGGCAAGGAGGGAGCTTCCTCGGTGCCCGCGTTCGACATCAAAAAGACGGGAGCCGGGATGAGAGTTGCGGTGGTCGCTGAGATCTTCAGCCCCAACCTGGGAGACGGGGTCATCTTTGAATGCGTCCGGCACCTGTTCG
>DASVSA010000457.1:0-3456 GCA_036388335.1 Longimicrobium sp. | reverse complement strand
CGTACCACCCGAAGGTGGGCGCCAGCCTCACCGCGAACCTCTCCTGGCCCGCCGCTTCCCGCGGCTCGGCCGCCAGCGTGGCCAGCGCCGCCGGCAGCAGGGTCCAGATGCGCATCGTCCTCATACTTCCCTCTCGGTTTGCATTCATCCGGATTTGCGTGGCCCGGCGGGACGCTTCAGTCCGTGGCGGGCACCAGCGTAAGGCGGCGCTCGGCGGAAGCGGCGCCGGCGAAAACGCCGAAGGCACCTTCCACGCCGGCCGACGCGCGGGTCGCGCGCACGGACCCGCCCAGTACTTCCCGGGCATAGCGGGCGTACGCCGTGTCGTACGCGGTCAGTACCAGGCGCGTGGAGATCGAGTCCCAGCGGACGATCTCGCCCCCCCTGGAACACGACGCGGAGACGACCTGGTGGGTGACCGAATCGGTCCGGACCAGGTCGGCCGGCAGCGGGCCGGGCTGAAGATGGCACGCCACGCGCGCCAGCGGCCGCCCGTCACGGTACGCCTGGGGCCGTACGACCCCGATCTCGACCCGCCCCGTTCCAGCGTGGATGCGCCACCGCACGGGGAACGCGGTGCTGTTCTTCAAGAACAGCGGGGACTCCGGAGTACGTACCGCGACCACCCGCGCCGTGGCCGGCGCCAGGATGTCGGGAGCTCCCGGGATGGTGGCCGCGCCCCGGATGGTGGTGCCGTCCGCGAGCGTGACCCGCAGCTCGTACCGGTCGCCGGCGCGGAGGCCGTCCGGCACCACGGCGGCGTAGCACCCCCGCCCGATCTCCTCGATCTCGCCAGGCTCGCGCGCGTCGGTGTTGCAGTCGCTGAAACCGGCCGGTGCTTCCCGCAGCCAGAGTGTGTCCGCGCCGCGCAGGAGACGCACGCTGGCGCCGGGAACCCTGTGGAAACGCGGCTCGTCTTGGGACGCGGCGGGATCGAAGCGCGTAAGCAGCAGCGACGCCGTGTCGGTGCCAGCCGCCAGGACCGCGTGCACCGCTACGTTCTCCTCCGTGGCGCGGACCGGCGCGGTGGCATCGGTGCACCCGCAGAGGAAGATGGCGGCCGTATACCCGGCCAGGTGCCTCAGAAACGCCATTCGACTCCGATCGTCGGAAGGATGGGGAGCTGAGGCGTGAACTTCAGCATGGGGTCACCCTTCGTGGACGGGTCCGCCTCCGCGAAGAGGACATTGCGGGTGTTGAGCGCGTTGAGCACCTGCAGGTACGGCGTCAGAGTGGTCGCTCGTCCGAACCAGCGCCTCTCGAAGCTCCGGCGGGCCGAGAGGTCCAGGCGGAAGTACGCCGGGAGGCGCGCGGAGTTGTGCTCCCCCAGCACGGCCGGGGTGCCGCTCCCGGTGAATCGCCCGGTCGCGGGGTCGTAATGGAACCCCTGCAGCTGGCTCACGATGGGCGTGTAGGGCTGCCCCGTGGCCCAGAGCAGCCGCAGGCTGGCCTGGCCACGGCTGCCCAGCGCGGTGTGAGCGCTCACGTCCAGCCGGTGGCGCCGCTCAAAGCGCGGGGCGAAGCGCTCCTCGCCGATCTCGTGCTCCGCGGCCGCCAGCGCGTACGAGAGGGACAGCGCGCTCTTCCCCCACGCGTGCCGCGCCAGGACCTCCGCCCCGCGCGCCGTTCCCCGGGCCACCACCGCGCCGTCGGGAACCAGCACCGGCGCGCGAAGCGGCTCCGCGGGAATCGGGACCAGGGGCACCCGCTCCTGCTCCTTCACGTACGCGTCGAGCCGGACGGTGGTCGCCCCCGAGGCCCACTCCACGCCGGCCACCAGGTCGTTGCCGACCGAGAGCCCCGCTTCCCGCGGAACGGGAGCAAAGAAGTCGTACGCCATCAGGCTCGAATAAACGGACTCTTCGTCCTTGATGCTGTGGAGCGCCTGCGCGTAGCGGCCTGCTCCCGCCACCAGGGTCATCCGCGGCGAGAGCGCGAGCGTGGCCCCAACCCGCGGCATCCACTCGGCCGACCCCGTGGAGGTGTGAAGCACCCGGACGCCCGCCCGCAGCCGCAGCGCCCCCGCCGGTATCCACTCGTCCTCCAGGTACGCGGCCACGGTCCACGGCTGGTCCCGGCGCGTGAAGTCCGGGAAGTACTCGCGGAGCTCCTCGTCCGTGGCCGTGACGTCGTGGTCGAAGAGGTACGAATCGAGCTGCACCCCGGTGCGAAGCTGGTGCGTGCCGCGGTACCACGTCAGGTTGGCCCCGGCGAGCACGTCGCGCACACGGGTACGGGCATCCAGCGTCGCGGGCCGCGGGTCCGTACGGGTTCCCCCGGTTCCGCGTGTCTGCGGCGTCGTCTGGAAGGTGCCACCGAACGAGCTGAGCCCGGCGTGGATCTCGCCGAGGTGGCTGGCACCCAGGGGCTGCCGGTAGCGCAGCGACGCCGTCGTGGACCCCCACCCCCACTGCAGGTCGTCGCTCACGTCGAGCGTCGGCGGCACGTGCACGCCCTCCCGGTCCACGTAGAGGGACCCCGCCAGGGAGCCCCGCTCCCCGACGTCGTGCACCACCTTCAGGTGCGCGTCGGTGAAGCCGTAGGGGAGCGGGGTGGAGATCAGCCCCAGGCGGTGGGCGGCGTTCGTGAACAGGTCCACGTACGTGCGGCGCCCGGAAACGAGGTAGCTGCCGCGCCCTCCCGGGAGCGGGCCATCCACGGTCGCGCGGGACGAGAGCATGCCCACGCTGCCGCTCGCCCGCACCCGGTCGCGACCGCCATCGCGCGTCTGCACGTCCACGACGCCGGAGAGACGGTCCCCCACGCGGGCAGGCAGCGCACCGGCGAGGAGCTCCACCGAGGCCACCGCGTCCGGGTCGATGGCGGCGAAGATGCCCCCCAGGTGGTACGGGTTGAAGAGCGGCACTCCATCGAGCAGGAGCAGGCTCTGGTCGGGCGAGCCCCCGCGCACGTACAGCGCGCTCGAGAAGTCAGACGCGGCGGCCACCGACGGCAGCGTCTGCACCGCGCGCAGCACGTCGACTTCGGCCAGGGCCGGCAGGAGCTTCACGGCTCGCGGGTCCAGGCGGGTGCTTCCCGGGCCCGCCTGCGCCGCCGTGATGGAGCCGCTCGTGGAGCGGACCTCGATCCCCTCCAGCTCCACCGGACGCCGCGCGAGCTCCAGGTCGATCCGCACGCTCCCGCTCACCGGCACGCGGATCTCCCGCTCCAGCTCCTGGTAGCCGGGCGCGCGCGCCCGGATCCTCCAGGTGCCGGTCCGCACGTTGGGGATGACGAAGTAGCCGCGGTGGTCCGAGCGGACGCTCTGTCCCAGCTCGGCGATCTCGACAGTCGCGGCAACGGGTTCGTGCGATCCTTCAGCGCGGATGCTGCCGGAGATGGTGCCGCCGGCAAGGAGGAGGTACAGCAAGGAGGAGAGCGCCAACTGAACTCCTGAGCAATTCGTGGGCACCCCGCGGGGGGCGCCAAATGTATCGGGCGCCGAGCCCCGGACGA
>DASVSA010000456.1:0-6740 GCA_036388335.1 Longimicrobium sp. | reverse complement strand
GGGGATCTTCCGCTACGGCACGCGCACCTACCTGCACGCCGGCGCCGGCATCGTACCCGGCTCGGTGCCCGAGAACGAGTTCGCCGAGACGCAGCACAAGCTGGCCAACGCCCGCGAAGCGCTCGCCTGGACCGTGGGGAGCGAGCAGGCCGGCACCGCCGCCCGCGAGCAGACGCCCGTCCGCGAGATGGCCGCCGAGATGGTGCTCGCCGTCCGCTGAAGCCCGCCGCGCCACCGCGGCAGCCGTCCGAGGACGGCACTCACGTTACGCCACCGCACGACAAACCGAGCCAGCCGCCTCTCCGGGGGGGCCGCCCGCCGGCGCCACAGGGCCGCCGCGCGGGCCCGTCCGCAACGTCCCGTGCATCCTCGCAGTGCACTCCTCCGCCGTAACTACCACCCCACAAAGAATTCATGCAAACGGTTGTTGATCGGGAACGGCTCCTGAAGCTGGCGCGCGCCGCCAACCTCGCCCGCAAGTCGCTGGACGTGACCCCCATCGTCCCCGGCGAGCGCGGAGAGCGGCTGGCGCTTTCGTTCGCGCAGCAGAGGCTCTGGTTCCTGGAGCAGCTGGGGAGCGCGGGGCGCGCGTACCACATCGCCAAGAGCCTGCGGCTGCGGGGCGGGCTGCACCGCGACGCGCTGGTCCGGGCACTGGACCGCATCGTGGAGCGGCACGAGGCGCTGCGCACGACCTTCGTGGAGGTGGATGGCGAGCCGGTGCAGGTGATCGCGGAGGCGGGCGGCTTCCAGCTGGCCGAGCACGACCTGGCCGGGCACCCGGATGCCGAGGCGGAGCTGCGCCGGCTGATGGCGGAGGAGTCCGGCGCGCCGTTCGACCTGGCGGCCGGCCCCCTGATCCGCGGCCGGCTGGTGAGAGTGGCGGCCGACGACCACGTGCTGCTGGTGACGATGCACCACATCGTCTCCGACGGCTGGTCGATGGAGGTGGTGGTGCGCGAGCTGGGCGCGCTGTACGGCGCCTTCCGCAACGGGGAAGCCGACCCGCTCCCGGCCCTGCCGGTGCAGTACGCGGACTTCAGCGCGTGGCAGCGCCGCTGGGTGGACGGCGAGGTGCTCCAGCGCCAGGCGGACTTCTGGAAGACGGCGCTGGCCGGCGCTCCGGAGCTGCTGGCGCTCCCCGCGGACCGCCCGCGCCCCGCGCGGCAGGACCCGGCCGGCGCCTTCGCCGCGCTGGAGCTGGACGCAGAGCTCACGGCGGGGGTGAAGGCGCTGGGTCAACGCCACGGCACCACGCTGTTCATGACGCTGATGGCGGCGTGGGCCACGGTGCTCGCCCGCCTCTCCGGCCAGGACGACGTGGTGATCGGCACGCCCACGGCCAACCGGGGGAGGAAGGAGGTGGAGGGGCTGATCGGCTTCTTCGTCAACACGCTGGCGCTGCGCATGGACCTTTCCGGCGCGCCCACGGTGGCGGAGCTGCTGGCGCGGGTGAAGGCCGGCGCGCTGGGCGCCCAGCACAACCAGGACATCCCCTTCGAGCAGGTGGTGGAGGTGGTGAAGCCGGCCCGCAGCATGGCCCACACCCCGCTCTTCCAGGTGATGTTCGCCTGGCAGGGCTCGCCGGCGGGGAGCCTGGAGCTGGCCGGGCTGGAGCTGGCGGCGGCGGGCGCTTCCGCCCACTCCACCGCCAAGTTCGACCTCTCCCTCTCCCTCCAGGAGTCGGACGGCGCCATCGTGGGCGGCGTGACGTACGCCACGGCCCTGTTCGACGCCGCCACCGTGGAGCGCCACCTGGGCTACCTGCGCGCGGTGCTCGCCGCCATGGTGGCCGACGACGCGCAGCCGGTGGACTCCATCCCCCTCCTCTCCGCCGACGAGCGCCGGCAGGTGGTGGAAGGGTGGAACGCCACCGCCGCCGACTACCCGGCCGGCCTTTGCGTGCACCAGCTCTTCGAGGCGCAGGCGGAGCTCACACCCGGCGCCGTGGCCGTGGTGTGCGACGGCGCGTCGCTCACCTACGCGGAGCTCAACGCGCGGGCCAACCGCCTTGCGCACCACCTGCGCGAGCTGGGCGTGGGGCCCGACGCGCGCGTGGCGGTGTGCTCCGCGCGCACGCCGGAGCTGGTGGCGGGGCTGCTCGCCATCCTCAAGGCCGGCGGCGCGTACGTGCCGCTGGACCCGGCGTACCCCGACGAGCGCCTGCGCCACATCCTGGCCGACAGCGCCCCCGTGGTGCTGCTCGCCCAGGAGTCGCTGGCGGGCCGCTTCGCGGGCGTGCCGGTGCTCGTCCTGGACGACGCCGCGGCGTGGGCTCACCAGCCGGACGGCAACCCGCGTCCGGCGGGGCTCACCCCCGACCACCTGGCGTACCTCATCTACACCTCGGGCTCCACCGGCATGCCCAAGGGCGTGATGGTGAGGCACCAGGGGCTCACCCACTACGTGGACTGGGCGAAGACGGCGTACGCCGGCGGCCGCCCGGCCAGCTTCGCTCTCTACTCCTCCATCGCCTTCGACCTCACCGTCACCTCGCTCTACGTGCCGCTCGTGACGGGCGGATCCGTGGTGGTGTACGGCGAGCGCGGCGAGGGCGACATCCCCGTGCTGCGCGTGTTCGACGAGGACGCGGTGGACGTGGTGAAGCTCACCCCGGCGCACCTCGCGCTGCTTGAAGGCCACGACCTCGCCGGCCGCCGCATCCGCACGCTGGTGGTGGGCGGCGAGGAGCTGAAGGCCCCGCTCGCGCGCTCCATCGTGGAAGCTTCGGCGGGGGAGATGCGGATCTTCAACGAGTACGGCCCCACGGAGACGGTGGTGGGGTGCATGATCCACCGCTTCGACGCGGAGCGCGACCGGGGCGCGGCGGTGCCCATCGGCCGCCCGATCGCCAACACCCGCATGTACGTGCTGGACGCCGACGGCCAGCCGGTGCCGGTGGGCGTGGTGGGCGAGCTGTACATCGGCGGCGCCGGCGTGGCGCGCGGCTACCTGAACCGCCCCGAGCTCACGGCCGAGCGCTTCGTGGAGGACACGTTCCACGGCGGGCGGATGTACCGCACGGGCGACCTGGGGCGCTGGCTGGCGGACGGCACCATCGAGTTCCTGGGCCGCAACGACTTCCAGGTGAAGATCCGCGGCTTCCGCATCGAGCTGGGCGAGATCGAGGCGCGCCTCGGCGCCCACCCCGGCGTGCGCGAGGCGGTGGTCCTGGCCCGCACCGACGCGCCGGGCGACGCGCGGCTGGTTGCCTACTACGCGTCGGCCGAGGCGCTGGAGGCGGAGGCGCTGCGCGCCCACCTGGCCTCCGCGCTGCCGGAGTACATGGTCCCCGCGGCGTACATCCGCCTGGACGCGCTCCCGCTGACCCCCAACGGCAAGACCGACCGCAAGGCGCTCCCCGCCCCCGAGGGCGAGGCGTTCGCCACGCGCGCCTACGAGGCGCCGGCCGGCGACACCGAGACGGCGCTGGCCGGCATCTGGGCGGAGCTGCTGCGCGTGGAGCGCGTGGGGCGCCGCGACCACTTCTTCGAGCTGGGCGGGCACTCGCTGCTGGCCGTGCAGGTGATCTCGCGCGTGAGGCAGGCGCTGGGCGTGCAGGCCGTGCTGGGCGACCTCTTCGCCCGGCCCGTACTGGCCGACTTCGCCGGCGGGCTGGATACGGCCACGCGCGCCGCCCTGCCGGCGATCGAGCCCGCGGAGCGCGGCGAGGGGAACCCCCTCTCCTTCGCGCAGCAGAGGCTCTGGTTCCTGGAGCAGATCGGCACGGGCACGGCGTACCACATCCCCATCCGGCTGCGCCTGACGGGCACGCTGGACCGCGTGGCGCTGGTGCGCGCGCTGGACCGCATCGTGGAGCGCCACGAGGCGCTGCGCACGGTCTTCACGCTGGTGGATGGCGAGCCGGTGCAGCGCCTGGCCAGTGAGGCCCGCTTCCACCTCGCCGCGTTCGACCTGGCCGGCCGCGCGGAGGCCGAAGCGGAGCTGAACCGCCTGGTGGCGGAGGAGACGAACACCCCCTTCGACCTGGAGCACGGTCCGCTGATTCGCGGGCGGCTGGTGCGGCTGGCGGCGGACGACCACGTGCTGCTCGTCACCATGCACCACATCGTCTCCGACGGCTGGTCCATGGGCGTGCTCACGCGTGAGCTGAGCGCCCTGTACGGCGCCTTCGTGCGCGGTGAGGCCGATCCGCTTCCCGCCCTGCCGGTGCAGTACGCGGACTACGCGGCGTGGCAGCGGAAGTGGGTGGATGGCGAGGTGCTCAAGCAGCAGGCGGATTACTGGAAGACGACGCTCGCCGGCGCGCCCGAGCTGCTGGAGCTTCCGGCGGATCGGCCGCGCCCGGCGCGCCCCGACCACGTGGGTGCCGCCGTCGCGGTGGAGCTGGACGAGAAGCTGACGGCGGCGCTCAAGGCGCTCAGCCAGCGCAACGGCACCACGCTGTACATGACGATGCTGGCGGGTTGGGCCGCCGTGCTGGGCCGCCTCTCGGGCCAGGACGACGTGGTGATCGGCACGCCCACGGCCAACCGCGGGCGCGGCGAGATCGAGGGGCTGATCGGCTTCTTCGTCAACACGCTGGCCCTGCGCATGGACCTCTCCGGCGCGCCGAGCGTGGCGGAGCTGCTGGGCCGCGTGAAGGCGCGGTCGCTGGCCGCGCAGCACCACCAGGACATCCCTTTCGAGCAGGTGGTGGAGCTGGTGCAGCCGGCGCGCAGCATGGCGCACACGCCGCTCTTCCAGGTGATGTTCGCCTGGCAGCACGCGGCGCAGGGCGGGCTGGAGCTGCCGGGGCTCACGCTGGGCGCCGTGGGCGGCGCGCCGCGCGTGTCGGCCAAGTTCGACCTCTCGCTCACCCTCGCCGAGACGGGCGGCAAAATCGTGGGCGCCATGGAGTACGCGACGGCGCTGTACGATGCCGCGACCATCGAGCGCTACCTGGGCTACCTTCGCCTCGTCCTTCAGGCGATGGCCGCCGACGAGCGCCAGAGCGTCGCGCGCCTCCCGCTGCTCCCCGCCGCGGAGCGCACGCAGGTCGTAGAGACGTTCAACGCCACGTCCGCGGAGTTCCCGGCCGACAACTCCGTGCACGCGCTCTTCGAGGCGCAGGCGGAGCGTACGCCAGATGCGGTCGCGCTGGTGTACGGCGATTGCTCGCTGACGTATGCGGAGCTGAACACCCGCGCCAACCGCCTCGCCCACCGGCTCCGCGAGCGCGGGGTGGGGCCGGATACCCGCGTGGCGGTGCTGGTGCCGCGCTCGGCCGAGCTGGTGATCGCGGAGCTGGCGGTGCTCAAGGCCGGCGCCGCGTACGTGCCCGTCGATCCCGCCTTCCCGGCCGAGCGCATCGCGTTCATGGTCGCGGATAGCGCCTCGCCGGTCGTGCTGGGCCGCACGGCGGACGACCTCCCGGAACTCGGCGTGGAGCGCATCGATGTCGATGCGCTGCCCGAAGGCGCCACCGGCAACCCGTGCGTCCCGGTCGGTGGCGGGGCGGCGGCGTACGTGATGTACACCTCCGGCTCCACTGGGGCGCCCAAGGGCGTGGTGGTGCCGCACCGCGCCATCGCGCGCCTGGTGATCAACAACGGGTATGCGGATTTCGGGTGCGAGGACCGCGTGGCTTTCGCCGCGAACCCGGCCTTCGACGCCACCACGATGGAAGTATGGGCGCCGCTGCTGAACGGCGGGCGCATCGTGGTCATCGACCAGGACACCCTGCTCGACCCACGGCGCTTCTGCGTGGCGCTGCTCACGCACGGCGTGGACGTGCTGTGGCTGACGGTGGGCCTCTTCAACCAGTACGTGGAGGATCTCAAGCCCGCGCTCCCGCGCCTCCGCTACCTGATCGTGGGCGGCGATGCGCTGGACCCGCGCATCATCGCGCGCGTGCTGGAGGGCCACGCACCGAAGCACCTGCTCAACGGCTACGGCCCCACCGAGACGACCACCTTCGCGATCACGCACGAGATCACGAGCGTGGCCGAGGGCGCGCGCAGCATCCCGCTGGGCCGCCCCATCGCGAACACGCAGATCTACATCCTGGACGGCCAGGGCGCGCCGGTGCCGGTGGGCGTGGCGGGCGAGATCCACATCGGCGGGGCGGGCGTGGCGCTGGGGTACCTCAACCAGCCCGAGCTCACGGCTGAGCGGTTCATCGCGGACCCGTTCAACGGCGGGCGGATGTACCGCACGGGCGACCTGGGCCGCTGGCTCCCCGACGGCACGGTGGAGTTCCTGGGCCGCAACGACTTCCAGGTGAAGCTGCGCGGCTTCCGCATCGAGCTGGGGGAGATCGAAGCGCGCCTCGCCGAGCACCCGGAGATCCGCGAGGTGGTGGTGCTGGCGCGCGAGGACGCGCCGGGCGACAAGCGCCTGGCCGCCTACTACGTGTCCGCCGAGGCGCTCGATGGCGAGGCGCTGCGTGCGCACCTGTCCGCCAACCTGCCGGGCTACATGGTGCCGGCGGCGTACGTGTGGATGGAGGCGATGCCGCTGACCCCCAACGGCAAGGCGGACCGCAAGGCGCTCCCCGCGCCCGAGGGCGACGCCTTCGCCGCGCGCGAGTACGAGGCGCCGGTGGGTGAGACCGAGACGGCGTTGGCCGGGATCTGGGCCGAGGTGCTGGGCGTGGAGCGGGTGGGGCGGCAGGACAGCTTCTTCGAGCTGGGCGGGCACTCGCTGCGCGCCGTGCGCGTGGTGTCGCGCGTGAGGCAGGTGCTCGGCCGCGAGGTGGCGCTGGGCGACCTATTCCTGCGGCCGGTGCTCGCGGACTT
>DASVSA010000455.1:0-4403 GCA_036388335.1 Longimicrobium sp. | reverse complement strand
ACCGGTGGTCGTCGCGGGCGAGTGCCTCCCCGACCATGTACTCCGCGTCCGTCACGGTGTACAGCCGCAGCACCACGTTCTGGTACACGGCGGTCCCGTCGATTCCCGGCCTCCATTCGATGCCCAGCTGCTCATTGGCATCGTAGTCGAGCAGGCGGAATCGCCACTCGCCGGGTCGCCCGCCCGCATCGACAGACCATCGGCCTTGTTCATCGACACCGGCCTCCGCCTGGAAGTAGTACTTGTCCGTGCGCAGGTACGCCTGCACCACCAAGCGCCGGCCCGAGTAGAGGTGGAAGTCGCGTACACTCCCGGTGATATCGCCGTAGTAGTACTGCGGGATCGGATCGGGCGACGTCACGACGACCGGCGTCTCCAGCACGACGATGGGGACGACCGAGGGGAATGCCGGGTACTTCTCGCCGCGATTGAGGGACGGATTCCACACCTCGCCGATCTGGCTGCCGGTGGCGTCGTCGAACAAGCGGAACCGCCACTCGCCGCCGAACCCCAGCGCGTCGAATTCCCATGGGCCGCCCCCTACCACCGCGACGTCGAACTGGGGGTAGTAGGCGTCGGTCAGCAGGTACCCCTTCAGGTGGTACCCGGCCCCGGTCATGACCCCGGCGCCGCGGGTCCGGCCGGCGACGCGTCCCTCGTACGCCGGGGGGATGGGGTCGGGCGAGGTCACCTCCACGGGCGTGACCGGGTCGCGGTACCGGACGGTGTACGCGGGGTTGATCTCCTGGCGCCACTCCTCGCCCACCTGCTGCCCCGACACCGCATCGAACAGGCGGAACCGCCACTCTCCGGCGCGCCCCACCGCGTCGATCCTCCAGGTGCCGTCGCCGCTGGCCGTGGCCGTCCCCTGCCAGTAGTACTCGTCGGACAGCAGGTAGGCCTCGATCCGGAACGCCTCGTCCGGCCGCGCGTTCCAGACCGCGATCGAGATCGGACCGGTGTGGCCGGGCGGGATCGGATCGGGAGAGAACACGACGACGCGGGTCGGCGGCGTCGCCACCTCGCCCAGTCCGAAGCCGCCCTGCATCACCCCCTCGTAGTCGTGGTCGTACGGCTGGTCCACATCGATCCTCCCGCCGCCCGTGTGCCTCCGCAGCGGTTCGGCCTGGGCCAGCAGCCACCCCCGTGCCCGCTCCTGGGGCGTGGGTTCCTGGGACGTCATCCTTCCTCCTTGGTTGCCCGTGTGGCTCAGGGTTGTCACCCGGTGCGCGCGAGCCGTTCGCGCACCATCCTTCAGAACCGGTCCCGCCCGAAGCCGGCCGGATCCCTCTTCCGGCCGGGGGGGAGCGCAACCGCCGCGTGCGACACGGCCGCGACCCACGGCAGGCCCTGGCGGTGATAGTGCGCGGCCCGGCGCGAGAGGGCGTCGTACTGGCACCGTAGGGGATCCAGCCGGATCATCGGGGGCGCCCGCCGCCGTCGGTTATGTGCGCTACCTGCTCCAGCCGCTCGGCCGCCTGCTGGGTGTACGCTCCCGTGGGGTTCCACCGCTTCTGGAGCCAGGGGTGCACCACCGCATAACCCAGGAAGAGCACGAGCTCGAACGTGTGGCTCAACCAGGACTCGATCCGCGCCGCTCCATCTGGCGTCATGGCGCCGAATCCGTGCGCCACCAGCAGGGCTGCGATGTAGCTCGCCACGATCGCGGCGACGCGCGCTTGAATGGACTTCACGGTCTCCTCCTTCGCTGGTGTAGGCTGCCGCTCCGCGTTTCCCGGTCACTCGAGAGCAGCCGGTCCAGATGCTCCAGAGTGGCCGCTTGCCTGACCTGCGTTTCGTTCAGTTCCTCCATCTTGAGTGTGAGACGCTCCAGCGGGCGGACGACCTGGTCGGTGATCCGCTCCGCCAGAGCGCGGTTCTCGGCGCGCACGGCCGCGACCCCGGCGCGGGCGTCGTCCGCCGACTCGCGCACCTGGATATAGAGCGTCTCGATCGCGTTGAACTTCTGCCCGAGACCGTTCAGGTCCTGTTTGGTCGCGAAGACGCGGCGGAGTCTCTCCACGAGGGCAAGCATCAGGACCGTCACACCGAATCCGCCTCCCACGACTACCGACCAATCCAGGTAAAGCCCCGATTCACCGGTCATTCTCGCCTCCCTCTGTAGCGGTGCGGAGTATCCGCCCTCCGGTCTCGAGCCCACGACGGGCCAGCACGGGGCCATGGAAAGCGCTGCTGGCGGATTGATCGGCAGACGTCCCACTCGCCTGGTACTCTCATCGTTGTGCTCCCCGATTGGAGGTGACTCACCCGGATCGGCCTCGATTGCGGCTGGGCCTATGGTGCCGACGGCCGCTCCCCGGGACAAAAAAAGAAGCCCCCTCCCGGCGCTGTTCCGGGGAAGGGGCCTCCATCGGCCGTTCTCTCGTTCTATCGGGTCCGGCTCGATGATCCCGCCGGTTCCCACAAGCTGTGGCAGGAGGACACATCCCTGCCGAAACATACAACACTTTTTACGCTTGTAACGTACATCCTGGCTTCTGAACTGTCAAGCTGTGCTGGATTCGGCCACCCGGGGTCGGAACGGTGAACTGCTCCGGACCGTCAAGGGGGGTACTGAGCCCATCGGGCCGGCTCAGGCTCCGCCTACTAGAACGGCAGCGTCGCCTCCAGCACATCCTGTGACATCCAGGACGGTGTGCGGGTAGCCTGGGTCGAAGACAGACTGCCGAGGGGTGCAGATGGAGTTCATTGTGTTGGGAACGTGGGGCGGATGAGCGATCGCACTGAGCGGACTACGCGCAGGTTGGGTCCGACCCTGGAACTGTGCCTACGGATCGGGAGCCTCACCGCGAGAGCGCGCGGGAGCTACCGCGGCGGGCGTGCACCAGCAACGCCGCAAGCGGCATCTGAGTAGGAGCAGGAATCGAATGGGCACCTGCTCAGGAACCGGGGGAGCCGCCTGACGAGGAACTACTGCAGAAGCGCGGAGCGAGAGTGCCCACCGTGGTGAGAACCCTGCGACGCGAGCGCGGGCGCTGTGTTCTGAGGGCTTTGGAGGCCACGGCGTAACGGGACGGCTCACGTGGGCAACATGCTGATTGTTCTGTCTCGGCGGCCCCGGTCGAGAGCGTACGCCTGGCTCCGCGGTCGTCACGGATTCTGTCAGGTCCGGGGCGATTCGGGTCCCCCCTCCAACCGCAAACGGATCGTTTTCAGGCGAAGCATCGCGACGATTCCGAGCCCCGGCCCGAGAGCCAAGATCCCGAACGCCAGAGGCCATCCTCCAAAGTTGCGGAGGGACGGTACTCCTGAGATGGTGACCATGGTCAGTAAGAAGCCGAGCGAGGTCTGCAGCGTGAGCGCGGTGCCGACGGCGTGCGGTGGCGCCACCTCGGTGATTACCGCGCTGAACTGCGCCGAGTCTGCCACAACCGAGAAACCCCAGACCACGGCTACGATCAACACGATGGCTATCGGTGCGTGGAGGAGCCATCCCATGCCAAGAGCGCATGCGCCGCTCACGCCCATCGCCCAGACGGTGATCCGCTCGCGTCCCAACCGGTCCGCCCACTTGCCGGCCAGCACCGCCCCGGCCGCGCCCACCCCGATCACCGCGAACCCTGCTCCGTCCGCGAGCCCCTCCGCGCGGGCATGGGCGCTGCCGCGGAAGAGGAAGTACTCCAGGAAGAAGGGAGTCACGGAGACCCACATCGCGTAGAGCTCCCACATATGCCCGAGGTAGCCGCCGATGGCCAGGCGCGTGGGGCGGTGGCGCAGGGTGGCGCCGACCAGGCCCCAGGAAAAGGGGCGGCGCGGAAAGGGGAAGGGCCCGTCGCGGTACCCGGCCGCGACCAGCGCCGCCGCCGCCACGCCCCCGGCCGACGCGGTGAGGACGACGACGCGGAAGTCACCGCCTTCCAGCGCGCGCACCAGGTACGGCGTCGCCTTGCCCAGCGTGAGCGCGCCCACGATGGTGCCGATGGCGAGCCCGCGCCCGGACTGGAACCAGGTGGCGATCATCTTCATGGCGGGCGGGTACACGCCGGCCAGAAAGAAACCGGTGAGGAAGCGCAGCGCCAGCGCGCTCCCATACCCCGGCGCGTACACCACCAGCGCGTTCGCCAGCGCGCCGCAGAGAGCCGCCACGGCGAAGTACGGTCGGGCGGGGAAGACGTCCGCCAGGTTGAGGAGGGCGGCCAGCGCGGTGCCCGCCACGAACCCCAGCTGCACGATGGTGGTGAGCCACGCCCCCTGCTGCGCATCCAGCCCCCAGAGCGCGCTGAGCTGCGGCGCCACGGCGCTGGCCGTGAACCACAGCGACATCCCCAGGAGCTCCGCCGCGGAGAGCAGGGCCAGCATGCGCCAGCGTCGCATCGTATCCAATCGTTAGGGAGAGCGATCAGGATACAGCATTGCCACACAGAGACACAGAGGCACAGAGA
>DASVSA010000454.1:0-22837 GCA_036388335.1 Longimicrobium sp. | reverse complement strand
TCTCTGTGTGATGATTTTTTTCAGGCGGCGCGGAGGATCGCTTCCATGCGCTGGCAGTAGCGGTCTTCGGTGAAGCGGGTGAGGACCATTGCGCGCCCGCGGGCGCCCATGGTGGCGCGGAGGGCGGGGTCGTGAGTGAGGCGCACGATGAGGTTGGCCAGGGCCGCGCGGTCGTCGGGGGGGAAGAGGAAGCCGGTGGTGCCGTGGTCGATGGTCTCGCGGATGCCCGTGCTGTCGCTGGCCAGGTTGGGGAGGCCGCAGGCGGATGCCTGCAGGTTCACCAGGCCCAGGCCCTCCTCGCGCGAGGCGAGCACGCCCACGTCGGCCACGTGGCGAAGGTAGGGGACCACGTCGTCCACCCAGCCGGTGAGCACCACGCGCTCCCCAAGGCCACGCTCGCGCACCAGCTCGCGCAGCGGTCCGGCCTCGGGGCCGTCGCCGATCACCAGGAGGCGCGCGGAGGGGGCGCGACCGGCCGCCGCGGCGAAGGCCTCCACGAGCGTGCGGTGGCCCTTGTGGGGCACGAGCGCGCCGAACTGCGCGAACACCACGTCGTCGTCGGCGAAGCCCAGGGAGCGGCGCAGCGCCGGGTCGCGCGGCGCGGCCGGGAGAAAGCGGGTGGCCGCGTCGATCCCGGGGTGCACCACCTCGCCCGTGCGGCCGATCTTCTGCCGCGTGTGGGCGGCCGAGTACTCGCTGGAGAACACCAGCGAGCGGGCCAGGCGCGTGAGCCACCAGGCGTGGTACAGGCGCGGCGCGGGGTGGTGGAAGTAGCACACGAGCGGCTTGCGCAGGGCCGCGGCCAGCGGGACGCCGAGCTGGCAGGGGCCGCCGCCGTTGCAAAAGAACACGTCCACCGCGCGGTCACGGGCCAGCCGGTGAAGCTCGCGGAAGGAGCGCGCGTACCGGCCCACGGGCAGGCGGCGCTCGCCCTGCACCAGCATCAGCTCCGGGTCGTCGCGCAGGTGGCTCTCCACGCCCAGCGCCTGCGCGGCCTCGTGCATCACCGGGTGGGTGGACACCACGATGGGCCGCAGCGCGCCCGGGTCGATCCCCCGCAGCAGCGAGAGGAGCGTCGCCTCCGTGCCCCGCAGCAGGTCGCCGCCGCGGTGGAGGATGAGCACCGTCCGGGGGCGGCTCATACCCGCTCCGTGTGCGGGTGGCCGTGTCGCGGGCGACCGAAGTCGCTGCAACCACTACACGAAGTCCCCCTGCGGGGACTGCCGGCTTCCCGCTGGTGCTGGAAGATCAGTCCGCGGAGGCGGACTTCGTGCTGTCGTTGCCGCGTGTTTGCTCGCCAGGCCGGGAACCCGGCGGCAGGCGCCGGTTCTTCCAGATTGCGGCTCACAGTACCACCTCGCGGCGCGTGGGCTCCCAGGCGGGGTTGTCGCTTCCGCGGATGGCGCGCAGGAGGGAGTGGAGCGCGGCCACGTTCCCCGCCAGCGCGAAGGCGGGGAGGGCCAGGATGCGCGGCATCTTGCGGGCGTTGGGCCACAGCCAGCCCACCGTGGCCACCGCGCATACGGCGGCGCCGGCGGCCAGCGTCGCGCGCGCCCACACCTGATCGCCGGCCAGGATGGCGAGCCCCGCCACCGCGCCGACGGCCGCCCAGGGCACGGCCCAGCGGCACACCTTGTGGCTGATGAGCATCCACGCGAAGCAGCCGTAGCGCAGCGGGTTCATCAGGTGGCGCTTGAAGAAGAGCGTCTCCATCCCCCGCGTCATCGTGCGCACCTTACGGCCGTACTCGCGCCGGAGGGAGACGGTGCGCGGCACCAGGCAGATGGCCTCGTCCACGGATACCGACCGGTACCCATGCTCCCGCGCGGTGAGCGCCGACGCGAAGTCGCGGCTCAGGTGGTCGGGGATCGGCTTGCGGTGGAGGTGGGGGCGGATGGCGTAGAGGCAGCCGGACGCGCCCACGATGCCGCCCATCCGCGTCTCCAGCGCGCGGATCTCCATCTCGTATCCCACGTACCCGGACTCGCCCCGGTTGGAGTCCGCGTCCACCGGCGCCACGCTCACGTCGCGCCCCGACGTCACCCCCACCTCCGGGTCGCGGAAGGGCGCTACCAGGGGCCGCAGCGCGTCCGGCCGGATGCGGATGGAGGCGTCCGTGTTCACCACGATCTCGCCGTGCAGCAGGGCCGCCGCCGCGTTCTCGGCCGCCGTCTTCCCCGAGCGCCGCGGCAGGCGCAGCAGCTCCACGCCGCGCGAGGCGTAGCTGGCCGCGATCTCGTCCGTGCGATCCGTGGACGCGTCGGAGACGATGATGATCTGCCGCTTCTCCGCCGGGTAGTCCAGCGCGAGCAGGCTCTCGATGGCGCCGCGGATCTGCGCCTCCTCGTTGTACGCCGGCACGCAGATGCTTACCGTCGGCAGCTCGTCCGGGAGCGGCACGGGGGCGGGCGGCGCGGGCGCGGCCCACCTCAGCAGCAGCGGGTAGCCCACGTAGGTGTAGAAGAGGAGCAGCGCCGCTCCGGCGATCAGGACGAAGGCAAGGATGGTCATCGCTTCCCTCTGAGGGCTTGTACCGAACGGTAGAGAGCGTCGTAGCGGTCCAGCCAGGGGCCGCTCGCGAACGAAGTTTCCAGGCGGTGAAGCGCGGCCTTCGCGCGTGTCTCCGCATTCGTGGGATCGGCCACCAGGGCGCGCAGCGCGGCGGCCAGCGCGGCGGGATCTTCGGGCGGGACGAGCAGTGCTTCGGCGGACGAGACCACTTCCGGCACGCCCCCCACGCGCGTCGCCACCACCGGCAGCCCCGCGGCGATGGCCTCGAAGAGGGCGATCGGCGTCCCCTCGGTGCGCGAGCTCAGCACGAACGCGTCGCAGGCACCCAGGTGGCGCGCGGCGTCGGGCACCATCCCGTGCCATTGGACACGATCCGCGATGCCGAGGGCGTGGGTCCGCGCTTCCAGCCCCGCGCGCTCGCCGCCATCCCCCAGCACCGAGAGGCGGATGGGGAGGTCGGCGAGCAGGGGGAGCGCATCCAGGAGCACGTCCAGCCCCTTCTCGCGGCTCACCCGCCCCACCCACGCCAGCCGGAAGCACCCGTCTTCATCCAGGCCCAGCCGGCGGCGCGCCTCGTCCGCGCGCAGCGGCTCGGCCGTGCCCGCCCACGCGTTGGCGATGGTGTGGATGCGAGCGCGCGGCACGCCGGAGCGCTCCAGCTGGGCCGCCAGGGGGCTCGACACCGCGACCACCCCGTCGAAGCGGCGGTAGGCGATGCACTGCAGCCGCTCGTACGCCCGGTTGCGCCACCCGCCGCCGCAGAAGCCGTGGACCGTGGAGACGCGCGCGATTCCCAGCGCGCCCGCGACGCCGCCATCCACCACGTCCGGCCGGTACCCGTGCGTGTGCACGACGGAGGTGCCGAGCTGGCGGCAGAGTGCGGCCACTTCGCGGCGCTCGCGCAGGTAGGCGCGCCCGGGAAGCCTCAGCGCGGTGACGGGAACGCCGTCGGCGCGCAGGCCCGCCAGGAACGGGTGGTCTCCGGCGCCGGGATCGAGCACCGCGAGCACGTGCACACGGTGGCCGCGCTGCGCCTGCCCGCGTGCGAGCGCGTGCACCACCCGCTCCAGCCCGCCCACGGGCGCCGGGGCGGCTACGTGCAGGATGGCGGGAGGCTCCGCGGCGGCGTGCGCGGCGGGGCGCGGGACGGCGGCGAGTGCGGTGGACATCATCAGCGGTCGAGGAAGCCGGCGGTGCGAAGCTCGAAGCCGTGCAGCGAGACGCCGGCGGGGACGTTCATCCGGGGGAGCGCGAACGATCCGGTGGCGCCAGCAGGGGTCCATCCACCCTCCACGCGGAAGGCGCCGCGGTAGCCGGCACGCTCCGCCGCGCGCTCCACAAGCGGCGAGGAGAGGCCGTACGGGTAGCTGAGCCAGGGAACTACGGCCTGGAAGCGCTCCCGCAGCCACGCGAGGGGGCGCGCGAGCTCCGCGTCCAGCTCGTCCTCCGCGAGCGCCGCCAGGTTGGGGTGGCTCCACGTGTGGGACGCCAGCGTGATCCCCGGGCAGGCAGCCGCGCGGCCCAGCAGAACCTCGTCCGCGACCCCGAGGTGCGCGGGGAGGGTGGCCGGATGCTCGCCGCGCTCCGCCATCCAGGCGCCCACGCGCTCCCCCTGCCCGCGCAGCGCGCCGAGCGCGTACTCGCGCAGCGCGGGATCGAGTCCGCGCGCGGGGTCGGCGTACTCGTCCCACCAGAAGGTGCCGCCGCCCACGTAGGCGGGCGTCACGAACACAGTGGCCGGCATTCCGCGGCGCACCAGCTCGTCCACGCCCGCGGTGAGCGCGCCGTGGTACGCGTCGTCGAAGGTCACGACCGCGCGCGGCCGGGCGGAGTGCGGACGGGGCTCCAGGAGCGAGTCCAGCGCCACCACCTCGTGCGTGCGGCGGAGCGATTCCATCTGCCGCGCGAATTCATCCTGGGGGAGGTGGAGGCTGAGGTCGCCCACCGCGCGCTCGCCGCGCGGGACCACGTTGTGGTAGGCCAGCACCAGCACCTCGCGGCGGTGGCGCGCGCGCACCAGCCGGGGAAGGCCGCTGCGCGCGAGCGAGCTCTCGGCCAGGCGCTTGAGCGCCGCGCGGGGGGTGCTCACGGCAGCACCGCGGCGGGCACGGACCCGGCCCGCTCCGCGCCACGCCCCAGCACCTCGGCGTACACTCGGCGCACGGCCGCGGCGTTGGGGCCGATCCCGAAGCGCTCCCGCGCCGTCTGCCGCGCGCGCGTGCCCAGCCCCGCGCGAAGGTCCGCGTCCGCGGAGAGCCAGGCGATGGCGTCCGCCAGCGCCTCCACGTCGCCGGGGGGCACGCGCAGGCCGTCCACGCCGTGCGTCACCACCTCGCGCGGGCCGCCCGCGTCGGCGGCGATCACGGCACGGCCGGCCGCCATCGCCTCCGGGACGACCATCCCGAACGGCTCGGGGGTGATGGAGGCGTGCACCACCACGTCCATCGCCGCGTACCAGGCTTCCACCTCGCGCTGGTACCCGGCGAGCACGAAGCGCCCCTCCATACCCGACTCGCGGATGGCGAGGCGCACCCGCTCGAAGTACTCCGGCCCGCCGTCGGACTCGTCGCCCACCACCACGGCGCGGATGGCGGGGTCCGCGCGCATCGACAGGATGGCGGCGCGCACGAACTCGAGCTGTCCCTTCCACGGGATCACCCGCCCAAAGATCCCCACGGCGACTTCGCCCGGCGCCAGCCCGCACGCGGCACGCACGCGCTCGCGCTCCACCGTGGCGCGCTCCACCGCGTCCAGGTCCACCGGGTCGTGCACGGTCACCACGCGGCCCGCGTACGCCCCGCGCACGCTCTCCGCCACGGCGTCCGACACGGCGATGACGCCCGCCACGCACCCTGCGGCCCACGACGAGGCGGCGCGCGAGTCGTGGAGGAAGTCGCGCAGGTGCACCACGCACGGCGTGCCGGTGATGCGCGCGGCCAGCAGCGCCTCGGCGGGAAGGAAGCCGTTGTTGAGGTGCACGAGCTCAACGCTCCCACGACGGATGGTCCACGCCAGCCACGCCGCGTTCCCCAGCGTCACGGCCACGTCCGCTACCGCGAGCGCCTTGAGGGCGGCCCAGCGCAACCCTCCCGAACGCACCCCCTGCGACACCCGCTGCGTCGCGCGGTAGTTGAACCAGCGCCGGAAACCCGACACCGGCCGCCCGCCGAACCACGCATCCACCTGCTCCGCGTCCTGCGTGGTCACGATGCGCGCATGGACGTCGCCGAGCCCGCGCAGGGTAAGCGCGAGGCTCTTCACCGCCCCGCCGAACCCGACACTGTAGTCCACGTACAGGACCACATCGGGCTCACACACGAGTGGCTCTTTCATGCGGATACGACCTCGCACGCCCTCCGCAGCACCTCGCCCGTCCCGGCGCGCGAGCGGTCGAAGAGGCGGGGATAGCGGATGGCGCGCTCGGCCATGCGCAGCGCGACCCAGCCCACCAGGTCGCGGCGCTCGGAGGTGCCGATGCCGAGGCGCTCCTCGTAATCCACGGACGGGTGCACCGCGCGGAAGCCGCTGGACGCGACGCGGCCGGCGACCTCATTGAAGGCGGCCGGGAAGGAGCACGCGCGCGCGCCCATCTCCCGCTGCACCAGGAAGTTGAGCAGGTCCACGCCGGCCAGGTCGATGCGCGCCTGGTCCCAGTCGATGATCCCCCGGAGCACGCCGGTGCGCGGGTCCACCATCGCGTTGCCGAAGCCGAAATCGCCGTGCGCCCACACCCGCGTGCGCTCCCGCCCCAGCGCGCGGTAGCGCAGGAGGGAGCGCAGGACGTCCATCGGCTCCGCCACCTCGCGCCCCACCCACGCGGGCGGTGCATCGCCCAGGAGGGACGTGACGGCGTGCTCGTCCAGGCGCGCCCGCTCGGCCGTCGCGGCGCCGAAGTCGCGCACGAAGCCGTACACACCGGCGAAGAGCGGCTCGCGGAGCTGCGGGATGCCCGCGCGCTTCCACGCGACCACCCCCGCCACGCGCTCCTCCACGTACTGTGTGCAATCGCCCGCCTCCCACCGCCCGCGCGGCGCGGGGACGAGGGCGCGCAGGGCGGCCGGAAGCGCGGCGTTCTCGCGGATGCGCCGCGTCCACTCGGCGTTGCGGCTCACCACGCGGTCGGTCTCGTCGTCCACCGTCACGCGGCACACGAAGCGCTCGGCGCCCGCGCGCACCAGCAGGACCAGCGCGCCGCGGTCGCGCAGGTCGAAGCGCTCCAGCTGCACGGGCGCGCCGAGCCGCTCGCCCAGCCCGGCGAGGAGCGCCCGCGTGCCCCCGGACGGACCGGAGGCGATGCACGCGTACCCGTCGCTCAGCAGGGGGAGGAGCCCCGCGCCGTTCAGCATCCGCTCCGTGCGCGAGGCGTGAGTGGGGAGCGAGATCTCGCCGGCGCGCGCGTGCACGAACTCCTCCGCCCCCCGCGGCTCCGGCAGGGGGACGAACTCGTCCAGGCGCGAGAATCCGGCGCGGCGCAGGCGGTTCCTCCATCCCCACACCGACGCCGCGCCGCGCTCGGTCAGCCGGCGCGGATCGCGAGCGGCGGCGCGCAGCCCGAGCTGGTTGGCGGCGACGAGGAAGAGCGAGCCCGTCGGGAGGAGCGCCGCCGCGACATCCGCCACGTCCCCATCCGCAAGCTCCCACACGGCGAGGCCGTAGCGGGCGCCGGGCACGGGAGCCACATCCACCGCCGCGAAGTGGTGCTCGAAGTCGGAGCGCCGCGCCCGCGCCGCGCCCGCCAGCAGCACGCGCGCGTCCGCGTCCACCCCCAGCAGCGCGCCCAGCTTGGGAGCCGTGCGGCCGAAGGGGTCATCCGCGGGGCGCGCGGGGGCGGCGGGGGCGAGCAGCTCCGTCACGCCGGCTTGCGCCCGACCATCAGGTAACTCTCCACCACCGGATCGATGGCGCGCGAGATGGGCGATCCCGCGAACATCTTCTGCAGGGCATCGCCCACGGCCAGGCCGCCCGGCCAAACGAACGGGCGCATGTACGACCCAAAGATCACCGGGTACGCCTCCACCCCGCGGAAGCCGGACGCGTCGAACATCGCGCTCGTCTCGCCCCAGCTCGCCAGGTCCAGCTGCATCGCCACGCCCACGGGGATGCGCTCGCGGGGCACGCCGCGCAGGTCGCGCTTGGTCTTGCGCAGGTCGCGCCAGTCGCGGTTCTTGGTCACCAGCACCAGCGTGCCGCCGGGGCGCAGCAGGTCGAAGCACTTCTGCACGAAGCGCGGCTTGTCGCTCATGTACTCGAAGGCGCGCGACGAGACGATGGTGTCGAATGCACCCGGCACGTCGGCCTCGATGAAGTCGCCGCAGCGGTAGCTCACCTTGTCCGCGTGGCGCCCGCCCTCCCACTCCTCCAGCCGCGCGCGCGCCTTGCCCAGCATCTCCTCGGAGATGTCCAGGAGCGTCGCGCGGGTGGCGGAGGCCAGGAAGAGCGGCGTCCACACCGCCGGCCCGCACCCGATCTCCAGCACCTCGCCCACCGCCGGAACGCGAGCCAGCGCCTTGCGCAGCGCGTCCTCGGTGTGCCGGTAGTGGCGGCGCTTGATCTCCGAATCGCCCCAGCGGCTGTGGATGTAGTCGCCTCCCAGGTCCTTCATCAGGGAGTTGTAGTGGGTGGCGATCTCCTGCGGAGGCGGAAGCTGCGTGTTCATCGGAGGGGTCCGGGAAGGATGGTTACGCCACCGCCGCGGCGCGGCGCATGGGGAGGGGCCGGAGGAGGAAGCCGCGCACCATCGCGCGCTCGGCGCCGGAAAGGAGGCGGAGGTAGACGACGGCCGTGGCGGCGATCAGGATGGCCGTGCTCGCCGCCAGCGAGCCGAGCAGCGGCAGGTGAGCCGCGTCCGCCAGCCCGCGCGCGCCCCAGGCGGCGCCCAGGACGGCGCACAGCTCCGCCACCTTGGCCCAGTCGTACGGGATGTGGTAGCGGGCCTGGGAGAAGAGGTAGACCGGGACGAAGCGGATGGCGTACGCGATCACCGTGGCCCACGCGGCGCCCAGCACCCCGTAGCGCGGGATGAGCAGCGCGTTTAGGCCCAGCGCCGCCACCACCCCCACCACCGCGGACCAGCCGTACAGGTGGGTGGCGTTCTTGAGGTACAGCCCCAGGTTGCAGTAGCCCGTCCACTGCTGGATGATGGTGGTCACCAGCAGCAGCGGCACCACGCTCGCGGCGGGGAGGTACGCGGGGTCCACCATCAGCCCCAGCGTGTCGCGCACGAAGAGGAGGATCCCCACCGCGCCGCCCACCAGCGCCAGGTTCAGGTAGAAGAACATGCGCCGGTAGATCTCGCCCGCGTCCGGGTCCTGCGCGATGGCGAAGCGGCGCGGCTCCCACACCTGGCTGAACGGCGCCACGGCGAAGGCGCTCAGCAGGAAGCTGAACTTGTACGCCAGCGAGTACACGCCCACCTCGCTCGCGCCCGCGTAGTGGTTGAGGAAGTAGCGGTCCGAGAAGGTGAGGATGAAGCTCCCCACCGACCACGCCACCACCGGCGCGCCGAAGCGCGAGAGCGCGCGGAAGATGGGGAGCGAGAAGTGGAAGCCCGTCGTGCGGAAGGTGTAGGCGGCGAGGCCCGCCGTGAGCACGCCCGTGGCGATCAGGTTGGCGGAAAGGACGCCAAAGATCCCCATCTTCAGCTTCACCACGAACCAGATGGTGAGCGTGAGGGTGGCGATGAGCTTGGCCGCGCTCAGCGCGACGAAGAGGCGCGAGCGCTCCTGCGCCTGGATCAGGATGAACGCCACTCCCCCCACGGACTGGAGGAAGTAGATCGCGAAGAACATGCGGAGGTAAAGCGCCGTGCCGGTGCCGCCGAGAACGGTGGCCGTGATGAGCGGCGCCGCCAGCATCCCCAGGAGCGCGGTGGCCAGCGCAAGCCCGCCCGCGCCCAGCGCCACGGTGCTGATCAGCCGGTTGCGCTCGTGCCCCGTGCGGGCCTCCGCGTAGTGCTTGAACACGCCCGCCGCCAGCCCGATCCCCGCCAGCATCCCGATGACGTCGATGGTGGTGCCCAGCAGCTCCAGCGTCCCGTACTCGGCCGGCGACAGGTGGCGCGTGTAGACGGGGAGCATCAGGAAGCTGGCGAGCTTCGTGATCACCACGCCGGCCCCGTACACCAGTGTATGCTTGCCTACCTTGCGTAGCTCGCCCACACGGCCTTGCGGTTGGATTCTGGAGGGGTGCTGCGGGGGGGGGGTGCTGCGGCTCCGTGCCGGTCTTCAATTCAAAGTGCAGGCCCGCCCGATTCGCCCGCCCCGCGCGGTTTTTTTGCCCTCCCCCGCACACCTGCTGTTGCGCCCGCGCAACGACCGTGGCGCGGGGGTGACAGATGGCCCCCACCCCCCGTCCCCCTCCCCCGCGTGCGGGGGAGGGGGCGCATCTTCCGTGTCGGCGCGGCGTAACCCTCTCTTGCCGGCCGCATCCCTGTAGGGGCGTGATTCATCACGCCCGTGCCGTCCGCGCGCGACCAAAACGGGGCTCGCCGCACCGATCCTGTAGGGGCAGCCCCGCGTGGCTGACCGTGCCCCGCCGCACGCGTCGCATCCCTCTCCAGTCGAAGACCTGCCCTCGCGGACGGATCCCCCAGCACCAGCGGAAACCGTGCAGTCCCCGCAGGGGGACTTCGTGTGGTTGTTGCAGCGGTTTCAACCGCCCGGCCAGCTGGGCTCACACAGAGGCACAGAGACACGGAGAGCTAGCGCCGGCGGAGCCAGTCCAGCGATTCGCGCAGGAAGGGGAGGGGGTCGTCCAGGCGGAAGATCTCGGCGCGGCTGCCGGGGCCGAGCGCGGCGAGGAAGTCGGCGGCGGCGCGGGCTCGGCTCGGGGCGCCGGGGGGGAGGGAGAGCTCGCGGGCGCCGCGGCGCAGGCGGAGGAGGAGGTGATCCACCTCGCCCCACTCCCAGCGGCTGCGCACGCCCACGCGGTACGGCGCGGGGACGGTGCCGCCCGCCAGCAGCAGCGCGGGGAAGTCCACGCCGGCGTCGATCGCGAGCTGGAGGGAGCCCCAGAAGCGGCCGTTGATCTCCATGATGCAGGGAGTGCCGGAAGCGTCCTCCTTGTACTCCACCATCGCCACGCCTTCCCACGCGAACTCGCGCAGCAGCGCTTCGGAGCGGCGCAGCAGATCGGGGTCGAGCGCCACACTCTCGCGGTACACGCTCACCCCGCCCGACGGCGGCTTCTCGCGCAGGCGGCGGTGGGCGAAGGCGGCCTCGGCGCGGCCGTCGCGCATCAGCAGGAACACGCCCACGCCGTCGCCCATCACCCGCTCCTGGAGGAGGAGGGGGTACGCCGCGTCCGGCAGGCTGCGCAGAGCCGCGCGGAGGGCAGCGGCGCCGTCGGCGTGCACCACGGCGGCCTTGCTGCGCTCCCCCGCCCCGCCCACCACCGAGCGCGACGGCTTCACCACCAGCGGGAAGCGGAGCGCGGATTCGTCCATCTCGCCGGGGGCGTGGAGGACGTGCTGCGCGGGGACGCGGATGCCGACCCGCGCCGCCGCTTCGGCCACCGCGGCCTTGTCGCAGACGCGGCGGAAGGTGGCGTCGTCGGGAAATGGGATGTGAAGATCCAGCCGCTCGCGCTCGGGAAGGAGCGCCAGGAGAGATGGCTCGGACACCGGGAGGAGCGTCTCCGCGCCCCAGCGCGTGGCGAGCGACTCCACCGCGCGCACGAAGGCGGTTGGATCGCGCAGCGGGTCCGGGACGGCGGCGCTCCCGGCGCAGTGGCGCGAGGCGCCGGCCAGCGAGCGGGCGCGGGTGGAGCACACGAACACGCGGTACCCCGCGCGCCCCAGCGACCGCACGATGGCCAGCGCCGCGCGCTGCTCTCCATCCGTCACCAGCACGGCGTCGGTGGCGCGATGGACGGCGGCGCGAGGCGCGGGGCGCGCGAGCGAGGCGGAGGTCACCGGCGCAGGGCGCGCTTGACGCGGTGGAGGCCGCGCAGCACGGGCACGGGGAAGGTGGAGGCCACCGCCAGCGCCGCCAGCTTCGGCGAAAGCTCGCGCTCGTCGCGCCAGGCGGCCTGGAGGGCGGCGCGGGCGCCCGGCGGGTCCAGCGCGGCCAGGCGCGCGTATGCGAGGCGAAGCTGCAGCGTGCGCCGCCCGCGACGGTACGCCGCCGCCTCGGACGCGGACAGGTGGGGGCGCAGCTTGGCCGCGCGGTCCACGCTCTCCAGCGCCTTCTCGATGAAGGGCCGCGGGTCGCCGGTGATCATGGAGCCGTGGTGCACGCGGTACAGGACGAGCGGATCGAGCACCACCGCCACCGCCGAGCGCGCCGAGACGCGGTGGAAGAACTCCGTGTCCTCCGCCCAGCGGAAGTACTCGTCGAACGGCCCCGTCTCGCCGATCAGCTCCCGCGCGACGAGGGCCGAGGAGGGGAGCCCGAAGTTGCCCTCGAAGAGGAGGCCGTACGCGTCGCCGCCCATCACGGTGGCGCCCGCGGCCGTGCGCTCCTCCAGCGTCCGCGCCAGGTGGTCGCGCGGCGAGACGCCCGTCTCCTGGAAGACGGGGAAGGAGCGCGCCATTCCCGACCCATCCGTGGTCACCGCCGCGCCGTCGGGGTCGATCAGGTCGCATCCCGTCACCGACCAGCCGGCGCCCGGGAACGCCGCCAGCGCGGCCATCTGCAGCTCCAGCTTGCGCGGGTGCCACAGGTCGTCCGAGTCGCAGAAGGCGATCCACTCGCCGCGCGCTTCGCGGATGCCGCGGTTGCGGGCGCCGGGGAGGCCCGTGTTGGCCTGGGGGACGTAGCGCACCGGCAGGCGCGCGCACACCGCCGCCGTGTCGTCGCTGGAGCCGTCGTCCACCACGATCACCTCCGTGGGGGGCAGCGTCTGCGCCAGGATCGACTCCACCGTGGCCGTGATGAGCGGCGCGCGGTTGTAGCTGGGGATCACCACGCTGATGGTGCTCATGCGGTGCGCGCCTCCAGCGTCGCGCGGGTTCGTACGGGGGCGGTGCACTCCTCGTAGAGCTCCTCGTAGCGGCGCACCTGCTCGGCGAGCGTGTACCGCTCGCGCGCTTCGCTCCGCGCGGCCGCCACCATCCGCGCGCGCAGCTCCGCGTCGTCGCGCAGGCGGACGATGGCGTCCGCGAGGGCCTCGGGGGAGCCGGGCTCCACCAGCACGCCGGTCCTGCCTTCGTCGAGGATCATCTCCGGGCCGCCGCAGCGGGTGGCGACCACCGGGACGCCGGCGGCCATCGCCTGCACGGTGGAGAGGGAGAATCCCTCCTTGAGCGAGCTGATTGCGTACAGGTCGAAGTCCGCCGTGGCGCGGTGCACGTCGTCGCGGAAGCCGGCGAAGGCGAACTCTTCGTCCAGCTCCAGCCCGTGCCGCAGCGCGAGGAGCTCGTCGAAGAGCTCGCCCTGCGCCTGGCCCACGACCACGAACCTGAACCCCCGCCCGCGCAGCAGGGCCGCGGCGCGCAGCAGCACGTCGAAGCCCTTGGCGCGGCGCAGGTTGCCCACCGAGCCCACCAGGAACTCGCCCTCGCGCACCCCCAGCTCCGCCCGGAACCGTCCGTCAGGGGCGGCGGCGAAGAACTCGGGCCCGATGCCGTTGGGCACCACGGCCGTCCGCGCGGGATCGATCCCCCCCTGCTCCACGAAGAAGCCCCGCAGCGGCTCGGACACGAGCACGATGCGCCGCGCCACGCGGTTGAGCAGCGCCACCTTGGCGCGAAGCAGGCTCTCGCGCGGGTGAAGGTCGCCGGGGCCGTGAAGGGTGCTGATGACGGGAACGCCGCAGATGAGCCCCACCAGCGACGCGATGACGCTGGGGCCGAAGAAATGGCTGTGGATCAGGTCGATCTCGTGGCGGCGCACGAGCTTCACCAGCCCCAGCACGTACCCCGGATCGAACCTCATGCGGTCGCGGTGGATGATGGGCTCCATCCCCATCTCCACCAGCCGGTCGTACATCCACTCGTGGTTGGGCACCACCGCGAACGAGCGCCAGCGCCGCGGCTCCAGGTCGCGCACCAGGTTGACGTACACCGTCTCGCCGCCGCCCGGCCCGCCGGTGTTGATGAGGTGGAGGACGTTCTTCACGCGCCCCGTCCCGGGAACAGGGCCGGGGCCACCGCCAGCCCGCCTCGGCCGCGCGGGCGGGGCTGCACGGGCGGCGGAGCGGCGGAGGGAGCCGCGGGCCGCCTCTCGAGCGCGACCGACTCGGCCGCGTTGTAGAGCGCCACCGTCATGGCCAGGTTGATCCAGAAGAAGGGGTAGTAGAGCACCGTCACGAACAGCCCGCCCACCAGGTATCCCACCATGGCGATGTCCAGCGCGTGCGCCATCTGCGAGAGGAAGAGCCCCCGTTCGCCCAGCGGGCGGAGGCGCTTGCGGGTGCGCGCGTTCACCAGCAGCGTGGCCACGATCAGCGCGCCGAAGCCGGCGAGGCCCACGTAGCCCAGCTCGGCGCCGGCCTCGATGAAGATGTTGTGAGGCAGGGCGCGGTAGCCGTGGTCGCGCTCCCAGTAGTCCGCCCAGTTGGAGTAGCCGATCCCCAGCACCGGGTGGTCCTCCATCACCTTGAGCCCGTACTTCCAGTACACGATGCGCGCGGTGGAGGTCTGGTCGTCGCCCATCGTCTCGAAGCGCTCGGTCTGCTCGGGGGGGAGCATCACCTTCACGAAGAGCGCGAGCGCCGCCGCCAGCACCAGCCCGCGCACCTTGTACCGCGTGGTGAGCACCATCAGCAGCACCACCACCGCCCCGCCCAGCATCCCCCCGCGCGACGACGAGCCCAGGATGGCGATCACCGCCGTCAGCGCCATCGCTACGAAAACCGCGAACGTGAGCCAGTGCCAGTGCCGGCGCAGCCCCACGGCGAAGAAGACCGCGATGGGGATGAACATCACCATCTCGATGGCGAACTCGCCCGAGTTGGAGAACCACCCCGGCGCGCCCGACGTCCCCCAGTTGCGGAAGGCGAACCCCTCCGACGCCCACGACCGGGTGGCGCTCTGCGACATCTTGAAGTTGTAGAGCAGGAAGGCCAGGGTGAGGACGAGGAACTGGCCCTCGGTGCGGATGGAGTTGGAGATCAGGATGAAGATGAGGACCCACGAGAAGTAGTCCCACAGCTTGGCGTACGACGCCTCGGGACGGAACGCGAGCACGGACGACAGCACCACGATGGCCGAGAAGGCCATCAGGCAGTAGTCGGCCACGGTGCGCATGCGGATCTCCCGCCCCTCCACCAGGAAGGCGAGCACCGCCAGGATGATGCAGAACTTCGCCCAGGGCGGCCCCTCGATGGCCTTGTAGATGGACTGCGGCCGCACGTACTCGAAGAAGACGTACGCGTTCACGAACCAGAACGACGCCGGCTGAGCCATCAGGAAGCGCCACAGCACGGACGGTCGCAGCGAGTACAGCGGGCTCGCCGCCGCCGCGGTGGGCGCGGGGCGGGGTGCACGGGTGGCGGTGCGCGCGTGTGCCGGAAGGTCCATCGAGGAGGGGGGCCGGGAAGGAGGGCGCGAGGCCCGCGCTCGGGGCCTCGCCTCCGCCACGCTCGCAACCCGCAGGCCGGTGCGCGGGGGCCGCGCGATCCCAGCATCTACGCCGTTCCGGGCGCGGCCGGGCGGCGCGCGCGCGGGCGCCGGCTCCCCAGGGGGTGGGGATCGGCGCCACGGGTGTGGGATCGGCGCAACGGTCGCGGGGGCGGCGCCGCGCATCGTTGTTGGGGTTTCCGCTGGCATGCCGGATGCCCGACCGTGACGCGCTGCACTTCTCCTCCCGCGCTCCCGTTCCCTCCCAAGGCTCCCCATGCTTCGCGACCTGATGGTCGGCACGTTCTACCGTGCCACCGCCACCCGCTCGGACGCGCCGAGCGAGCTCTCCGGCAAGTGGCTGGCGCTCTCCACCCTGCGGCGCTTCCTCCAGGACCAGCGCATCGACACGGTGCTGGACGTGGGCGCCAACTGCGGCCAGTTCGCGGCCAAGCTCCGCCGCCTGGGCTTCCGCGGGACGATCCTCTCGTTCGAGCCGGACCCGCGCGCCTTCGCCGAGCTGCAGGCGCGGCACCAGGGCGACCCCCACTGGCACGGCTACCCGATGGGGTTGGGCGATGAGAACGGGATGCTCTCGTTCCACCTCGCCGGCCACTCGGTCCTCAGCTCGTTCCTGGCCCCCGTTCGCCCGGAGAACGTCGCCGAGGTCGTCACCATCCCGGTGCAGCGCCTCGACGCCGTGCTGGACGGCGCGCTGGCGAGGGCGGGCGTGGCCAGCCCGCGCATCCTCCTGAAGACGGACACGCAGGGCTACGACCTGCACGTGCTGCGCGGCGCCGCCGGGTGCATGCCGCGCATCGCCGGGATCCTCGCCGAGCTGTCGGTGCTGCCGATCTACGAGGGCTCGCCGTCGCTCACCCAGTCGCTGGATGCCTACCGCGAAGCCGGCTTCGACCTGGCGGACCTGAGCGTCGTCAACAAGACGCCGGATGGGCGCCTGCTGGAGATGGACGGGCTCTTCGTCCGCCGCCCCGAATAGGCCTCACACAGAGACACAGAGGCACAGAGACTAGGAAAGCGCCGCGCGGGGGGCATGCATGGCGGCAGAAGATTCCGGACGGTACCCGTAGGCCACGGCGAGCATCACGCTGGAGACGACGACGTGCGGGAGGTTCAGCATGATGTCGGCCGTCCACGGGAGGTCGTTGACGAAGCCGTTCAGCAGGTAAAAGGTCGCGTCGAGGGCGTAGTAGGAGCCGAACGTCACCAGGAAGAGGCGGCTGGCGCGGTCGGAGTGGAAGGCGGCGGCAAAGGCGGCGAGCGCCGTGAGGCCGTGGGTGATGTCGTCGACGGCGCTGATGGCGAAGGCGCCGAACATCATCCGCTCGTGGCCCTGGTGCGGCGAGATCCCCGGCAGCCAGCCCAGCGCCACCACCACCACCCCGAACAGACCCATCGCGAAGGTCACTTTCCTCAGCATCGCATCTCTCCTCAGTAGTCGTAGACGTGGTCCACCCGCATCCGCTTCTCCGCCTCCATGCGGCGCAGGAAGGGGAGCAGGTCGCGCGTGTGCACCCTGAGCACGGGGCGGATGCGGCGCGCGTCGTTGGCCAGGGGCAGGGCGTACAGGAACTCGGCGTCCGGCCCCACGTAGCGCCAGTCCGCCGGGGCGATGCCGGTGACCACGATGTCGTCGTTGCCGGCGATCTCCACGATTGGCACGCTGTCGCGGCGCGCGCGCTCCAGCAGGAGGCCGCTGAACGCGGCGTAGCGCTCGGCGGTGATCAGCGAGTGACTGGGCCCCAGCGGCCGCCGGTCCAGCACGCGCCGGTCGCCCGGGGCAAGCGAGGCGGTGTCGCCGAACACGACCATCCCGATCTTCAGATCCTCCGCCGCGTACGCCGTCCCCGTCGCCCAGCCGAGGGCGGACGCGTAGCCCGCCTTGATCCCGTACTCCACGCTCAGCGCAAGGCGCCGCTCCCATTTGCGGAACGCGTCCGGACCCCACAGCGGCACGCCGCTCCACAGCTTGCGCAGCTGCGCGCCGAACGGGTAGCGGTACCACGGCACGGTGTGGATGAAGCGCGCGTAGTCCGCCGCCACCTGGTGCGCGAAGCGGTCTTCGGCGGTGGCCCTGCCCCTGGCCGTCCAGGCGCTGAAGCGGCCCACGGTGTTCTCGTACGCGCCGCGCAGGCTGTACTCCACCGAGTGGCTGACGCCGATCACGCCCAGCATGATGGAGTACTGGCCGTTGGGCGGGTTCTCCGCGCGGCTGGCGCGCGACGCGTGGCCCCAGTTGCGCCAGAACTGCCCGATGGATTGGGCGTACGCGAAGCCGTTCGGCAGGCGGTCGCGCGTCCAGTCCGCGTACTCCACGGAGCTGTAGACGATGAACCACTCCGGGTGGCTCAGGTAGCTCTGCGACTCCGGACGGCGGTAGCCGGGGATGCGCTCGACCGCCGCGCGCTGGGCCGGCGCCAGCTCCATGCGCGCGGGGCCCGCGGGATCGTAGCGGTCCCACAGCCGGTTGCGGAAGCGGTTGTCCGGGTCCAGGCGCCGCTTCAGTGCAAAGAAGCGGTCGGCGCGTGGATATGCCTGGCGGAACTGCGCGGGGGTGGCGTGCGGCTGGTAGGGCAGGTACCAGCGCCCGCCCGAGGCCAGCGCCGCGTCGGCCAGCTCGCGCGTCCACCTGGCCACCTTTTGCCGCGACTCGGGGTCCGTGCGCTGCTTGTAGTAGAGGACGAACGCGAACACCTCCTCCGGCGCCCAGGCCAGCAGGGTGCCCGGATCGGCGGTGGCGTGGCGGATGGAGACGTTGACCACGTTCACGTCGTGGCGCGTGAGCACCGCGCGCATGCGCGGCACGAACGCGTCGAAGCGGCCGATGGGGATGAAGTACTCCTGCAGCACGTAGGTGTACTCCTCCCGCGACGACGGCTCCAGCTCGGCGACGTCGTAGCTCGCCTCGTAGTTGCGCCACACCACGGGCGACTCGCGGTGGAGCCAGGGGTCGAGCACGTGCTCGCGGATCTCCTTCCCCCCGGGCCACCCGGTGATCACCCGCTGCGCGAACCGGCTCCCCGGGTACGACTCGCGCCGCGGGATCAGCCGGTCCGGGATGGTGACGGGATCGGCGGTCTGGGTGAAGGTGACCGCGCTCACCCGGTCGTACTCGTTGGGATAGATGTCCGCGTTGTGGAAGACGATCCCCGGCTTCTCGCGGATCGACGCGCGGAAGTAGCGGAGGTACTCCTCCACCGGCATGCGGCGGCGGGTGCGGCGCACGCGCAGGTTGGGGGCCAGGTCCAGCGTGGCCTCGGTGATGACCCCCAGGCCGCCGTACCCGCCGATGGCGCCGTAGAAGATCTCCGCGTTCTCGGTAGGCGAGGCGGCGATGGCGCTGCCGTCCGCCCGCACCATGCGGATGGAGCGCACGGTGGACACCACCGGCCCCAACCCCACGTAGCGCCCGTGCACGTTCACCGACAGCGAGCCGCCCACGGTGAAGTTGCCATACGACTGCATCACCTTCACCGAGAGGCCCAGCGGATCGATGGCCTCCTGGATCTGCCGCCACGTGGCGCCCGCCTGCACGGTGATGGTACGCGCGGCGGTGTCGATCCTCACGATGTTGCGCAGGCGGCGCATGTCGATGTGCAGCGCGCCCTCGGTGCCGATCTGCCCGCCCATGCTGAACCGCCCGCCGCCGATGGACACCGGCCCGCTCCCGCCGCGCACCGCCGCGGCGATCTCCGCCTCCGTCGCCGGCGCGATCACCCGCGCTACCTCGATGCGGTTGAGCTGAGTGACGTCGTTGACGGTCGGCCCCGACACCGCGCCGATCACCGGCGTGCGGGCGATGCCGTAGACCGTCGTCCCCAGCGTCAGCAGGCCCACCAGGAGCACCGTCCACCCGATCGCGCGCGCGATCCTGCGCACCCCGCGCCCCAGCGCGCGTGCCAGGCGCACGTGCCGGCGGGCAGGCGGTGAGTCTTCCTCGCGAGGCGGCTTTTCGCCTGAGGGGGAGCCCGGGGCCGCGGTGGGGTTCATGACGAAGGGAGATCTGGGGGGAACAGCGGCTCACACGGAGACACAGAGCCACAGAGGGAGAACAGCAGAGACTGGTCAGCGCACCGTGACCGTGGTGTCGAGGGCAAGGGCGCTTTCCCAGACGTCGTCGCGGTACGCGTGGAGGATGCGGAGGGTGTAGGAGGCGGGCCGCACACCGCGGACGGTGGCCTTGTAGGAGAAGAGGCCGCCCAGGTCCATGCAGGGAGGCTCGGCGGGGCGCGCCTCCACGATCACGGTCAGCACCGACCGGTCGCGGTGAGCGGCGGCGGCGAGCTGGAAGCAGTCGCTGGGGGTTGGGAAGGTGCCGCGCACCTCGATGCCGCCCCACGCCGAGCGCGCTCGCGCCGGGAGAAGAAGCGTGGTGCTGTCGACGCGCAGCTGCTGGAAGACGCCGTCGACCACGAGCCGCCGGGGCTTCGCCGTCGCGCTGACCGCGGGGAGCGGCAGGGCGGCCGCCGACAGCGGCACCGACACGCGCACCGTATCGCCATCCGCTACCGTGAGGGTGCGCGGGCGGGCGTCCTGGTAGCCCAGGCGGGTCACCTGCAGGCGGTACGTGCCGCCGGACAGCGCGAGCGAGAAGCGCCCGTCGGAGCCGCTGAGCGCGGTGCGCACCGTTGCCGGCTCACCCCCCGTCACCACCACCCGCGCCTGCGGCACGGCCGCGCCGGACCCGGAGTCCACCACGCGCCCGATCACCCGCTGCGCTTCGGCGGCCCCGGAGGCCAGGACGCAGGCGAGCACGAGCAGCGCCGCAAAGGCCCTGCTCGTCCTCCCTCCGTGCCTCTGTGTCTCCGTGTGAGCCATTCAGGTAAGGATGCGGCGTAGCTCCTCGGCGGCGCGGCCGGGCGGGGCCCAGCGGATGAAGCCGTTCATCATCGGCAATTCCACCACCGTGATGAGGCCCACGGCCTGGAAGCCGACGCGCACGAAAGCCCGCGCCGAGGGGACGTTGTACTGGTAGCACTCGATGAACACCCGCGACGCGCCCTCCGCGAACAGCCCTTCCAGCAGGCGGTGGAGGAGCAGCGTGTTGAGCCCACGGCGCCGGAACGAGGGGACGACTCCCACGCGGAGGATGCGCGCCTCGCCCGCGAAGATGCGGTTGTAGTAGGTGGGGAAGCCCTCGGCCGTGCCCCGCTGCAGCCACGCGAAGCAGGCCACCTCACCATCCACCGTCCCAACCACCGCCGTCTCGCCCCACCCGAACGGATCGCGCCACGGTTCCACGTACCCCGGATAATACTCCTCGTCCAGCCCCGCGCGGAAGGGCTCCACGTCGTCGAACGATCTGAGCGTGTGGATCTGCAGCGGAAGCTCCGTCGCGGGGGCGGGCGCCAGGCTCCCCGGCGTCGCGGCGAAGACGAGCTCGCGGCGCCAGAGCGTGCTCTCCGCCAGGAAGCGCAGCTTGCCGAGCCCTCCCCGGTAGAAAGGCCCCTCGAAGCCCTTCTTGCGGATGCGCGCCGCGACGCCGGCCAGCATCAGGCCGCCCGCAGCGCGCGGAAGTGGCGCGCGCGGTAGAGGTTGCGCGCCGTTTCCAGGAAGGGGAGCGCGCTGCGGTAGAAGGTGAGGTAGGGCACGTCCTGGCCGCCGAACTTGTTCTTGAACTGGCTCTGGCCGCCGCACATGTTGTAGAGCGGAATCCCCCGCTCCACCGCGAACTTCATCACGCCCCATTGAAGCGCCTCGTTGGGGCAGAGCGCGTGGTGCCGGATCCACGATGCCGCGCCCCAGAAGTAGATGCACCGCTCGTCGAACGGAAAGAGCCCCGCCGCCAGCACCTCGCCGTCCTTTTTGGCCCAGATGGGGAGCAGGCGCCCGGCCCGGTGAAGGTTCTCGTAGAGCGAGCGCGGGCGCTCCGGGCCAAAGGGCACGGCCATCCCCTGCTTGCCGTACACCTCGCCGAACTGGTCGAAGAAGTGGTCGACCACGGCGGGGTCGTCCGTGCGCTCCACCACCACCCCCGCGCGCTCCGCCTTGCGCACTCGGTTGCGCGCCTCGCCGCGCAGCGACGCCCACGCCGCATCCTCGGTGCCGGGGAGCGGGCAGAGGTGGGTGACGTTCTCCTGCACCTGGAAGCCTTCCTCCACCATCATCGCGCGGTCCAGCGAGGGGTGGCTCACCTCCAGGTGCAGGAAGTGGCGGGGGCCGAAGAGGCGCGTGAGCCCGCGCACCACCTCGCGCGTGTCCGTGCCGGCGCGCACCAGCGGGCCCATGAAGTTGGTGCCCGTGCCGCCCAGGGGGCTGCCGTGGATGGCGATCCCCATCTTGGTGATGCGCAGCGCGCAGTGGAGCCCCACGAGCTCGGCGCCGTCGCGGATCTCGAAGTAGCGGAGCTGGCCGCGCGGGTGGATGCTCTGCACGTGATCCAGCCACGCGCTCTCGTGGAAGAGCGTCTTCCCCGGGTACTCGCGGATGGAGTCGTCCCAGCCGGCCGGGCGCCCAGGAAGCGGGTGGAAGGTGATCATGTGGTTGCTCCCAGGGGGAAGTAGCGGGACCGGACCCGGTCGGCGATGTGGCGAAGCTCCAGCCCCCAGCGCTGCCACGGCTTAAGCGTCCCCACGGGACGCACCGCCAGCAGGTGGTCCAGCAGCGGCGTGGCGGGAACGAACCATCCGGGGAGGGAGGCGATGTGGCGCAGCGCGTCTTCCACCGCGGGGTCCACGCGCCCGGCGCGCACGAATCCCTTCCCCAGGTGCGTGGAGAGGATGCAGGCGCCCCCCTCCGCCGCCAGCCGGTCCACCGCCGCGCGCGTGACGAGGCGCTTGAAGTGAGCGGCGTCCGGCGCGTCGGAGGTGTTGAACCAGTGGTTGACCCAGGGGGTGGAGCGCAGCCGGTAGGGCGCGTGCGGCGGCACCGCCAGGCTGTTGAGCGTGGTGAAGGTGAAGTTGCGCACGAAGCGGAACCGCTCCCTGCACACGTCGCCCCAGAAGTACGGCGAGCGCGGGTCGTGCCCCCGGTAGCGCGGACGCCCCGCCGCCCGCTCCGCCAGCGCCAGCGGGAGCCGGAAGAGAAGGGTGCGGTAGCGGCTGGAGCCCCAGTACAGGTTCTCCAGGTTCTGCGCGTGGTTGCAGTGGAGCGTGAGCGGCGCGCCGATCTCCTCGTCCAGCACCCGCAGCCCTTCCAGCGTCCGCTCGCGGCGGCTGGGCTCCATCGTGGCGCCATGCGATGCCAGCTCGAAGCCGCGTTCCACCAATTCCTTCACGAACTCCAGGTACTCCGCGTCCCGCAGCGTCTGCGCGGCGAAGAACAGAGGGCTCCCCTCCGGGCAGTCCAGCGGCCACGCCGTCTTGGTGGTGCGCATCCCCAGCTCGTACAGCAGGTCGTACACGGGCTCCACGTTCTCGACCGTGGCGTCGTCCGTGTCGTCGATGATCGTGAAGGCGAAGCGCTTCCCGTGCGGGAACTGCGTGGTGGGGGCGGGCACGGTCAGCGGGGCTGGAGCGCGCCCGCGGGGGCGGCTCTGGGGTACGATGGCGCCATCATCTCCGCCAGCTCGGCGACGATGTCGCGCTCCAGCCGCTCGTCTCCGCCCAGCGAGAGGGCGTACTCGCGCCCGCCGCGCGCCGTGCGCTCGCGCAGCTCCCGGTCCTCGGCCACCCTCGCCACCGCCGCCCGCAGCGCCTCCGCGTCGGCGGGGGGCACGAGCACGGCGTGGCGGTCGTCCAGGATGCCGCGCGTGGCGGCGCTCTCGGTGATCACCACGCACTTGCCGAGCGCCATCGCCACCAGGTAGGTGCCGATGCCGGAGGGGGAGAGGCGCCCCGGCTGGATGGGGAGCACCACGGCGTGAGC
>DASVSA010000453.1:0-3485 GCA_036388335.1 Longimicrobium sp. | reverse complement strand
GGATCCCTTCCTGGAGCAGGTGCGCGAAGGCCATCACCGTCATCAGCGGGGTGCGGAACTCGTGCGAGATGGAGCCCACGAACTCGGTGCGGGCCCGGCCCGCGCGCTCCGCCTCTTCGCGGAGCTGCGCATGCTCCACCGCCAGCGACGCGCGCCGCGCCAGCTCCTCCGCCAGCACGATCTCGTCGCCGGCGAAGGGCCTGCCGCCGCGGGTGCGCACGAAGGTGAGGGCGCCCAGGAGCTGCCCCCGGGCGGAGAGCGGCGCCACCAGCACCGCGCGCAGCTGGAGCACGTCGCGGGTGAGCGGCTCCGGCGAGATGCCGCGCACGTACTCCGGAGTGATCTCCGTGACGTTCACCGTCTCGCCGGTGCGGAGCGCCAGGGCGATGGGGTGATGGGGGTGCTCGGGGTCCAGCGGGGCCGCGCCCAGGCCGGCGAGCGACTCGCGGCCCCTCCCCACCGCCGCCGCGCGCCTCACGACCTGCGCGCTGTCCACCAGGTGCACGCCGCACGCGTCGGCGAACCAGGCCACGCAGAGGCGGGCCAGCCGGTCGAGCGCGGCCTCGTACTCCAGCGACCCGGCGAGCACGCCTCCCGCGTCCACCAGCAGGCGAAACGCGCGGGAGGGATCCGCCGCGTCCGCCTCCGGGACGTCGGGGTGCACGACCGGCGAGTAGGCGCGGGCGAGCCCCACCAGGTCGTCCACCACGAACTCCAGCAGGCGCTCGCGGTCGGGCGGGCTCAGGCGGTGGCGGTGCTCCTCGTAGCGGCGCAGCTCGCGCCGGATGCGCTCGGTAAGCTCGCGCTCGTCCGCCGCCGTGCGCGGCGCCGCCTCTTCCAGGTCCTCGGAGAGGCGGGCCATCAGGCGGTGGATGCGGTCCCACAGCGAATCGTCCGCCATGCTTCGGTCAGGGGAGGGCACTACCGGCCGTCCGCGGAAAGGTATCCGCGCACGAGATCGGGGAGCGAGCGGATGCTGAACGGCTTCTGCAGGAACCCGTCCGCGCCGGCGCCGGCCCAGTGCACGTCGCGCTCGTCGGCCGAGCTGAACAGGATCACCGGCACGCCGCCCAGCGCCTGGTCCATCTTCAGCACCTTGCAGGCGTCGCGGCCGTCCAGGTCCGGCATCATCACGTCCAGCAGGATGACGTCCGGCCGTTCCTGCCGCGCCAGGGCGATGGCCTCGGCCCCGCCGCCCGCCTGCACCACTTCGAAGCCGGCGTAGCGAAGCATCTCGGCGACGAGCGCGGTGATGGCCGGCTCGTCGTCCGCCACCAGGACGCGGGGGAGCGGCATCTCCGTGCTCATCCCCGGTGCGCCAGGCCGGTGATCGCCGTATCCGCCTTGGAGAACGGCTTGCCCACCGCGAGCCCCTTCTCGGTGATGATGAACTCCCGCAGCGAATGGTCATGCTTGCGCGCGCGAAGCTTGAGCACGGCGATCAGGCGCCTCATCTCCCCCTGGTCCTCCACGTAGCGCATGTGCAGCGCGTTGTCCATGATGGCCGAGAGCTCCACCATCGGCATGTCGAAGCTGTCGCCGGCGATGCGCTGCAGGTCGTGCATCACGATGGTGGTCACGCCCCGCTCGCGCAGCATGTTGGTGAGCGCCGCCAGCACGAACAGCTCGCGCTCGCGGGGGATGACGGCCTGCCGCAGGTCCTCCAGCGCGTCGATCACCACCCGCTTGACTCCGTGCTCGTCCACCATCGCCAGGATGCGCTCGATCTCCTGGTCCGCCAGCATCTCGGTGGGGGCGCGCCAGTAGAGGTGGATCATCCCCTGCGCCAGCCCGGCGCGGATCGGGAGGCCGACCCCCTCCGCCTTGCGGATCAGGATCTCGGGCGTCTCGTGGTAGCCCACGAACAGCCCCGGCTCGCCCTCCTGCGCGCCCGCCGCGATGAATGCGAGGCCGGTGAGCGTCTTTCCCGATCCGGGAGTGCCCACCACCAGCGTGGTGGTGTCGCGGTCCAGCCCGCCGCCCAGCATGTCACGCAGCCCCTTGATCCCCCCGTCGATGCCCGCCTCGGCCTTCCACTCCGGCGCTTCGTGCTCGACGATCCGTTCCATGTGCGCCGCGAGCGACTCGATGCGCGGGTAGATGTGGATGCCCTCGGGGGTGATGCGAAAGGTGTGGCGCCCGCCGATGTGGTCGATGCCGCGCAGCTTGGCCACCGAGAACATCCTCACCTGCCGCAGCCTCACCTCCTGCACGCTCATCTCCAGGATGGCGTCGGCGATGGTGAAGGTGGGGTCGACGGAGATCCCGCCCTCGGGGGGATGCGCCAGGAGGAGCGTGGTCATCCCGGTGACACCCGCCTGCGCCTCCATCTCGTGCATGAACTGCTGGTACTCCAGCCGCCCCTCGGCGGCCACCTTGAGGGCGTGCACGCCGTCCAGGATCACCAGCGACGGCGCGTGATGGGCCACCAGGCGGCTGATCTCTTCGCGCGCCGCGGCCAGCCCGCCGCGCATGAGCGTGGGGTAGAGGCTGGCGTAGTAGAACGAGCCCGGCACGAACCCGGGGTCGAAGAACGGGAAGGTGCGCGCCTGGGCGATCAGCGTCTGGTGGGTCTCCACCAGCGCCGTGAGGTAGAGCACCTTGCCGCCCGCGCGGATCAGGCTGGCCCCGATCTGGTGGGCAAGGATGCTCTTGCCCATCCCGGGGCCGCCCAGCACCACGTGCAGGCCCCCCACGCGCAGCCCGCCGTTGAGTAGCACGTCCAGCCCCGGCACCCCGGTGGGCACCTGCGCCGGCTTCGCCACCCGGCCCGTCGCCTCGTTCATTCCCTTCTCCATTGATGGGGCAGCGGACGCCCGCTAGGGCCGCCCGGCATCCAGTTCCACGGCAAAAACGCTTCCCCGCCCGGGCTCGCTCCGCACCCGGATCTCGCCGCCCAGGTTGCGCACCAGCCGCCGCGTGATCCCCAGCCCCAGCCCGGTTCCGGCCGTGCGCTTCACCCCCGGCCGGTCCGACTGCCAGAAGGGCTCCCAGATGCGCTCCAGCTCGTCCGGAGTCATCCCTCGCCCCGTGTCGCTCACCTCCAGGGTGGCGCGGCCGTCCGCCGCGGTCAGCGCCAGGCGCACCTCGCCGCTGGAGGTGAACTTGACCGCGTTGCCGAGCAGGTTGAAGAGAACCTGGCGCACCTTGTTGGCGTCCGTCACGGCCGTGGCGCCTTCCTCCGGCGCCTCCACCCGGAACTCCAGCCCCTTCTGCCGCGCGAGGGGCTCGATGAGCGCCGCCGTGTCGCGGGCCAGGGCCACCAGGTCGGTGGGCTCCAGCGTCACCTCGTCGCGCTCCGCCTCGATGCGCGAAAGGGTGAGCACCTGCTCCACCAGGTGGGTGAGGTGCTGCGCGGCGGTGAGGATGCGCTCCGCGTGCCCCCGCGGCACTTCGGCGATGGGTTCGGGGATGCCGGTGACGAGCAGCTCCGCGTACGCCAGGATGGCCGTGAGCGGCGTGCGGAACTCGTGCGACATGGCCGC
>DASVSA010000452.1:0-11079 GCA_036388335.1 Longimicrobium sp. | reverse complement strand
CTGGTGTGCAGGTGCGGCTGCAGCAGCCTCTTGTCGGACGCGGAGCCGGTCATCACCACCTTGATGGCGCCCTTCTCCGGGTCGGGGTCGTGCCAATCGGGGCGGAGGGCGACGATCTCGTTGTACAGCTCCGCGCAGATGTCGCGGCTCATGCACACGATCATCCCCTTGCCTTCAAGCACCTCTAGCCGCGCCTCGAAGTGCTGCACGAGGTCCGCGGCTACCTGCTGGAGCCGCGGCTCCGCCCCGACCAGCTTCTCCAGCGTGGCCCACTCGCTCTTGGCCCTCTCCCGGGCGGCAACGTCCTCCTCGTCCTCGACGACCTCCTCCACCTCGCGGCTCAGGCGCTCGATCTCGGCCTGGTTGATGTCGAGCTTCGCCAGGCGGCTTTCGTAGTAGATGGGCACCGTGGCGCCATCGGTCACCGCATCCTGGATGTCGTACACGCTGACGTAGTCGCCGAAGACCGCGCGGGTGTCCCGGTCCTCCAGCGACACGGGCGTTCCCGTGAAGCCGATGAACGACGCGTTGGGCAGTGCGTCGCGCAGGTGCTTGGCGTACCCGTATACGTAGCGGCCCGTTCTGGCATCGAGGCGCGCGGCCGTTCCATACTGGCTGCGGTGGGCTTCGTCCGAGATCACAACCACGTTCTCGCGGTCGGTGAGCTGCGGATGCGCGGCTTCTCCCTCCAGCAGCGTAAACTTCTGGACGGTCGTGAAGATGATGCCGCCCGCCGTGCGCGCGGCAAGCATCTCACGGAGTTCCTCGCGGCTGTTGGCCTGCACCGGCGCCTGCTTCAGCAGTTCGGCGGCGGCGCTGAAGGTGCCGAAGAGCTGTCCGTCCAGGTCGTTGCGGTCCGTTACCACCACCACGGTGGGATTCCGCATCTCAGGCTGCTGCAGCAGCTTGCCCACGTAGAACGCCATCGTGATGCTCTTGCCCGAGCCCTGCGTGTGCCACACGACACCCGCCTTGTGGGAGCCGGGCAGGACCTCGTGGTCTCGCACCCAGATCGGCTCGTATACCTCCACGCCCGACGCGGGCGAGGCCGTGGCGACGACGGTGGCCCGCACCGCCTCTCGCGCGGCGTGGAACTGGTGGTAGCCCGCGATCTTTTTAATGAGTGTGCCGCCGTCCTGCTCGAACAGGACGAAGTGCCTGACGTAGTCCAGGAACATCTCCGGCTCAAAGAAGCCACGGATCAGCGTCTCCAGCTCGAACTGCAACAGCGGGCGGTCGCGTTCGTGCCGCATGGTGCGCCACGGGAGCATCCGCTCTGGATCGGCGCTCAGCGAACCGATACGCGCGGTCACACCATCGCTCACGACCAGTGCCTCGTTGGTCGTGAAGAGATCGGGAAGCTCGTCCTTGTAGGTCTGGACCTGGTTGAACGCGTCCCAGACGTCGGTGTTCTCGTCCGCGGGGTTCTTGAGCTCAACCACCGCCAGCGGCAGCCCATTCACGAACACCACCAGGTCCGGGCGGCGCAGCTGCTTGGTGCCCTTTACCGTGAACTGGCTCACGACCAGGAAGTCGTTGCGCGCCGGGTCCTCGAAGTCGATCAGGCGCGCCAGGTCCGTGCGCTTGCGGTCGCGGTCGGTGAACTCCACCGGCACACCGTCCAGGAGCAAGCGGTGGAAGAGCCGGTTGCGCTCGATAAGCAGAGGATGGCTTACGTGGGCCGCGGCATGCACGGCCTGTTCGATTGCTGCGTCGGGAAGGTGGGGCGTAATGCGAGCAAGCGCGCGGTGCAATCGGCCCTGCAGCACCACCTCGCGAAAGTCGTTGCGTTCGGGGGCATCGCTGTCTGGCGTCACATTTGGACCGTGCGCCGTCTGCCACCCGGCGTCACGGAACCATTGGAGACAGAGTTGCTCGAGTTCGTGCTCGGTCATCATGTGGGGGCGGTAAGCTCAAAGCCAAGGTGTCAGGTCCGACCCCGGCGTTATCGATCGACGGATCACGCGTCCAGGAGCGCCACCAGCAGAGCTTCGATGGATTCATCGTGCTCGCCGGCGGGATACCAGATCGGAAATATATTCGAAGCGGCGAGTTCCTTTGTACGTGCGACGCGATCGATATCGTCAGCGAGTTCGAGAAAAGCGTAGTGCCTTGGAAGGTTCGCGCCGCCTTCCTCCGCGACAACCTCCTGCATCGCGCGTAGAGACCGATCAATGGTGAGGCGACACCCGAGAAACAGCAGCGAGCGACCGAATATGAAACGAGAAAAGAATCGCTTCACGGCGCCCACGTCGGCATACACACGCTCGTATTCCGTCGATAGCAGAACACGATCAGCGGTCGCTTCGCAACTACCGTGCATTTTGATCAGCAGTCGGCTGCCTTCGGTAACCAAGCGAACAGCCTCGGGCAGTGCGTTGCCGAGCACCACGCGGTCGAAGCCTTGGTTGGATCGGGCGAACACCCGTTCAAGAACCATATCAAAGTTTGTGGTAACTACGTGCGAATCAGGGAAGAGAACAGGTAGCCATTGTACGGGCCCACAAATCTCATTATCTAATCCGAAACGGGCCTGTAAGTGCTCGGAGAAAAGATTTGACCCCATATCGCTGTACAGCGCCTGCGCAGCGCCTTCGTAGTCACCCTTTCTCAGGAGTACATCCAATTCACCCTCCTCGACGTGTGAGTCCGCCTGAACGCTCCAGAGGTAAGACGTCCAATCGGGATACCCGCTGGGCATCGACATGCCGGCACCGATGAACGGTACCAATGTCCCGTTTTGATACGCGCGCTTGAGTGCTGCAAAGCGATCTGCGTTGCTGTATCCGGCGAGAATGTCTTCGCAACGCTCAAACAATCGATACTTGCGCTGCACCAACCACTCATCGAACGAGAGCTTGTACGTATCAGGTTCAAGCTCCGAAAGTATGCGGCTACGCTGGAATACAGATCCGACGATACTGACGTCGCCTTCGCTGTTTAGCTCGTCATGATAGACAGAGCGGAGAAATTCCATCGTCCGCTCCTTTATACCACGTGTTCCAATGAGATTTGACCTGAGATCAGTCTTGGTAACAGCGTGTCACGGATTTCCGCCAACGTTTGGTTTTCACGGAGATTAGTTGAGATACGCTGACGCAATGGCACGGTCAAGGCATCGAAATGTGATAAGATCTCACGCGGTGGGGCAATGATCATGAGCCCTGCGAGTTTCGCTCGGCTCAATTCCGTTTGTCCCGTGGACCCCTCTCCGAGTTGCTCAATCTCATCCTGACGACGTGCGAGTTCGAGACCAAGATAATTCCATGTTACTGCGGGCCCACTGCGAACAACGGTCACGTGGGAATCAACAATTGTAGGCTCATGCATGTCCATCACTTGGGCGACTCGCCCCAATGTGCCGATGCCGGTAGAATTCACGAGAACGTCCCCGACGCACAATTCTCGACCGCTGATGCTGCGTGCAGTCACGTCGTGCCGCCGGGCTTTAGTGATGTCGATGACGTTTTCGCGAATGCACCGCTGGTTGAGAACGAGTATGCCCGCACCGTCAGTATACTTCGGAGAAACACCGCGACTCAGGTAGGTTGTGAGGTTCCCCAACGGGATCACTTGCCAGGAACGGGGAATCTCCCCCGCATCTGAATTCACGAAATCATCGGAGAACTGCTTGGCCATTACCTCAAGTCTCTTGTGTGACTCATCTGAAAGATCGTCAATTTCATGACCGCGCTTTCCGCTTATCGCACACATGGCTGCGCGAATCGGTTCACCTCCTTCGGCGCGAGCAGCAATCTTTGCCCGGATGGGGAGGAAATCGACGAACCACGCACGAAAGATTGCGTGGGCGATACGTTCCATCGTTCGATTTTGCTCTCGATTCAGGGCAATCTTACCTAACAGGAGGTTGAGAGTTCTTTCTATCTCCTTTTGCACCTCAAGAGGAGGCAGCGCGATCAAGAAGGATTCAATGTGTCCTTTCGTGATCGCTCGTCGGCTTCCTCCTGCATTGAAACTTCCGATGTATTCTTTCACACGCGGGTGGCACAAATACGCGAGTAGGTATCCAGGTCTGCAGATCGACGGATCCACCCGGATGATCGCCACGTGCTGATTCACAGCAGCTGGTAAAATCGAATCTGGAATGATGCAGCACCTACCGAATGTCACGCCGTCGCCAGTGATGTTAAGCAGTAAATCACCAGACTGTAGATGGACTCCTTTTAAGGCCCTTGCATGTGCGTGTGATACATATCGGATGTCCTTTGTATCAAACGCATAATCGAGCACATTCTGGCTTCGCACAAACGCAAACTGCTGCCGCTGAACCAAGTAAACGCTCTCTCCCCCGCGTGGGGTTGCGCCCGACCCAATCTTTGTAGTAATTCTCCTAAGCGGCTCTAGCGACCACCCAGAAGGAATGGGCCCAAGCGGCCCGATAACGTTATCGCGCATACCCGAACCTTGCGAAGCTCTCTTTAAGTTGCTGCTGAAGCCGGTCTCCTTCCTCGAACTGCTCGTTCAAAACTGCTGTCAGCCTTGCCATAGTTTCCGAGAACGGCTCCCCGTCGTCCTCTGCATCTGCGGCCCCGACGTAGCGGCCTGGCGTGAGCACGTGGTCGCGAGCGCGCACTTCCTCCAGAGTAGCACTCTTGCAGAAGCCAGGAACGTCCTCGTACCTATCCCCCTGCTGCCATGCGTGGAAAGTGTCAGTGATACGATGGATGTCTTCACGGCTAAAGTCACGCAGAACGCGATCTTTCATGTAGCCCATTTCGCGGGCGTCGATGAAGAGGAATCGCCTCTGCCGCGTAACGAGCTTACGGCCGTCCGTTTCGCGTGCGGTCTTCGTACGGGTCAGGAGCCACACGCAGGCAGGGATCTGGGTGTTCGTGAAGAGTTGGCCAGGAAGGGCCAGCATGCACTCCACGAGATCATACTCCACTAGCGCTCGTCGGATCTCGGCCTCACCGCCTGCGGCGCTGCTCATTGATCCGTTGGCTAGCAAGAGCGCCATGCTGCCTGTCGGCGCCAAGTGGTAGAGCATGTGCTGAATCCACGCAAAGTTCGCGTTGTTCTGCGGAGGTGTGCCGTACTGCCAGCGTGGATCGTTCTCCAAGTTGGCGTTCCACCACTCCTTCATGTTGAAGGGCGGATTGGCCATCACGAAGTCGGCGCGTAGGTCCGGGTGCTGGTCTGCCGTGAATGAGTCCGCCGGGCCCTTGCCGAAGTCGAATTCTATTCCTCGGAGGGCCATGTTCATGGCCGCCAGCCGCCAGGTGGTGGGGTTGCTCTCCTGCCCATAGACGGAGATCTGCCCCAGCCTTCCGCCGAACTCCTCCACCAACTCCTCGCTCTGCACGAAGAACCCGCCGGAGCCCATTGCCGGATCGTACACGCGACCACGGAACGGGCGCAGCATGCGCACGATCAGCGAAACGATGGTCTTGGGCGTGTAGTACTGGCCGCCTTTCTTGCCCTCCGCCAGCGCGAACTGCCCCAGGAAGTACTCGTACACGTGACCGAGAATGTCCTTGCCCTTCAGGTTCAGCGGCTTTCCGTTGTGCTCCTTTGCGTGGAAGTTGGCGTCGCTGAACAGGTCGATGAGCTCTCCCAGCTTGTGCCCGTCCACCTGCAGGCGGGCGTAGTCCTTGTTCAGGACGTTCTTCAGCTTCGGGTTCTCGCGCTCGATGGCCTCCATCGCGTTGTCGAGCAGCCAGCCTACCGAGCGCATGGTCTCCTGCTTGCCGTCCGCCGTCGTCCAAGGGAGGTTCGCGCCCGCCGCCAGCTTCGCGGAATCGCGTAGCGACTGCCAGCGCGCCTCCACCGGAACCCAGAACACGTTTTTCTCGGCGTAGTAGTCGCGCTGTTCCAGCTCGGCGGCCACAGCCTCCTGCCACTCCGCCTCGTTGCCGTAGTCGTCGCGGGGCAGGTAGTAGTCGTCCTCGTGGTCCGTGAACTGCTGCCGCAACTCCTCCTGGCGCGCGTCGAAAGCGTCGCTGACGTACTTCAGGAACACGAGCCCGAGGATGACGTGCTTGTAGACGGCAGCATCCAGCGAGGGAAGGAGCTTGTTCGCTGACGTCCAGAGCTTCTTGTCGAGCTCGTTGAGAAAATCCTGCTCTGTAGACACGTGCCCAGTAGCTGCTGTGGGGATCGCTCAGAAGGAGACAGACGCGGAACATCCGAGATAAAAAAGCACGGATCGCCAAGAACGGCAAGGCATAGGCGGCGGACTGCCCAATCGCTCCCGTGCTCCCATCAGTACACTCCGATGGCGCGTTTGGACCGGCGTCGTTCGGGTCCGAACCGCCCAGTAATGACGGGCTTTCGTCGGGGCTGGCAACCTGCTAACGTGAGGCCGGACTGGACAATTCTCGTCCCGGGGATCCAATGGATGAAGCTACCGCTGGACTGGCGTTCCGCTTCTTCGAAGCAGACGCCCCAGAGGCGGAGCGGGTGCCTGCGAGGGTTCTCGCTGACGCCCTGGTGCACGCCCAGCGTGCGGTGCACCTGCTCGCCATCTCGGCAGCGGGCCGCGAGATCCGCCAGCGCGCGCGAATCCCGGCCGAGCTTGCCGCGCAGTTCGTACTGGAGTGCGGCGTTCCTGCGCCTGGGAGCTATGTTCAGCCTGTGCAGCTCACGACTGCCGACGGCCTCTTCGATGCCGTGCTGGGGGTCAAGGTGCTGGACCGGTTCCAGCAGATCGGGACGGCGCTCAGCGAGGGGGAGTGGAATTCGGTGCGGGCGATTGTCCCCGATGCCGCGATCAGGAGCCGCGTCATCGACGAGTTCGTCGCAATGCTCCCCGACCCGGACGCCGGCTGGGTAGTCGACCTCCAGAAGGGAAAGGATCGCACGGCCCGGTTCGATCCGGGCCGGGTTCGGGTGCTGCGCGAGTTCCAGCGGGTGTCGCGCAGCCCCGTGGAAGCGGTCGCTTCGCCGGTCACCGTTACGGGCGAGCTGGTGAGAATCGATTTCGCGGAGCACAAGCTAAGCATAAGGCATCACCCTACGCAGCGCCGGTTGGAATGCGAGTACCGTCCAGATGCCGAGGAAATGCTGCTGGAGAACCGCCGTGGGCTGATCAGGGTCACGGGACTCGTGGAGCTAGACGAGCAGAACCTTCCTCTCCGGTTGACAGACGTATTCGAGATCCAGGAACTCGACGTCTCCCCGATCGTGCTGGATTCGGTGGTGGGAAGGCAGCGGCGGCTGCGTTTCCGCGCGGGCCCAGCCTCCTTCCGCATCGAGCTGGATGAAGGCGGGCAGTTGCTGGTGGTGCGTGATCCAGAACTGGATATTCACGTTTTTGCCCACACGCGTGCCGACCTGCTCGTGGACCTCCTCGAACAGCTCGAGATGATGTGGCTGGAATACGCGGAAGCGGACGCGGCGTCCCTTACCGAAGGTGCGGCTCTCCTCGGCGAGACACTTCGTCACCGGCTCGTGGTGCAGGACGATGACGCGTAAGCAGAGTGAGGTGGAAGCGGCACTCGTGCGGAAAGGCTTCCGCGAATCCGACACACACCACCGCTACTTCGTCTATCACACGGAAGCAGGCCTCAAGTCCAAGATTCGCACGAAGACGAGCCACAGCGGCAAGGATCTGGACGATTGGCTGCTCGGGCAGATGGCGAAGCAGTGCCACGTGTCCCGTAAAGACTTTCTAGACCTGGTGGACTGTCCGCTCGATCGGAAGGGGTATGAGGCCAAGGTGGCCGGGAGCCTCTGAGGCATCCCGGTGCGGGTCAGAAGAGCTGCACCGGGACGCGTCAACTCATCTCAATCCGCCGCGACCGGCTCCTCCGCTTCTGCGGCTAGCGCAGCCACGGGCAGGTACACCTCGCTACCCTTCCCCCGGAACTCCACCGACTACTCCGCCATCCCAGCCTCCGCGGCCTGCTCGGCAGCGTAGTCGCGCACGTCCTGGGTGATCTTCATGCTGCAGGATCTGGGACCCCACGTGCTGCAGAAGTGGGCGATCTTGGCGCCCCCCGGCCGGCAGCGTCTCGTACCCGCTGTGCCGGCGACATCACCGACTCTCGGCACGCGGGTCACATGGGAACGCCTCGGTGGCGCCGCTCCCGGACACGGTGTGGGTCGAAGAAGTTGAGCGGCCGGGAAAATCGGCGTCCCTGTCCATCTCTTCCGTAAGCGGTCGTGAGGCTCACCCAGACATACAGGTTAGGAGGCGACGATGGCGGGGTCAGCGTGGGATGGGACTCCGAGCGCGACGCCGTTCACGTGAGCCTGTTCGTGGGCGCCTTCCACGGCCAGTTCTGAGGGCGCGGGCACCGGGAGAGCGCCGACGACAGAAGGGGAGCACCGGCGGTGTCCTTCCGCCGCCGCCGACGCAGGCAGAAACTGCGCCCCGCCGATATTGGTGTTCGCCAGCGTCGTGTCCCGCGGGATGGGAGAAACGCGCTGATGGCATCTTAAATCATTGGTGACTATATATGTCGGCAGGGGGTCTGGATGAGCTTCGGAACCTGAATGGGAGGTGTCCACATGTCCGATGATTCAGCTGTGGGTGGGGCCCGGGCGGACGAAGATCCTACCCCGACCGGCAGAGCGTCCGCGGGCGAGGCGAGAAGGATCACGCCGGCGCTGCGCGGCGCGCTGGCGAATGCACCGGATCGATTGACTCCGGAGCAGCTAGCGCTTCGCCAGGAGCGGATATCCACTCGCCGGAAGCCCGCTGGCCCGGAGCTTCGGACGGAGTCGGTGCGCGGCCCGTCCGCCGCCGCCGAGGAAGCACCTTCGCAGCCCTCCGACGTACCTCCCACCGAATGTGCCGATCCGCCGGAGACCGTGGACTGAGCACAAGATCGTCCGTGAGTGCCCTCAACCTGGAGAGGATATCGTGGCTACGATCACCCTGATTCAGAACGCGCCGGTTTCCAGAGCGGGAACCGGGGGTCAGACCTCGACCGTGGGGGAGCCCAGCGTGGCGAATACCGCGTCCGGGATGTTCGTGACGGGCAACTGGTACGCATCCCGTTCGACGGATGGCGGGGGCACGTGGCGCTTCGTGAGCCCCGCCGCCACGCTCCCGCCGGCGAACCTCGGCTTCTGCTGCGACCAGACCCTCATTCACGTCCCCTCCCGCCAGATCACCGTCTGGCTGCTGCAGTACATCAAGGACGAAAAGCGCAACACCCTGAGGGTCGCGGTCACTTCCGACGGGGCATTCGGGAACAGCGGGTGGCACTGGTGGGACCTGAGCCCGGACGCCACCAACCCCGCCTGGACGGGAGAATGGTTCGATTACAATCACGCCGCTCTTTCGGACCGGTTCCTGTACGTCTCCAGCAACGTATTCACCGTCGGCGGAAACGAATGGACGCGGGCGGTGGTCTTCCGCATTCCTCTCGATGCACTCCAGGCCGGCGCACGGCTGGATTACGACTTTTTCATGACGCGGGAGGCGGGATCGCTGCGCTGCACGCAGGGGGCTCGCGACACGATGTACTTCGCGAGCCAGGCCGGCGGGTCGGCGATACGCGTGTTCAGGTGGCCGGAAAGCGCTACCGCGGTCAGCGATGTCAGAGTCCCGGTCTCGGCCTGGGCGGGTGGAAGGTACAGTGCCCCGGGGCCCGACGGGAACGACTGGCTGACCCGCTGCGACCCGCGCATCACCGCCGGGTGGGTGGCGCAGGGACAGCTCGGGTTCATGTGGACGGCCAATCGCAGGGGCTCCACACGCCCGTTTCCGTACGTGCGGGCCGTACACCTGGACGAGAGCACGATGAAGGTGGTGGCCGAGCCGGACATCTGGAATACCGACTACGCCTACGCGTATCCGGACGCATCCCCCAACGCGAACGGGGAGGTGGGGATCACGCTCTACCGCGGAGGTGGAAACCGGCTGCCGGGGCACGCCGTGGGCGCCTGGGACTTCGCCGCGAAGCGCTGGGCGCTGGCCGGTACGCGGGACGGCACCCACGGCCCCTCCGACACCAAGTGGGGTGATTACCTGACCTGTCGTCCCGATACGCTCGATCCCAGGAACTGGATCGCGGTAGGGTGCACGCTGCAGGGCGGCGATACGCAGGACTTCGTCGAGCCGCGCGTGGTCCGATTCTCGTCGTAGGGCCGGTGCCGGCTCTATCCCGCAAACGCCATGACGGAGAGGTCGCATGTACTCCATGATCCGCTCTCTGACGCTCCGGGAACTGCTGGTGCAGCAGCTGCCGGTGCTGGCCCTTTCCCTGGTGATCGCCGAGCTCTTCTACAAGTTCCACAGCTTCCTCCTGGAATCCATCGCGTTCCTGCTCACCTGGGGCTTGCTCGATTTCGCGATCAGCTTTGCTCGCGGCAGAGCGGAACACCACCCGGGCAGGTGAATCGGTGACGCGGATCAGGGCCGCACGCGCGGGGCCAGGCGGCGCAGGGTCCGCGCCCGGGTGGGCGAAAATGGGATCGGGGAGCATCAGCCGGTGCTCCCCGATCCCGTTTCGATGCTGTGGGCGCAGCTCGGCCCCCGTCTCCGCTGGGATCCGGCGCGGCCGCCGCGCGCTCTGCTCCCGCCCGCGCAGCAGCCGTTCCGCCAGAATGGGCCGGAGGGCCATACGCCTGTACAACGCGGAAGTGGCGCCGGCCGCGGAATCTGCTCGCCCCATGCTGCGGGAGCCGAGAAACCGCGGCGGCAAGGCCGACCAGGGTAGGGCGGGGAAGAAGGCGGCAGGACGCGACCTGCTCGGCGGTCGTAGATGAAGAGAACCGCGTTGACCATCCGCCTCGCGCAATGATCCCGTGACGGCTCGTTTCTGGACGCACGAGCCCCCACCCGTACCCCTTGGTTCTGATGCCGCTCTCCCCCTGCCGCGAATGCGGCCACCAGGTCAGCAGCGAAGCGACCGCGTGCCCCTCATGCGGCGTTCCCAATCCATCCACTGAGCCGCCCCCGCTCAACGCGCGGCATTGGGAGCCGCAACCGCCGGCGCAGCCGCAGGTCGTCTACGTCCAGCGCCAGGGTCCGAGTGGAGGCATCGCGGCGGTCCTGAGCTTCTTCCTCCCCGGGCTCGGCCAGCTTTACAAGGGGCAGGCAGGCCGCGGGCTGCTCTGGTTCTTCGCGAGCCTGATCGGGCACGCCATGCTGATCTTTCCGGGTCT
>DASVSA010000451.1:0-1944 GCA_036388335.1 Longimicrobium sp. | reverse complement strand
AGAGACACAGAGGCACAGAGATGAAGTCGTCTCTGTGCCTCTGTGTCTCTGTGTGATTCAAAAGATCAGGAAGCCCGCGACCACGGCCAGGAGCACCACGGCGAGTAACGCGCTCAGCCACGAGGGTGCGCCCAGGCGCGTGGTCTTGGGGTTGCCCACGCCGCCGTCGGGGGCCTGGGGGTCCACTTCGGTCCAGCGGTTGGGATCGGGGCCTGCGACCATCGTCCACCTCCAGTTGTCGGGTGACGTGGCAACGGTGCAAGGCACGCGCCCGGTGGCGAAGCAGCGCGCGGGCACTATATTCGCCGGTCTCCCCGCGGGAGGGCACCTCAACCCGACAACCCGAGCGCAACGACGATGGCCGTTTCCGACTACCTGCAGAGCAACCGCGACCGCAGCCTGGAAGAGCTCAACGAGTGGCTCCGCATCCCCAGCATCAGCGCCAAGTCCGAGCACCGGGACGACACCGCCCGCGCCGCCGAGTGGCTGGCCGGGCGCATGCGCGCCGTGGGCCTGCAGACGGTGGACGTGGTGCCCACCCCCGGCAATCCCGTGGTGGTGGGCGAGTGGCGCGGCGCCCCCGAGGGCGCGCCCACCCTGCTGGTGTACGGCCACTACGACGTGCAGCCGCCCGAGCCGCTGGACGAGTGGAACTCGCCCCCGTTCGAGCCGGTGGTCAGGGACGGCCGCATCTACGCCCGCGGCTCGGTGGACGACAAGGGGCAGGTGTACCTGCACCTCAAGGCCGTGGAGGCGCACCTGGCCGAGAACGGCTCGCTCCCCGTCAACGTCGTCTTCCTCGTCGAGGGCGAGGAGGAGGTCGGCTCGCCGAACCTGGGCGCGTTCCTCCAGGAGCACGTGGAGCGGCTGCGCTGCGACGCGGTGATGATCTCGGACACCACCATGTTCGCCCCGGGGCTCCCGTCCATCACGGTGGGGCTGCGCGGGCTGGCGTACATGGAGGTGCGCGTGCAGGGGCCCTCCACCGACCTCCACTCCGGCGCGTACGGCGGCGCGGTGGTGAACCCGGCGCTCGTCCTGGCCCGCATCCTCTCGCAACTGCACGACGAGCAGGGGCGCATCGCCATCCCGGGCTTCTACGACCGGGTGCGCGAGCTCACGCAGGAGCAGCGCGACGCCATCGCCGCCCTTCCCTTCCAGGAGGAGGGGCTGCGCGAGGAGGTCGGCGCGCCGGCGCTGGGGGGCGAGCAGGGCTACGGATCGGTGGAGCGGATCTGGGCGCGGCCTACGCTGGACGTCAACGGCCTCCTCTCCGGCTACACGGGCGAGGGCGCCAAGACGGTGCTCCCGGCGCGCGCCATGGCCAAGGTGTCCATGCGCCTGGTGCCCGACCAGGACTACAAGGAGATCGAGCGCATCTTCATCGACCACGTGAAGTCGCTGGCGCCCGAGGGGGTGACGGTGGAGGTGGAGGCGCTTCACGGCGGGCAGCCCTGGTTCGCGGAGCCGGAGGGGCGGGTGTTCGACGCCGCGAAGCGCGCCCTGGCCCGCGCCTACGGCAAGGACCCGGTGATGATCCGCGAGGGCGGCTCCATCCCCATCGTGCAATCGTTCCAGCAGACGCTGGGGGCGCCGGTGGTGCTGATCGGCTTCGGGCTGCCGGGCGAGAACGCGCACGCGCCCAACGAGTGGATGTCGGTGGACAACTTCCACCAGGGCGCGGAGGCCATCGCCGCGCTGTACGAGGAGCTGAGGTGATCTCTCCGGGCGAGACCACGGCCGAGGCGGAGGTCCGCGCCTTTCTCGATGCGCAGGAGGGGGTGGTCGCCCCCCTCCTGCGCGAGGCGAACCTTGCGTCGTGGGCCGCGGCCACGGGCGCGGAGCCAGACGCGCACGAGCGCTCGGCCCGCGCGCGCGCCGCTTACAACAAGGTGTACGCGGACGCCGCCGCCGCGCGCAGCGTGAGGACCTGGCTGGCCAGCG
>DASVSA010000450.1:0-2982 GCA_036388335.1 Longimicrobium sp. | reverse complement strand
GAATATTAATGCTGCGCCACGGATAGAGCAACGACGTCCCAGCGGCTACGACACCTGCCCCTCGTTCCACCAGCTGGAGAGGCGGTCGGTGGGCATCCCGGGGATGGCGAGGCCGCCGTGCTCGTAGTGCGAGGTATCGTTGAAAAGGGTGAGGCGCGCGCGCGTGGTGCCGCGGAAGTCCACGATGTTGAGCGCGGCGGGGCTCTGGTCCAGGTTGTCGCGGTAGCGGCGCGGGTCGAAGCCCAGCAGCGAGCTCAGCAGCAGGCGGATGGTGGCCTTGTGCGACACCACCAGGATCGTCTCGCCGGGGTGCGCGCGCACCAGGTCCAGCACGGCGGGAAGGGCGCGCGCGGTCACCTCCAGCCCCGTCTCGCCGCCCTGCGGGGCAAAGGTGTACGGGTCCGCCTCCCACGACGCCACCTCGTCCGCGAAGCGCTCCTCCACCTCCTCGCGCGTCATCTGCTCCCAGCGCCCGTGCGAGATCTCGCGCAGCCGCGGGTCCGTGTGCACGGGAAGGCCGTGCGGCTCGGCGGCGATGCGGGCCGTCTCCGCCGCGCGCCCCAGCGGCGACGCGTACACGGCCGCCACCCGCTCGCTCGCCAGGCGCAGCGCCAGCCTGCGCGCCTGCTCACGCCCCTCGTCCGAGAGGGGGACCTCGATGGAGCCGGCGAAGCGGTTCTCCGCCGTGAGGATGGTGGCCCCGTGGCGGACGAGGAAGACGCGCGTGGTGGATGGCATTCAGCCCCCGGAAGAGTGAGCGCGGGCGCCGGATCAGTACGGCGCCACCGCGGGCCCGTCGTACCCGCACATCCCCGAACGCGGCGAGTTCAGCAGGGGCATCGGCTCGCCGTAGTCGTCGTGCGGGTGGTCCTGGGCGTGCGCGTCGCAGAGCGTCCCGTGGCGCTCGTCTTCGTAGACGCACTGCGCGCAGAGCCGGGTCGCCGGGCCGCCGCACTCCTGGCACGGGTACACGGGCTGCGCGTTCCGCGCCATCAGGGCGATGGGGTGCCGGGTGGTGGGCTTCCCCTCCCGCACCGCGATGGCGCGGATCAGGGTCACCGACGACGTTCCGAAGTCGTAGGTATGCTCGATCTCCGTTCCCGGCTCGAAGACGGCGGCCGCCTTCCTGCCCATGCCGAGCTCGCCGCCGCGCCAGCCTCCGGCGGAGAACTGGCTCATGTGCCCGCAGCACTCAAGCCAGATTGCGCGCAGGTAGCTGTCGAGCGCCTTGAGGGTGGAGGTGCCGCTCATCTCCAGCTGCAGCCAGAAGTCTCCGCCCCAGGCGTCCTGCACCTGCAGGTGGATCAGCGGCACCGCCGTGCCCGGCCGCCCGTCCGCCGCCTGGATGGCCGCCGCGCGCTCTTTGCACGTGGCCAGGTGCCGCGCCATTCCCGCACGCGTGAATTCGCGCCCGCAGTACGCGCAGGCTCCCCGCGTCCTCTTGCTCTCGGCCATGTCTCCCCTCGGCCAATGGTCATCGATCCCGCGGCCGGCACGGCACGAAGTCCGCCACCGGGAACTCCGCGCCGCCCTCAGCCGCCGGTGGTGTCGCGCTGCGCCGGGGGCGGCATGTCGCGCGGATCAAAGGATTCGTCTTCCAGGCGGATGCGCAGCACTCCGTCCTGCCGGTGGAGGAATCCGGTGTACGAAAGCGTCATGGGCGCCCTCCCCTGGCGGCCCCACGTGAAGCGCCCCGCCACGAGCACCGCGTCCGGCCCCGCGGGCTCGAACGAGAGGTCGCGCCACTCGAACGTCGCCGGCGGGTTCCAGCGCGGGCCCCCGTACCGCGCCACGATGGCCTCGTACGGCTGGAAGTCCTTCTGCCCGTTGCCCATGAAGTACGCGCCGCGCCGGTCGTAGCGGGCCGCGATGGCCGCGCGGTTGCCGGCCAGCAGGTCGCGCGCGTAGGCGTCCATGAAGGCGCGCGCCTCCGCCTCCACCCCCGCCCCCGACGGGCCGCTGCTCCCCCGCGCAGGCGGCGTGCAGGCGGTGGATGCGATGAGGAGCAGCAGGGCGAGGGCGCGGCTTGCGGATGAGCGCATGCGGGTGGCCCGGTGGAGGGGTGGGGGCTCCGCGGCGCCGCGCCGGGAGCGAGGGATGCGTGTCAGCGCGGCTCCGGCCGGTCGAGGATCTCGGTGAGCCGCCGCCGGGCCAGGCGCGCCTCGCGGGCGAACGCCCACGACCCCAGCGCCCACACCGCGGCGGCCATCGCCGCCGTGATGAAGGGCGACGGCGGATGAAGATCGGGCTGCAGGACGACGGTGGCGAGGGGGATCAGGAGCACCCCCACCATCCACACCCCCACGAAGACCACCACGAAGGGCCGCACCCGCATGGTGCCGCTCACCCGCGTGCCGCCCATCGACCGCTCGAAGCTGCCCTGGATCTGCGGCAGGAACGCGTTCTGGTACCCGATCATCCTCCGGATCTGGAAGTCCGACGTGGTGACTTCCCCCTCGAACCAGGCCGCCCCGCGCCCGAATCCGAACCGGCGCCTGGGCACCACGTGCCTCCCCAGCTCCGCGGCGGCCCGCTCGGGCGCCAGCGGCGAATCGATGACGAACTCCTCGAACGGGACTAGCGGCACGCTGGGCCTCCGTGTGACAAAAGGGCACTCATCCGAATCCGAGAGCAACGGTGGTGGTTCTGTCCCGCCGCGAGAGGATGCGGCGCGCGCCGGTGCCAGCCGCCTCGGCCCACGGGATTTCGTATCAGGCGCGGAGCACCCCCAGCGGCATCGGGTGCACCTCGAACGCGAATCCCTGCCCCGAGCGGATAGTAGGATCGCCGTCGGTGAACGCGCGGACGTCCGCCTCGCTCTCGAACTCCACGATCCCGACGCCGTACGCCCCCGCCGGGTCCGCCACCAGCCCGAACGCCACCACGTTGCCCCGGCCCATCGCCTCGTTCCAGTACGCGGTGTGCTCCCCCATCAGCCCACGCTCCGCACCCGTCATGTCCATCGCGAAGCTCGCCCGCGGC
>DASVSA010000449.1:0-1708 GCA_036388335.1 Longimicrobium sp. | reverse complement strand
CGCACCCCCACGTCCTGGGTGAGCACCTCTTCATCTCCCTTGCGCACCACGGCCACCTCCACCGTGTCCATCCCCAGCCGGGAGACCCGCAGGCGATAGCGCCCGCCCCCGTCGGGCACCACCACGGTGTACCACCCCGTTTCGCCGGTGGTCGTGCTCCGCCTCACCCCGCTTTCGGCCGCCCAAACCTCCACCTGCGCCCCGGCGACGGGGGCCCCTCCATCGCTGGTGACCCTTCCCCGCAGGATGTCGGTGCCGGACGCCACCTGCGCCCGCGCCGCCGCCGGCAGGAGCACCAGGGCCAGCAGAACCACCCACCTCGCAACGTTCATCCGTGCTCTCCCGTCCGTGTCCCGGGGAGCGGGAAGCCGGCCGCGCGCCGGGTCCCGTCCCCATCCGTTCCGGAAGCTAGGCGGGCGGCGCCGGGCCCCGGCGATGGCGCGGTAAGCGAGTGTTGGCGGGGCGGTAAGGGAGTTGTAAGGGAAGCGTCAGGGGGCGCTGTCGCGCGGGCGGGATGCGGCGTTACCTTCAAACGTTCCCGAGCGATCCGCGCCATCCGCACCCCGCCCATGCGACTCCTTCGTGCCGCCGCGCCCCTGCTGGCGCTCCTGGCCGCCGCGCGGCCCCTGGACGCCCAGATGAGCCCCGATCCGATGCAGGCCGGCGTGTCGCTGGAGCTGGCGCGGAGCCGCGCCGCCACCCTTTCCGACGTGCGGTACGCGCTGGCGCTGGACGTAACCGGGCGCGACTCGGCGCGGGGGAGCGTGGAGGTGGATGTGAAGCGGGCGCCGGGCGCGGGCGACCTGGTGCTGGACTTCCGCGGGCCCGCCCTGCGCGCCGTGCGGGCCAACGGCGCGCACGTGGCGGACTTCGAGTGGCGCTCCGGGCACCTGCGCATCCCCGCTCGGCACCTGCGCGCGGGCGACAACCGGGTGGAGGCGGAGTTCACCACGCGCATCGCGCCGGCGGGCGCCCCCATCATCCGCGCGGACGACGCAAAGGATGGAGCCAGCTACCTCTACACCCTGCTGGTGCCGGCCGACGCCAACGCCCTCTTCCCCTGCTTCGACCAGCCGGACCTCAAGGCACGCGTGAGCACGCGCATCACCGCGCCCGCCGCGTGGAAGGTGCTCGCCAACGGCGCGCTGGAGGGGCGCGACACGGCGGCTGGCGGGGTAACGTGGCGCTTCGGGGCCACCGAGCCCATCTCCACCTACCTGATCGCCTTCGCGGCGGGGCCGTGGGCGACGTGGGAGTCGGGCGGGCTCACCCTCTACGCCCGCGCCAGCCGCCGCGCCGAGGTGGACGCGGACTCGCTGATGGACTCCAACCGGCGCGCTGCGGCGTGGCTGGCGGGGTACTTCGGCGTCCCCTTCCCCTTCGCCAAGATGGACGCGCTCCTGGCCCCCGCCTTCCCCTTCGGCGGGATGGAGCACGTGGGCGCCATCTTCTACAACGAGGCGCAGTTCGTCTTCCGCGAGCCGCCCACCCTTTCGCAGCGGCTGGGGCGCGAACAGACCATCTACCCCGAAGTCGCGCACCAGTGGTTCGGCGACCTGGTGACGATGCGCTGGTTCGACGACCTGTGGCTCAAGGAGGGGTTCGCGACCTACGCCGGCGCCAAGGTGCAGGCCGGCCTCGACCCCGCGTCCGACGCGTGGAAGACGTTCTACCTGCGCAACAAGCCCGCCGCCTACGCCGTCGACCG
>DASVSA010000448.1:0-4120 GCA_036388335.1 Longimicrobium sp. | reverse complement strand
CGCGGGGGACATCGCCCCCGAAGACGCGTTCGCGCTGGCGGAGCGGTACTTCGGCGACCTGCCGGCCGGGCCCGCGCTCCCCGAGATGCCGGCCGGCGAGCTGCCGGTGGTGGGCGCGCGCGAGGAGATGGGGGACGCCGTCTCCTTCCCGCGCGGCTACCGCGCCTGGGCGGTGCCCGGCTACGGCACGCGCGACTGGGTGGCGCTGGACGTGCTCGCCTACCTGCTGGCCGACGGCGAGAGCTCGCGCCTGCAGCGGGCGCTGGTGCGCGAGGGGCAGCTGGCGCAGGACGTGGACACGTACCTCTACCCGACGGCGCTGTGCGGGATCTTTGGGATCGTCGCCACCGCCCGCTCGGGCGTGGACGTGGACACCGTGGACGCCGCCGTGCGCCACGTGCTGGACGCGGTGGCGCGCGGCGACGTGACGGAGGACGAGGTGATCGGAGCCGTCCGCCGGGTGCGCCGCGACCACGTAGCGCAGCTCGCCACGGTGGAGGAGCGCGCCGACGCGCTTGCCTACGCCGCCACCGTGCTGGGCGAGGCGGCCGCGCTCAACGTCGTGGCCGCCCTGTACGACGAGATCACGGCGGCGGACGTGGAGCGCGTGGCCGCCCACTTCCTGGACGAGTCCCGCGGCGTCACCCTCTTCGTGCTGCCGGACGAGGAAGAGGAGGTGCAGGATGCAGCCTAGCACCGCCTTCCTCCCCGCCCCGTCCATCGGCGCGCCTCCCGCGCCGCGCGTCCCCCGGCCGGAGCGCTACGAGCTGTCCAACGGGCTGCGCGTGGTGGCGGCGCGCATGGGCGAGCTCCCGCAGGTGGTGCTGCGCTTGGTGGTGCCCGCCGGCTCCGCCTCCGAGCCGCGCGAGCAGCCGGGCACGGCCGCCATGGTGGGCCACCTCCTCACCGAGGGGACGGAGCTCCACACCGCCCAGGAGCTCAACGCGCGCATCGACTACCTGGGCGCGCTCCTCCACGCCCACGTGGGCCACGACTACGCGGAGGCCGAGGCGGTGCTCCTCCACGAGACGCTGGCGGAGGGGATCCAGCTTCTCGCCGAGGTCATCACCCGCCCCGCCTTCCCGGACGCGGAGGTGGAGCGGATCCGGAACGAGTCGCTCGACGCGCTGGTCGCGCGAGAGGACGAGCCGGGGAACGTGGCCGACGACCGCACCTCGCTCGCCGTCTTCGGCCCGGAGCATCCGTACGGCCGCCCCTCTTTCGGCACGGCGGAGGGGATCGCGGGCGTGACGCGCGAGCAGCTCGTGGAGTTCCACGCGCGGCGCTACCGGCCCGTGGGCTCGTACCTGGTGGTGGCGGGCGACTTCGAGCCGGGGTCGCTGCGGGAGATGCTGGAGGCGGCGTTCGCGGGGTGGACGGGCGAGGCGCCGCGGGTGGAGTACCCGGCCGACCCCGAGCCGCGCGCCGGGGAGCTGATCGTGGTGGAGTGGGAAGACGCCGCGCAGTCCGAGATCCGCATCGCGGGGCTGGGGATCGACCGGCGCTCGCCGGACTGGGTGCGCGGCGCCGTCGCCAACTACATCCTGGGCGGCAGCACCATCACCGGCCGCCTGGGCGCCAACCTGCGCGAGGAGAAGGGGTGGACCTACGGCGCCAACTCCGCCTTCGCGGCGGGCGTGGCGCGCGGAGGCTGGACGGCGCACACCGCGGTGGACGTGGAGGTGACCGCCGCCGCCGTGGAGGAGATGCTCCGCGAGATGAGGCGCATGGCCGACGAGCCGGTGGACGAGGGCGAGCTGAGGCGCGCCAAGGACGCCATGGTCCTCTCCCTCCCCCGCGCCTTCGAGACGCCGGGGCAGGTGGCGAGCCGCCTGGGGACGCTGGAGGCGTACGGCCTTGTTCACGACTACTGGGAGCGCTACCCGGACGCGGTGCAGGCAGTGACGGCCGACGACGTACGGCGCATCGCGCGCGAGCGCTTCCACCCGGACCGCGTGGTGCGGGTGGTGGTGGGCGGCGGGATGGGGTGAATCAATGTGCGTTCGAACGGCAGGGCTCACACAGAGGCGCAGAGACACGGAGGAGAGTTACTCTCTGTGTCTCCGTGCCTCTGTGTGAGCCCTGCTGTTCCTATTTTGCGCATGGAACGGAAAACGCGGGTGGAGCGGCCGCGTGCCGCTCCATCCGCGCTGATCGGTCTATCGTCGATGTGGCCCTTGGGGAGGCCGGCGGAGGCTCCCCGCGGTCAGCGCAGCGGGTTGTCGCGCTGCTCGCCCCGCCACACCGCGTCGTCGTCGGCCTCGTCGCTCTCGGCGCGGACGAGCTCCAGGCCGGGGAGCGGCTGCGGGTGGAGGTGGTTGCGCGTGGTCCCTTCCCAGCCGCACGAGGTGCACCAGCGCTGGCTGAGGAACCGGCGCACCGGCCGCAGCAGCGCCGAGCGTATGGACAGCGTCTCGCCGCCGCACCGGGGACAGTCGCGCCCGGCCGGCAGCAGGGCCACCAGCAGGACCACGGGGGCCACGAACATCACGATCCAGAGCGCCGCCATGAACATCACGAACATCGGTCCCTCCTTTTGCGCTATGCGTCTCCGCCGGTCTTTCGGGGGTGCTGAGCGTCGGTCTGGAGGTGTGCCGGGGTCGCTCGCGCACCCCCGGCTGGCCGCACATGGGCCGACGTTCGCCGTGGTTCGGGAGAGGCAAAGCGCATGCCGTACGGGGTGCACCCCGAGCGGCTTCACGGACCCCGGCATCTTTCGCTGAATGAAGATCTTATCCATCGACCCAGGCGCTCCCGAATCGGGCGACCTCGCACCCGCCGTGGAGGCGCTGCGGGCCGGCGGCCTCGTGGCGTTTCCCACCGAAACCGTCTACGGGCTGGGCGCCAACGCGCTCGACCCGGAGGCCGTGGCGCGCATCTTCGCCGCCAAGGGCCGCCCGGAGTACAACCCGCTCATCGTCCACGCCGCCAGCACCGAGGCCGCCCGCGAGCTGGCCGCCGAGTGGCCGGTGGCGGCGGCGCGGCTGGCGGACGCCTTCTGGCCCGGCCCGCTCACCCTGATCCTCCCCAAGGCCGCGCACGTCCTGGACGCGCTCACGGCGGGGCTCCCCAACGTGGCCCTGCGGGTGCCGGCGCACCCGGTGGCGCAGGCGCTCCTGGCCGCGGCGGGCCTTCCGCTGGCGGCCCCCAGCGCCAACCGCTCCACCGAGGTCTCGCCCACCACGGCCGAGCACGTGGTGAGGTCGCTGGGCGATGCGGTGGACGTGGTGGTGGACGGCGGCCCCTGCCCCGTGGGGATCGAGTCCACGGTGGTCTCGCTGGCCTCCGAGACGCCCACCATCCTGCGCCCGGGCTCCATCACCCAGGAAGACATCTCGGCCGTCATCGGCGTGGTGCTGATGGCCGAGGGTGCGAGGGAGCGCCCCGGCGCCGCCCATCCCTCCCCCGGCCAGATGGACCGCCACTACGCCCCGCGCGCCGAGCTGCGCCTCATCGACCCGGAGCGGAGCGGCCTGGTGGCCCTCCTGGAGGCCGTCCCCGGCCTGGACGCCTACCTCCCGGTGAGGATCGATGGCCGCACCTACGACGAGAAGACCGCCGTCCTGGCCTACAGCGACGCCGACTATCCCGGCGCCCACGTGGTCCGCATGCCTCCCGAGGCCGCGGGCTACGCCACCAACCTGTACGCCATGCTGCACGAACTGGACGCTCAGGGGTACCATCGTATCCTGGTGGAGCGCGTCCCCGACGAGCCCGAATGGGCCGGCGTGCGGGACCGGCTGCAGCGCGCGTCGCAGGCGTGAGAGGAAGTGCGTGAGTGCGTTAGTGCGTGAGTGCGCTGGTGGCCTCGGGGCTGACGGAGCCGCGCACCTCTCTGTCATCCTGAACGAAGCGCCGCACAGGTTTTCTGACCGCGGCCGCGAGTGTGGCGCGGAGTGCAAGCTCTACGTACGGAAGGCAGACGGGTTGAGCCCTGCGTGCCGGGCGGTAGATTCTTCGCTCGCCGCTACAGTTCGGCGCAGTGGTTAGGATCAGCGCGGCGGCTCCCTCAGGATGACAGAACGGAGGGCGTCCCGCGCGGCAGGGCACGGGCAGCCACGTGGGGCTGCCCCTACCGGGATTGATGCGACGCGCGGAGTTCGCGGCGCGCGGCAGGGCA
>DASVSA010000447.1:0-2167 GCA_036388335.1 Longimicrobium sp. | reverse complement strand
AACTTCGCCTACTGGCACTCCGCCACGTTCAGCAACGACGGCCGCAAGCTGCTGTTCAGCGACGAGTGGGGCGGCGGCGTGGGCGCGCGGTGCCGCGCGACGGACCGCCCGCTGTGGGGCGCCGACGCGCTGTTCACCCTCACCGACCGCAAGATGCGGCTGGCCGGCTACTACAAGCTCCCGGCGCCGCAGACGGCGGCGGAGAACTGCGTGGCGCACAACGGCTCGCTGATCCCGGTGCCGGGGCGCGACATCATGGTGCAGGCGTGGTACCAGGGCGGCGTGTCGGTGTTCGACTTCACCAACCCCGCCCGGCCGGTGGAGATCGCCTTCTTCGACCGCGGGCCCATGAGCGCCACGCAGGCGGTGCTGGGCGGTTTCTGGTCGGCCTACTGGTTCAACGGCCAGATCGTCGCCTCGGAGATCGGCCGCGGCCTGGACATCTTCCAGCTCAAGCCCAGCGAGCACCTGTCGCAGAACGAGATCGACGCGGCCAAGCTGGTGCGGATGGAGACCTTCAACCCGCAGCTGCAGCAGAAGATCGTGTGGCCGGCCAGCTTCGTGGTGGCCCGCGCCTACCTGGACCAGCTCAAGCGCGGCAACGGCCTCTCCGCCGCCCGGCACGCCGCCGTCGAGCGCGAGCTCACCCGCGCCGAGGGGCTGCAGGGCGCCGCGCGCCGCACGGCGCTCACCGCGCTCGCCACCCAGCTCGACCGCGACGCGGCGAGCGCCGGTGACGGGGCCCGCGTGCGCATGATGGCTTCGGCGGTGCGCGACCTGGCCCGCTGAAAGCATTGCTCACACGGAGGCACAGAGGCACAGAGATCGGTTCGTCTCTGTGCCTCTGTGCCTCTGTGTGAACCCTTCTTTTGAGGAGTTTTGATGCCGGTGGTCCTGGCCGTGTACGCGTGCGCGGTGTTCTGCAGCGCCTTCCTGCTCTTCCTGGTGCAGCCGGTGTTCAGCCGCATGGTGCTTCCGCTGCTGGGCGGGTCGCCGGCGGTGTGGAACACCTGCATGCTCTTCTTCCAGGCGGCGCTCCTGGGGGGCTACCTGTACGCCCACCTCACCACGCGCTGGCTTGCCCCGCGCGCGCAGGCCATGCTCCACCTGGCGCTGATGGCCGGGGCGGCGGTGGTGCTCCCCGTGTCGGTGGCCGGCGCCGCGCCGGAGGGCGAGGCGTCGCCCATCGCCTGGCTGCTCCTGCTGATGGCCACCACGGTGGGGCTCCCCTTCTTCGTGCTCTCGGGCACGGGGCCCATCCTCCAGCGCTGGTTCTCGGAGACCGGGCACCCCGGCGCGGCGAATCCCTACTGGCTCTACGCCGCCAGCAACCTGGGGAGCATGCTGGCCCTCCTGGGCTATCCGGTGCTGATGGAGCCCAGCCTGCGCCTGGCCGAGCAGAGCCGCGTGTGGGCGTTCGGATACGGCGCGCTCGCCGTGCTCCTGGCCGCCTGCGCGCTCGCGGTGTGGCGCGCCCGGCCCGCGGAGGCGCACGAAGCCGCCGCCGCGCCGGTGCCGATGAGGGAGCGGGCCATCTGGGTGGGGCTCGCCTTCGTCCCGTCCAGCATGCTGCTGGGGGTGACGACGTACGTGACGACGGACCTCACCCCCGTGCCGCTGCTGTGGGTGGCCCCGCTGGCGCTCTACCTCCTCAGCTTCACTCTCGTCTTCGCGCCGCGCGCGCTGGTGCCGCACCAATGGATGGTGTGGGTGCAGCCCTCGCTCCTGGCGGCCGCTGTGATGATGCTGCTGCAGGGGTGGCTGCGCGAGCCCACCCTGGCCGTGCCCCTCCACCTGGGCGCGCTCTTCGTCACGGCCATGGTGTGCCACGGCGAGCTCTCGCGCCGCCGCCCGCCGGCCGCGCGGCTCACCGAGTTCTACCTGTGGATCTCGGTGGGCGGCGTGCTGGGGGGGATCTTCAACGTGCTGCTGGCGCCCGTCCTCTTTACGCGCGTCTACGAGTACCCGCTCCTGCTGGCACTGGCCTGCTTCGCGCGCCCCTGGCCGGAAGAGCGCGTCCCCACGAGGCGCCAGCTGTTCCTCGGGGCGCAGGCGCTGGCCTACTGGGTCGTCCTGCTCTACCTGGCCCGCGGCGACGTGAACGGGCTGCCGTCGCTGGTCGTCATCCCCCTGGCGGCGGTCACCATCCACCTGCTCGCGCTGGGGC
>DASVSA010000446.1:0-2545 GCA_036388335.1 Longimicrobium sp. | reverse complement strand
CGTCGGCCGGCGCGGCCTGGAAGCGGGCGTCGGGCGCGGACTGGAAGCGCGGGTGCGAGAAGTCCGGTGCGCGGTACATGGGAGCGGGGCCTGTGCGTCGGTTGCGGAGGGCCGCGCGGGACGGCTGAAGGGCGCGCGGGGCCGGGCCGCGGAAATTAGCGGCCCCCCCCGGCGCGGACAAGCCGGGCGGGGGTACTTTCGCGACGGGGCGCGAGGGTCCAAATTGCTGCCCCGCAACCACAAGCACACACAACGAACTGATATCGGGAGGCCGCCCTGGCCAAGAACTGGACGATCGAAGACTCCCGCGAGCTCTACAACGTGGAAGGCTGGGGGGTCGGTTACTTCGAGATCAACGACAAGGGCCACGTCGCCGTGCGCCCCACGCGCGAAGCCACGCGCGAGCTGGACCTGTTCGAGATCGCCATGGACATGGAGGCGCAGGGAGTGCGCCTTCCGCTCCTGCTGCGGTTCTCGGACATCCTGCGCACCCGCATCGAGACGCTCACGGAGCGCTTCCGGCACGCCATCCAGGAGTTCGGCTACGAAGGGGGCTACACCACGGTGTACCCCATCAAGGTGAACCAGCAGCGCCACGTGGTGGAGGAGATCGTCGGCTTCGGCGAGCGCCATGGGGTGGGGCTGGAGGTGGGGAGCAAGCCGGAGCTGCTGGCCGTGCTGGCCCTCACCGAGCGCTCGGACCACCTGATCGTGTGCAACGGCTACAAGGACGAAGAGTTCATGCGGCTGGCCCTGATGGGCCAGAAGCTGGGGCACAAGGTGCTCATCGTCATCGAGAAGCTGAGCGAGGTGGAGACCCTGCTGCGCGTGGCCGACGAGATCGGAGTGGTCCCCACGCTGGGCGTGAGGATCAAGCTCACCACCACCGGCTCGGGCCGCTGGAGCGAGACGGCGGGCGAGAAGAGCAAGTTCGGGCTCAACTCGTCGCAGGTGGTGCGCGTGCTGGACAAGCTGGAGGCGGCGGGGCGGCTGGACACGCTCAAGCTGATCCACTTCCACCTGGGCTCGCAGATCCCGGACATCCGCAACATCAAGCTGGGGATGACGGAGGTGGCGCGCTTCTACGTGGAGCTGCGCAAGCTGGGCGTGGGGGTGGAGTACGTGGACGTGGGCGGCGGGCTGGGGGTGGACTACGACGGCTCGCGCTCCACCTCGTCGGCCAGCGTCAACTACAGCGTGCAGGAGTACGCCAACGACATCATCTACGGGCTGGCGGAGGCGTGCCGCGAGAACGAGGTGCCCATGCCTCACGTGATCAGCGAGAGCGGCCGGGCGCTTACCGCCCACCATGCCCTGCTGCTGATCAACGTGGTGGACCTGGAGACGCAGGTGGCCGGCGACCCGGACCCGGTGGACGAGGAGAACTCGCACCCCCTGGTGCTGGAGCTGGCGGCTACGTACAAGGAGGTGGGCATCCGCAACACGCGCGAGGTGTACCACGACGCGTCGTTCGCCAAGGAGCAGATGCAGGTGTTCTTCAACACCGGCACGCTGTCGCTGCGGGAGCGCGCCACGGCGGAGCGCTACTGGCTGGCCATCATGAACCGCGTGGCCGACGAGGCGCGCAAGGACCCCGAGGAGTTCGAGGACATCCTCCCCGAGCTGGAGTCGGTGCTCATCGACCGCTACTTCTGCAACTTCTCGCTGTTCCAGTCGCTGCCGGACTCGTGGGCCATCGACCAGCTCTTCCCCATCATGCCCATCCACCGGCTGGGCGAGGAGCCGAACCGGCGCGGCACTCTGCAGGACGTCACCTGCGACTCGGACGGCAAGATCGACGAGTTCGTGGGATGGCGTAAGGCGAAGCCCTCGCTGGAGCTTCACGCCTTCCACCACGACGAGCCGTACATCCTGGGGATCTTTCTGACGGGCGCGTACCAGGAGATCCTGGGCGACCTGCACAACCTGTTCGGCGACACCAACGCCGTGCACATCCACCTCTCGGAGAGCGGCTACGAGGTGGGCGACCTGGTGCACGGCGACACGGTGACCGAGGTGCTGAACTACGTGCAGTTCAACTCGCAGGACCTGGTGTCCACGTTCCGGAAAAAGGTGGCGAACGCACGTCTGCCCCGCGCGCAGGCCAACGCCTTCATCGCGGACTACGTGGACGGGCTCGCCGGGTACACGTACCTGGAGTCCGAGCTGGAATAGAAGAAGGGGCTCACACAGAGACACGGAGGCACGGAGAACAGGTGGTTCTCCGTGCCTCCGTGTTTGCTAGCGGTAGGGGTGGGCCTTGGCGTAGTTGTAGGCCGTGTACGCGGAGATCAGGTGGGCGACCCAGCCGAGCAGGCCGCCCGTGCCGAGCCACATCCCGGGGGTCACGATCAGCCAGAAGACGCCGCGCAGGATCTTGCCGTTATAGATCTGCCCGATGCCGGGGACGAAGAAGCTCAGCAGCGCCGCAAAGCCGGGATCTCTCACTGTTGCCTCCGTGGTGAGTCGTTCAGGACTGCGACTCCTACGGAACCCTCGTCACGTAAGTTTCGCGGGCTTCCCGGGCGGCGGCGAGCACGGGAGG
>DASVSA010000445.1:0-11152 GCA_036388335.1 Longimicrobium sp. | reverse complement strand
GGCTCACACAGAGACACAGAGGCACAGAGATGACTTCATCTCCGTGCCTCTGTGTCTCTGTGTGAGCCCATCCGTTACCTGGGCCTGAGCGTGAGCCGCGCCACGGTGCGCGCTTCGGCCTTGCGGCGGTCGAGGGGGATGCGCCAGAGACGGCCCTCGCGCCACAGGGGGGTCTGGTCGCGGTAGTGGCGGGAGGTGGGGATGCCGGACTGGCCCGTGGGGAGGATGAAGCCGCCCTCGTCGTCCACGCGGGCCAGGTCCACGACGTGGCGCTGGCTGGGACCGTAGCCGTTGGTGTAGGGGAGCTGGCCACGCCCCAGGCCCAGCGCGTTGACCGTGTTGGCCGAGCCCGGAGAAGGGAAGGGGCCGATGTTGAGGCCGAAGGCGCGGTCCAGCGCGCCGACCACGCCCAGCGGGTGCTCCATGCGCGTGATGTGGAGCTCGCCCCAGGTGCGGCCAGCGACGTTGCGCGCGGCCTCGCGCAGCGCGGCGGCGGAGAGCTCGTCCAGCGTCTCGCGCCGTGGGGTGCGGATGTCGTCCACCCACGCGCCGCCGCCTCGCTCCAGGAGGCGGCCCAGCGTGGCGCGGGTGAAGTAGACCGGCCGGCCGCGGAACTCGTCGTCGCCCACGCGCTTGCGGAGGGCGTCGAGCCAGGCGTAGAAGAGCGGCGCCGCGCGCGAGTCCAGCGAGGCCGCGCCGTCCCACGACTGGAGGGCGCGCTGGGCGGCGGTGTCGCCGGCGAGGCGGGCGGCGTGCGCGGCGCGCGGGAGGTGGCGGAGGGCGAAGAGGTCGCGCACGTCCATCTGCTGGCGGGCCACGTCGGCGGCGGTCAGGCGCCCGCCCGCGAGCAGCATCTCGCGGATGCGGGCGGCGCGGGCGGGATCGGCGTACTCGCTGCCGATCCTCGTGGGGAGGCCGTGCGCCTGCAGGTTGTTGGCCGTGACGACGTAGCCGCGCGGCGGGTTGAGGAGGTGCGGGTGCTCCGCCATCTCCAGGTAGCGCGTCCACTCGCCCTCGTCCGTCCAGCCGCGCACGGGGAGGATGCCGTCGCCGCCGCGCCTCACGGGGACGCGGCCGCCCATCCAGTAGCCGAACGCGCCGTCCACGTCCGCGAAGACGACGTTCTGGTGGGGCGTGCGGAAGTCGTCCATCGCCGCCAGGAACTCGGCGGCGGAGCGCGCGCGGTTCATCCCAAAGAACGCGGCCACCTCGCGCGACGGATCGAGCGCCGTCCAGCGCATCGCCATCACCCGTTCGCCGGAGCGCTTCTCCGCGTCGGAGAGAATGGGGCCGTGGCGGCTCGCGCGGACACGGTGCACCACCGGCGCGGCGCCCTTCACGCGGATGGTGTCGTGGCGCACGATGAACGGCTCCGATCCGGCGGGCGTGCGGTAGCGCGTGCCGTCGGCCGGGTCCACCTGTTCGATGAAGAAGTCCACGTCGTCCACCATGGCGTTGGTGAAGCCCCACGCCACGCGGTCGCTGTGCCCCGCGACCACCACCGGCACGCCGGGAAGGGTCATCCCCGCCACGTTGAAGCCGCCGCCGTGAAGCGCCGCCAGGTACCAGAGCGACGGCGCCCGCAGCGCCAGGTGCATGTCGTTGGCGAGGATGGGCTTCCCCGAGCGCGTACGCGACCCGCCGATCACCCACGCGTTCGACGCCCGCGCCGCCGACACGCCGTCCAGCAGCGCGGCGGCGAGGGGCGGGATCGTGGGAAGGGAGACGCCCGAGACGCGCGGCGCGGCGGGCGCGGGACGGGCGGAGGCCGGCGCGTCCTCCATGATGGTGACGCCGGAGTCCGGGTAGGCGGGGAAGAGGTCGCGGCCGAGCTCCGGGCCCACGGCGTCCACGGCGCGCTGCAGGTCCAGGCCCAGGTTCCAGTCGGCCAGGTCCCAGGCCATGATCTTGGCGATGGAAAGGGTGTTGCGGATCGTCCACGGCTCCGGCTGGAAGCGGAGGACGACGAACTCGGGTGGCAGCGGCCCCGGGTTCTCGCGCATCCAGGCGTTGACCCCGTCCGCGTACGCCTGCAGGAGGGCGCGCGTGGAGGCATCCAGCAGGCGCTCGTTCTCCGCCGCCGCGCGGCCCATCCCCACGGTGCGCAGGAAGCGGTCGGTGTCCACCAGGTCGTCGCCCAGGATCTCCGCCATGCGCCCGTCGGCCACGCGGCGGAAGAGCTCCATCTGCCAGAGCCGGTCCTGCGCGTGCACGTAGCCCATCGCGCGGAACAGGTCCGCCTCGCCGCGCGCCCACACGTGGGGCACGGCCAGCGAGTCGCGCCACACCTCCACGGGCGCGCCGAGCCCGGCCAGCGCCGCCCCGCGCTCCGGGTCCGGCTCCGCGCGCCCGATGTACCACCGCGCGCCCGCCGCCGCGAGCAAGACGATCGCGACGAGCCCCAGCAGCGCGTACCCGAGCTTCTTCATGGCCGGTCTCTTCTCCGTGTCTCTGTGCCTCCGTGTGAGATAGCTTTTAAAACTCTTCGGCGGGCGGCGCCAGGGCCTCGTCCAGCACGGGCATGATGGCCTCCGCGCCGAAGCCGCGGCGCGCGAGGTAGGCGTAGAGGCGGCGGCGGGAGGCCTGCGGCTCCTCGCCGGGGCGGGGGCGCCAGCGGGCGGCGGCCTGGCGGGCGAGGTCCGTCTCGGTGGAGCTCTCGCGCTCCATCACCTCGTCGATGGCGGCCTGCGCCATCTCGCCCTCCACGCCGCGGACGCGCAGCTCCTGGGCGAGGAGGCGCTTGCCCTTGGGCTTCAGGCGCACGCGGTCGCGCACGAACATCTCGGCGAACGACGAATCGTCCACCATCCCCAGCTCCCCCAGGCGCTCCACGCACGCGTCCGCCACCTCGGGCGCGTACCCCTTCTCGCGCAGGCGCCGGCGCAGCTCGGCCGCGGTGCGCGGGCGGAAGGAGAGGAGGACGAGGGCGGCCTCGCGCGCCTTCCACGCCGCGTCGCTCCCCTCCAGCTCCGCGATGCGCGCCTCGGAAAGCTCGTCTCCCACGCGGAGGTGCTCGGCGAGGGCGATCTCGGCGGCGAGCGCGAAGCGGAAGGCGCCGTCCACGTGCACGTTGAGGCGCTCCGCGTGGTTCTTCTGCGGCTGGATGGCGGTGATCTTCACGGATACGGGGGCGGGTGAGCGTGGCTCATCGAACCGGCCTGGATGGCCGGAAAGCTGCGTGATTCCTACCCCGCTGGTACACCGGCGTGGCGGGGGCGTGCCCGCGCCGAGCCTTGTCGCGGCGGGTGCAAGCGTATATCGTTGCGCCTCCACCCCCGAGGAGACCGACCCGTTGTCCCCAACCGCGCAGACCGCCCCGGCGCCGTTCGACGTGCACGCCCTTCGCGAGCGGGAATTTCCCACCGCCGCGCGCGCGCCATACCTCAACGCCGCTTCCGTTGCGCCCCTCCCCGAGCGCGCGGTGCGCGCCGTGGACGCCTACAACCGCCGCCGCGCGTCGGCGCACCACCTCACCGGCGACGACTTCGAGCCGCTGCTCACCCGCGCCCGCGAGGCCGCCGCTCGAATGATCGGCGCGGACGCGGACGAGATCGCGCTGCTCCCCAACACCAGCTTCGGCATCAACCTGGCGGCGCACCTCCTGCCGCTGAAGCCGGGGCAGCGCGTGGTGCTGAGCGACCGCGAGTTCCCGGCCAACGTGTATCCCTGGATGCAGCTCGCGCGCAACGCGGGCGTCACCGTGGACCTGGTGCCCGCCGACGAGCACGGCCGGCCGGACGAGGCGCGCCTCCTGGCCGAGATCGCGCGCGGCGACGTGGGGATCTTCGCCCTCTCCGCCGTGCAGTTCGCGTCCGGGTACAACGCGGTGCTGGAGCGCTTCGGGCGCGCGTGCGGCGAGCAGGGGACCTTCTTCGTGGTGGATGCGATCCAGGCGCTGGGGCAGGTGCCGGTGGACGTGCGCGCCGCCGGGGTGGACATCCTCGCCTGCGGCGGGCACAAGTGGCTGTGCGGCCCGTTCGGCACCGGGTTCGCCTACGTGCGGCGTGAGCTGGCGGCGACACTGGAGCCGCGGGTGGTGGGGTGGACGGCGATGGCCGGGACGCTGGACTACAGCCGCCTCCTGGACTACAAGTACGAGTTCTGGGAGACGGCGCGCCGCTTCGAGGTGGCGACGCTCCCCTTCCAGGACATCGCCGGGCTCACCGAGTCCATGACGCTGCTGGACGAGGTGGGGCCCGCCCGCATCCGCGAGCACCTGCTGGGGCTGCTGGACCCGCTCGTCCACTGGCTGCGGGCGACGGGTTCGGCCGAGATCGTGAGCGACCTGCGCCCGGAGCACCGCAGCGGGATCTTCTGCTTCCGACCGCCGCACGCCGAGCGCGCGTTCCAGGCGCTCGCGCGCGCGGGCGTGGCGTGCGTGCTGCGCGAGGGCGCCATCCGCCTCTCGCCGCACCTCTACAACACCGAGGACGACATCGCCGTGGTCATGGATGTGATTTCGCGCCCGGAGGCCGGGTGAGGAGCGCCGTGGACGTGACCACCGAGCTGGTGGAGCGCGTGCGCGAGGAGTTCGCGCCCGACCCGCGCACCGCCGTGTTCGAGGTCTCCGTGGAGGTGGACGGGGACGCGGTGGCGCTGGTGGGCGTCACCTCCGAGGCCGCCGCCGCCGACGAGCTCCGCCTGCGCATCGCCGGGCTCACCGGCTGGCGCGAGGTGCGCGACGAGGTGCAGCGCCTCCCCGAGACGGCGCACGACGAGATGGTGCACGCCCTGGTGACCTCGGCCGTCGCGCCGATGCTCTCCGGGCCCGCCGTGCGCGAGACGCAGATCTCGCAGACGGTGCTCGGCAACCGGCTGGTGGTGCTGCGGCACGGCGGCCGGTGGATGCAGTGCCGCTCGTACGACGGCTACATCGGGTGGATCCACGCGGGATACCTGGCGCTGCAGGGCGAGCAGGAGGCGCGCGCCTGGGAGCTCGGCGGCGAGGGCGAGATCTGGATCTCCCTGGGCTCCGAGGTGATGGCTCACGACGGGGAGCGCATCATCTTCCTCCCCTGGGGCGCCCGCGTCGTGCGCGAGCCGGACGGCCTGGTGCGCCTCCCCGACGGCCGCATGGGCATCCCCCACGGCGACCTGGTGCCCGCCGCGCTGCGCCCGATCTCCTTCCCGCCCGTGGGCGAGGCGATGTGCGAGACGGCGGCGCGCTGGCTGGGCGCGCCCTACCTGTGGGGCGGCGTCACGCTGGGCGGGATCGACTGCTCGGGCTTCGTGCAGGCCGTCCACCGCCTCCACGGCGTCGTCATCCCCCGCGACTCCGACCAGCAGTCCAAGACGGGCCTGCGAGTGGACCCCGGCGAGGACTTCTCCAACCTCCGCCCCGGCGACCTCCTCTTCTTCGCCGAAGACGCCGGGGGGCGCGTCACGCACGTCACCATGTCCACGGGTGGCTCCGGCATCATCCACTCCTCCCTGGGCAACGGCGGCGTGGCCCGCAACGACATGATGGGCCGCCGCAACTACGAGCGCGAGCTGCGCCGCATCTTCGTGGGCGCTCGGCGGATGATCTGAGGGCCCGTGCACGTCATCTCGCCGAAGAAGCTGCGCGAGTTCTGGAGCCTGCACCCCGATGCCGAGCGTTCGCTCCGCGCGTGGCTCACGGTCGTCGAAGCGCGCCGCTACGCCTCTCCGCACGAGGTGAGGCAGGATTTTGGCAGCGCGGACTTCCTTGGAGCATGGCGCACGGTCTTCAACATCGGCGGCAACAAGTACAGATTGGTGGTGGACGTGAGATACGATCTCGGCCGCATCTACGTGCGGCACGTTCTTACTCATGCCGAGTACGACCGTCTTACGGCTAGCGGGAAGCTCTGACCACGAGCGGGGAGGCGCCGATGTCCGACATCCTGGATTTCACGAAGCCGCACGTCCTGCGGTCCGAAGGGGAGTACGACGCGGCGATCGCCGAGATCGAGCGCTTGCTGGACCTCGATCCCGCACCGTACTCGGAAGAGTACGAGCGCCTGGAGTTCCTCTCGGTGCTCGCGGAGGCGTACGAGCGCGCCCACTTCCAGCTCGAGGGCGGCACCCCCGCGGACGTGGTGGACTTCATGCTCGAGCAGAAAGGTATGCGGCGCGCGGATGTGGAGCGGCTGCTCGGCGGGTCAGCCGCCGAGTTCTTTCGGGGCGAGCGCAAGCTGTCACGAGACGAGATCGAGTCGATCCGGGACCTGCTGGGGATTCCCGCGGATCTGCTTCTCTAAAGAACGCAGCTCACACAGAGACACAGAGGCACGGAGACGAATTCGTCTCTGTGCCTCTGTGTCTCTGTGTGAGCTTCTTATCGGCGGAAGCGCGCGAGGCGTGCGCCGAAGCGGTTCTCGGCTTCCTTGGCGGCGGAGGTCTGGCCGACGTCGTTGGTGATGATGCTGAAGGCCAGGCGCTCGCCGTTGGCGGCCGTGACGTAGCCGGAGAGGGCGGAGACGGTGGCGAGGGTGCCCGTCTTCGCGCGCAGGTTGCCGGCGGCGCCCGTGTCGAACATGCGGCGCAGCCCGGCCTGCGTCCCGGCGACGGGGAGGGAGGCGCGGAAGGCGGCGCCCTCCGGCGAGCGGGACATGCGGGCGAGGAGGTCGATCACGGTGCGGGCGCTCGCGCGGTCCAGGCGCGAGAGGCCGGAGCCGTCCAGCATCCGCGGCGCGGCGCTCCCCGCCAGCATCTGCGCGACGGCGCGCTCGCCGGCCGCGAAGGAGCCCTGTCCGCCCGCCACGCGGCCCACGGTCCTCAGCGCTTCGTCCGCGAACAGGTTGTGGCTCACGTGGTTGGTCACGCGCACCACCTCGGCCAGCGTGGGCGAGCGGTGCACGGCCAGCACACGGCCGGTGGGGCCGGGACCGTGGAAGCCGGCGCGCGACGCCGCGGGCTCGCGCACCGTGCGCAGCCCGCCGCGCACGCGGATGCCGGCGCGGGAGAGCGCGGCGCGGAAGCGCTCCCCGGCCACGCGCACGGGCTCGTCCACCGGCCGGCCGCCGCCGAGGTTCTCGGCCGTGACCAGCGCGGAGACGGGGGCCCCGTACCACTGGCGCAGGTCGTCCGGGGTCCACCCCTCGGCGCGCAGGCGCGGGTCGAAGAAGGAGCCGTCCGCCACCAGGCTCCCCGCCACCTGCCGCACGCCACGGGCGCGCAGCGAGTCGGCGAGGGCGTCCAGCGCGCGGGAGGTGCCGGGGAAACGGCCGCTCCCCAGCGTGGGGTCGCCCGTGCCGAAGAGGACGAGGTCGCCCTGCAGCACGCCGCCGCTCACCTCGCCGTCGGCGAGGAGGTAGGTGGACCAGCGGAAATCGCCGCCCAGGTAGTGGAGCGCCGCGGCGGTGCTGAAGAGCTTGAGGTTGGAGGCCGGCGTGAGGCGGGCGTCCGCGTTCCACGAGAAGAGCGTGTCGCCGCGGTCCAGCGACACCACCAGCACGCCGTGCCGCGCGCCGCCCATCCCCGGGCCGCGCAGGATGGCGCGCAGGTCGCGCCCCAGCTCGGCGACGGCGGGGGATGCCTCGGCGGCGCCGGCGGGCGCGAATGACTGCGCGTGTGAGGGAGCGCCGCAGGCGAGTGCCGCGGCGAGCATCGGTAAGGCAAGGAGTCGCTTCATCGAAAACACCAGGAACTACGTACGTGCGGGCGCCAGCCTCAGAGGTTGGACCAGCGCATGATGGTCACCTGCAGGAGGAGGTACCCCACGAGGATGCCCAGTGTTATCGCAGCCGCCACCGTGCCCATGAGACGGGCCCGGGCCTTCCACGGATTTCTCGCCACGCCGCGTTCGCCTCGTTGCTCGGGATGGATCGCGCGCCGAACCCTGCCCGGCCGGCCGCCGCAGTGCGAATGGCGTGCCGGGCGTTGAGCCAGCGTCTCTCGCAGCCTATCTTCGGCGGGGACGTTGCACCCCTCATGCCTCACGCGCAAGGCCGATGATCGTTGGACTCGGAATGGACCTGGTGCGGATCGACCGCGTGTGGGCGATGATCCAGCGGCGGCCGGAGCGCGCCCTGCGGCGCCTCTTCACCGGCGCGGAGGCGCGCCGCTGCGCCGGAAGCAGGCACCCGGCGGAGTCGTACGCCGCGCGCTTCGCCGCCAAGGAGGCGTTCTTCAAGGCGCTCGGCACGGGCGTGGGCCGCGGCGGCGAATGGACGGACGTGGAGGTCGTCTCCCTCACCGGCGGCGCCCCGACGCTTCGCCTGGCCGGCCGCGCGGCGGAGCTCGCCGCGGCGCGCGGCACCGTCCGCATCCACCTCACGATGACCCACTCGGACGAGACCGCCGGCGCCGTGGTGATCCTCGAATCCTAGACTCCTCTCTGTGTCTCCGTGTCTCCGTGTGAGCCCGGCAGTTTGACACCGGCCCCGCCGCATGGTCAATTCGGGGCCGCCAGACTGCTCTTCTCCATCGGAAACCAGGCCGTTGAACGCTGCTCTGCTGTACGCCCTCGCCGCGGCGGGGGCGAACCTCGCCGGTGGGCTCCTGATCACCGCCGCCCGCCCGCGCAGCGCCGAGGCTCAGCGGATGCTGATCGCCTTCGGAGCCGGCTTCATGCTGGCCACCGCCTTCGTGGGGATGCTCCCCGAGGCGCTGGAGGGGAAGGGCGGCGCGCTCGCGGTGCTCATCGGCTACCTGCTGGTGCACCTCACGCAGCACGTGGTCACTCCCCACTTCCACTTCGGCGAGGAGACGCACCACCACGAGATGGTGGGGCGCTGGGTGGGGATCACGGCGCTGGTCGGCCTCCTCCTCCACACCTTCTTCGACGGGGTGGCCATCGCCAGCGCCTTCGGGGTCGGCGCGTGGCTGGGGATGCTGGTCTTCGTCGCCATCCTCCTCCACAAGATCCCGGAGGGGATCACCGTCGCCTCCATCATGCTCGCCAGCGGCAACTCGCGGCGGCGGGCGATCGGGGGTGTGGCGCTGCTGGGCGCGTCCACCATCCTGGGAGTGCTGCTCACCTCGTACATCGCGGTGCTGGCGGATTACGGGCTGGCGCTGAGCGCGGGGGTGACGCTGTACGTGGCCGCGTCCAACCTGATCCCCGAGGTGCAGGGCGGGCGGAGCTGGAAGCTGGCCTTGGCCGTCTTCGGCGGCGCGGGGCTCTACCTGATCGCCTCCGAGCTGGTGCACGGGATGGTGCACTGATGAGCGACTCGTTCGACATGTTCGGCGACGACCCGCCGCAGCCCCGCAACCGCCCCGCCGCGCCCGCCGCCGACGCCCCGCTCGCCGAGCGGATGAGGCCACGCACGCTGGACGAGATCGTGGGCCAGCCGCACCTGGCCGGCGCCGACGGCACCCTGCGCAAGCTGCTGGCGGCGGGGCACCTCCCCAACCTGATCCTCCACGGCCCGCCGGGAAGCGGCAAGACGACGCTGGCGCGCGTGATCGCGGGCGACGCGGATGCCGTCTTCGTGCCGTTCAACGCCGTCAGCGAGGGTGTCCCGCGGCTGCGCGAGGTGGTGAAGGAGGCCGAGGCGCGGCGGAAGGCAGGGGACGGCACGCTCCTCTTCGTGGACGAGATCCACCGGCTCAACAAGGGGCAGCAGGACTTCCTCCTCCCCTCCATGGAGAGCGGCCTGGTGACGCTGGTGGGCGCCACCACCGAGCACCCCGCGTTCGAGATCAACCCGGCGCTCCTCTCGCGCTCCCAGGTGCTCGTCCTGCGCCCCCTGAGCGACGAAGACGTGCGCGACGTCCTCCACCGCGCGCTGGCGGACCCCGAGCGTGGGCTGGGCGGGCGGCTGGAGCTCGATCCCGAGGCGGAGGAGCTGATCGTCCACACCTCCGGCGGCGACGCGCGGCAGGCGCTCAACGGCCTGGAAACGGCGGCGCGGCTGGTGAACGGCGGCACCATCACCCCCGAGGACGCGCGCGAGGCGCTGCAGCAGCGCACGGCGCGCTACGACGCCACCCTGGCGTACGAGATGCTCTCCGCCTTCCACAAGTCGCTGCGCTCGTCGTCCGGCTCGGGCGCGATGTACTGGGCGATGCGGATGATCAACGGCGGCGAGGACCCGCACACCCTCTTCCGCCGCCTGGTGGCCGCTGCGTACGAGGACGTGGGCCTCGCGGACCCGCAGGCGGGAATCGTGGCCACCCAGGCGATGCTCGCGTACGACCGGCTAGGGCTCCCCGAGGGACTCCTCCCGCTCTCCAACGCCATCCTGTACGTGGCCAACGCGCCCAAGTCCAACCGCGCGTACATGGCGCTCCACGCCGCCACCGACGCGGCGAAGGAGCATCCCGACGCCCCCGTTCCCCTCCACCTGCGCAACGCCACCACCAAGCTGATGCGCGAGTGGGGCTACGCCGAGGGATACAAGTACGCCCACGACTTCGAGGGCGGCTTCACCCCGCAGCAGTGCCTCCCCGACGAGATCAGCGGCGCGCGCTTCTACGAGCCGTCGGATCGGGGCTACGAGGCCAAGATCGCCGCGCGCATGCGGGAGCGCGGCGACGCGGGATGAACGGCGGACTCGCACAGAGGCACGGAGACACAGCGAGGATGTCCCGGCTCGCTCTCCTGCTCCGTCTCGACGCGCGGCGCCTGGCGGACTCGGTCCGCCGGCCGCGCGTTGGCGTGTGGGTGGGGTTCGCGCTCCCCGCCGCGCTCGTGGTGGGCGGCGTGTGGCTGGCCGGCGCCGCGCTGCGGCCCGACGTGGGGACGGGGGATGGGCGCATCCTCCTGGGCCTCCTGGCGTCCGCGCCGGTCGCGTTCCAGGCTTATCCTGTGCTCTTCCGTCCCGAAGACGACTCGCTCCTGCGCCGCCTCGGCATCTCGCCGGCGGCGCTCTTCGCGCAACGGGCCCTGCGGCTCCTCCTCCTGGCGCTCGCGGTCACGGGTCTCTTCCTGCTGCCCTTCGTACGCACGGGGCAGCCGCTCGCGACTCCGCTGGCGATCCTCCTCGCTGCGTCACTTGTGACGTGGTCCGCGTCACTTGTGACGACGTGCGGGGCGGCGTTGGGGATGGCGGGCGGACGTAAGAGCCCCTTTCGTGGCCTGCTGGGGCCGGACGCGGGCCTGGCCGCCGCCGCGTCGCTCGTCTATGCGCCCCTGCTGCCGCTGATCGGCGGCGCGCTGGCGGCCCGCGTGGTGCTGGGGCCGGGGATGCCGGTGCGTGTGGGCGTGATCGCGCTGCTCTGCGCGTTATGGGTAACGCTGGCG
>DASVSA010000444.1:0-4162 GCA_036388335.1 Longimicrobium sp. | reverse complement strand
CGCACCCGCCCCCGGCACGCAGAGCAGCGGAGCCGCACCCGCCCTTCCCGAGCGCAGCCTCAGCAGCGGCGAGTACCCCTGCCCCGGTCGTGCCGCCGGGCTCCCGCCGGCCAGCGCGCCCGAGATCGCGGCGCCGACCGCCACGGCGCCGGGCTCGTCCATCATGGAGAGATGGTTCCCGGGCACCGGCGTCACTTCCAGGCCCCGGACCAGCGCGCGCCAGCCGTCACTCGGATCGGGACCTTCTTGCGCTGGGAAGAGGTGAACGGGGGCGGGGATGGGCTGCGGGACGTACTCCCGCAGCGCGCGGCGGTTGGCGCGGAGGCGGCCGAGCATCCGCCCCGCGCGCTCCGCGGGGACGTGGGCGGGAAGGACCCCCGCCGCGTGGCACCACGCCACCAGCCCATCCAGCTCCAGCGTGGAGGCGGCGGAGGCGAGCTCCGGGAGCAGGGCGGGCGCGAGCTCCCCCAGCCCCTCCTCCATGCGCAGGACGCGGAGGACGAGGGCGTAGTCGTGAAGTCCGTCCTCGCCCACGCCCTGGGAGCGGAGGTGGGTGTCCATCATCGCCACGAGCTCCACCTCCTCGTCTTCCGCGAGCAGCTGCGTGGCGGCTTCGTAGGCCAGGAGCCCGCCCATGGACCACCCGGCCAGCCGGTACGGGCCCTCCGGCTGCACTTCGCGGATCATCCTCACCAGGCGCGCCGCGAGCCCTTCGATGGTGCGGGGCCGCTCCCCCGTGGACGGCACGTCCGGCAGCGCGTACACGGGGACGCCGGCGTCCAGGTGCGCCCGCAGGAGCTGGGCGTAGGCCACCGACCCGGTGCCCTCGTGGGCCACGAAGAGCGGACGCCCCGCACCGCCCGCGCGCACGGCCACGGCGCGGTCCGCATCCGGCTCGGCCGCCCCGCCGGCCACGCGCCGGGCGAGGGCCGCGGGGGTGGGGTGAGTGAAGAGGTCAGCCAGCGCCAGCTCCGCGCCCAGCACCCGCCGCGCCCGCGAGACGGCCTGCGCCGCCAGCAGCGAGTGGCCGCCCAACTCGAAGAAGTGGTCGTTGCGCCCCACCCGCTCCAGGCCCAGCATCTCCCCCCAGATCTCCGCCAGCGCCCGCTCCACCTCGCCCACCGGCGCCGCGTACTCCCGCGTTTCGTGCGCCTCCGGCTCCGGCTCCGGAAGGGCGCGCCGGTCCACCTTGCCGTTGGGGGTGACCGGGAGGGCCTCCAGCCGGACGAAGGCCGACGGCACCATGTGCTCCGGGAGGTGATCCGCCAGGTGCCCGCGCAGCACCTCGGCGGGGGCGCTCCCCGCGAAGTACGCCACCAGGCGCCGCCCCCCGGAGGCGTCCGCGCGCACCACGACCACCGCGTCGCGCACGCCGGGGTGCGAGCAGAGGCGCGCCTCGATCTCGCCGGGCTCCACGCGGAAGCCGCGCACCTTCACCTGGAAGTCGGCCCGGCCCAGGAACTCGATCGTACCGTCCGGTAGCCAGCGCCCCAGGTCGCCCGTGCGGTAGAGCCGCGCCCCCGGCCGGCCGCCCAGGCGGTCCGCCACGAAGCGCTCCGCCGTGAGCGCCGGGCGCCCCAGGTACCCGCGCGCCACGCCCGCCCCGCCGATGTACAGCTCGCCGGCCACGCCCACCGGCACCGGCTCGCCACCCGCGTCCAGCACGTACACGCGCGTGTTGGCGATGGGACGCCCGATGGCGGGCTCCCCCGCGTCGTCCGCGCCGACCTCCTGCACGGTGGACCACACGGTGGCCTCCGTGGGGCCGTACGCGTTGAGCAGGCGGCGGCCCTGGCTCCAGCGCCGCGCTACCGCCCCCGTCACCACGTCGCCGGCCAGCACCATCACGCCCACGGAGCCGAGCGTCTCTTCGTCCGCCATGGTGGCGAGCACCGCCGGCGGGAGCGTGGCGTGGGTGATGGCGTGCTCCCCGACCATCGTGGCCAGCGCCTCCCCCGCCAGCACCGTGCGGCGCGGCGGGAGGTGGAGCGAGGCGCCGTGGCAGAGCGCCATCGCCACCTCGTACACGGACGCGTCGAAGGAGAACGAGGCGAACTGGAGGACGCGGCTCCCCGGCCCCACCCCCAGCGTGCGCCCCTGGGCCGCCACCAGCGCGGCCACGCCACCGTGCTCCACCATCGTCCCCTTGGGCTTGCCCGTGGAGCCGGAGGTGTAGATGACGTACGCCAGGGTGCGGGGCCCCACGGCGGGACGGCCCCGGTCCGGAGCGTCCGGCCACCCGTCGCCGTCCAGGTCCACCAGCGGCACGCCGCTGCCGCCCACGGACTCGCGGCCCACCCGGTCCACCAGCAGCGCGGTGGGGGCGCTGTCGCGAATCATGTAGCGCAGGCGCTCCACGGGGTACGCCGGGTCCAGCGGCACGAACGCGCCGCCGGCCTTGAGCACCGCCAGCAGCGCCACTACCATCTCCGGCGAGCGCTCCACGCAGATGGCCACACGCGCCTCCGGCCCCACGCCGCGCCCGCGCAGGTGGCGGGCGAGCCGGGTGGCGCGCGCGTCCAGCTCCGCGTAGGTGAGCGACTCGCCGTCCTGCACCAGCGCCACGGCCCCGGGCGTACGCCGCGCCCACGCCTCGAAGAGCCCGTGGAACGGCTCGCCCGGGATCTCCGCGTCCGTATCGTTCCACTCCTCCACCACCCGCCGCCGCTCCTCGTCCGGCAGCAGCGGCAGGGTGCCCACCGGCCGCGCGTCGTCGGCCGCCATCGCGCGCAGAACGGTGCGCAGGTAGCCCATCCAGCGCTCCACCGTGGCCGCGTCGAAGAGCGCCGTGGCGTACTCCACCCCGCCGATGATGCGGCCGCCCGTCTCCTGCAGGGCCAGGGTGATGTCGAACTTGGAGGTCGTCTGCGCGGCCGCGCCCGCCGAGCCCAGCGTGAGGCCGGGGAGCTCCAGCGTCCGGTCCGCCGTGTTCTGCCAGGCGAAGGCCGCCTGGTAGAGCGGGGCGTGCGCCATGCTCCGCGCCGGCTGCACCAGCTCCACCACCTGCTCGAACGGGATGTCCTGGTGCCGCTGCGCGCCCAGCGCCCGCTCCTTCACCCGGGCCAGCAGCTCCGCGACCGTCGGAGATTCCGTGAGGTCCACGCGCAGGGCGAGGGTGTTGACGAAGAAACCGATCAGCCCCTCGATCTCGCTCCGTCCACGATTGGCGGTGGGCGAGCCGATGACGACATCGCCCTGCCCGGACAGGCGGCCGAGCAGCGCGGCCCACCCGGCGAGCAGCGTCATGTAGAGGGTGGCGCCGTGCCGCTGTGAGAGGGCCTTCAGAGCGGCGGTGAGCTCCTCGTCCAGCTCCAGCGCGGCGAAGGCGCCCGCGTGGTCCTGCACCGCCGGGCGGGGACGATCCGTCGGCAGCTCCAGCAGCGGCGGGGCGCCGGTGAGCATCCGCTTCCAGTAATCCGCCTGCTCCCGCAGCACCTCGCCGTCGACCCACTTCCGCTGCCACGCCGCGTAGTCCGCGTACTGCACCGGGAGCCGGGGAAGCGGATCGGCCGCGCCGCGCGAGAAGGCGCCGTACAGCGCGCTCAGCTCGCGGGTGAGCACGCCCATCGACCAGCCGTCGGCCACGATGTGGTGCATCGTCACGAGCAGCGCGTGGTCGTCATCGCCCATGCGCACCAGCCGGCCGCGCGCCAGCGGGCCACGCGCCAGGTCGAACGGGGCGCCCGCCTCCTCGGCCAGCAGGCGGCGCAGCGTGTCCTCCGCGTGGGGATCGCCGCGCAGGTCGTGCTCGGCGAGGGGGAAGCCGCTCTCCTCGCGCGGCGCGACCCGCTGCACGGGCCGCCCATCCACCTCCGCGAAGGTGGTGCGCAGCGCCTCGTGCCGCTCCACGATGCGGTCCAGCGCGCGTCCGAGCGCGTCGCGGTCCAAGGGCCCGTACAGGCGCAGGCTGGCCGGGATGTGGTACGCCGGGCCCGCGCCTCCCAGCTCCTCCAGGAACCACAGGCGCTGCTGAGCGAACGAGAGCGCCGTCGGCCCGTCGCGCTCCGCGGGCACGATGGGCGGGAGCGCCGCGCGGGCCGTGGCCAGCCCGCGCGCGAACTCCGCCAGCACGGGGCGCACGAAGAGGTCGCCCAGCTCCGCCTCCACCCCCAGCGCCTGCCGCACCCTGGAGACGACGCGCACGGCCAGCAGCGAGTGCCCG
>DASVSA010000443.1:0-25745 GCA_036388335.1 Longimicrobium sp. | reverse complement strand
CATGGAGGACGAGCTGCACGAGTCGGTGGTCGGGCAGGACGAGGCGATCAAGGCGCTCGCCCGGTCCATCCGCCGCAGCCGCGCCGGGCTCAAGGACCCGCGCCGGCCGATCGGCTCGTTCATCTTCGCCGGGCCCACCGGGGTGGGGAAGACGGAGCTGGCGCGCGCGCTGGCCGAGTTCCTCTTCGCCGACCGCAACGCGCTCATCCGCGTGGACATGAGCGAGTACATGGAGAAGTTCTCGGTGTCGCGGCTCATCGGCGCCCCTCCGGGGTACGTGGGCTACGAAGACAGCGGCACGCTCACCAAGGCCGTGCGCCGCAAGCCGTACTCGGTGGTGCTGCTGGACGAGATCGAGAAGGCGCACCCGGACGTGTTCAACATCCTGCTGCAGGTGCTCGATGAAGGGCACCTCACGGACAACTACGGCCGGGTGATCGACTTCAAGAACACGGTCATCATCATGACCTCCAACCTGGGCGCCCGCGACCTGGGCAAGGGGAAGGGGCTCGGCTTCTCTACGGGAAGCCAGCAGAGCAACTTCGACCGGATGGAGGAGAAGATCCGCGACGAGATCGAGCGGACCTTCAACCCGGAGTTCATCAACCGGCTCGACGACTCCATCGTGTTCCACCCGCTCACGCGGGAGCAGATCGCCAGCATCATCGGCAACCTGCTGAGGGACGTGGAGGACCGGCTCAAGGAGGAGGAGCTTTCGCTGAAGCTCACCGACGAGGCCGTGGACTTCATGATCGAGCACGGCTACGACGAGAAGTTCGGCGCGCGGCCCATCAAGCGCGCCATCCAGCGCTACCTGGAAGACCCGCTCTCGGAGAAGATCCTGATGGCGGAGTACTCCCCCGGCGACGAGATCGAGGTGACGGTGGCGGAAGATCGCCAGTCCCTCGCGTTCCGGGCACTTTCTCCCCAGAAAACGACGACGTAGGGACAAGTGCATCCAAAGAATCGGGGGGGATGGGCCGCGGCTGCGGCCCTCCTCCTTCTCGCCTCTGGCGGCGCACTCCCCCGCGCCGCCCATTCCCAGACCCCGACTCCGGCCGCCCCGGCCCCCGCGCAGGCGGGGGTACGGGTGGACACGGTGCTGGTGCGCGGCAACGTGCGCCTCACGGAGGCCGTCGTCCGCGGCGCCAGCGGGATCCACGCGGGGACGCTGGTCACCCCCACGCAGATCCCGCAGGCCGTGTCGCGCCTGATGGCCACGGGGAACTTCGACAACGTAGACGTCTTCTTCCGCCCCTCGGCCGAGGACCGCGGCACGATCGTGCTGCAGGTGCGCGAGCGCCCGCTGCTGGGCGAGGTGGCCTGGCGCGGCCTCAAGAGCGTGAGCGGGAGCACCGTTCGCGACTCGGCCAGGCTGAAGGTGGGCGAGCCGCTCAACCCGCAGCGCGTGCGCGACGCCGAGAAGCTGGTGCGCGACATGCTGGCCAAGAAGGGGATCCAGCTCGCCTCCATCGACACGTCGCTCACGACGCTTCCCAACGCGGCGGGGCAGCGCCTTACCTTCAACGTGCGTGAGGGCGGCCGCCTGGCGATCGCCGAGGTGGACTTCCGGGGCAACCGGGCGTTCACCGACGACGTGCTGGAAGGCGCGATGGAGACCCGGGAAGAGGGCTTCTTCTGGTTCCGCGGCGGGCGCTTCGACCGCGAGGTCTTCAACGAGGACCTGCGCAGGAACCTCCCCACCTTCTACGGCAAGAACGGCTACATCGACTTCGCCGTGGTGCGCGACACGCTGGAGGTGGACCCCTCCACCGGCAAGGCGCGTCTCGTCATCGAGGTGAGCGAGGGGCCGCAGTACCGCCTGGGCGAGCTGGCGGTGGTGGGCAACTCCCGCTTCCCCACGGAAGAGCTGAGGCAGCTCCTGAGCACGCAGCGCCGCTCGGTGCTGGGCCTTCCCTTCGGCGGCACCAACCAGCAGGAGGCGGGGGAGGTGTTCGACCGCGCCGCGCTGGACGCCGCCGTGAGCCAGGCGCAGTCGCTGTACCGCAACGAGGGGTACCTTTACGCGCAGGTGGAGCCCATCGTGGAGCGGGTGCCGGCGCAGCCGGGGCGCGCCCCCACGGTGAACGTCACCATGGCGGTGAGCGAGCGCAGCCCGTTCTACGTCCGCAGCATCGCGATCGAGGGGAACACCACCACGCACGAGTCGGTGATCCGCGACCGCCTGTGGCTCCTTCCGGGCGACGTGTACAACGAGGAGCGCGTCCTCCAGAGCTACCAGAGCATCAACGGCCTGGGCTTCTTCGAGACGCCCCTGCCGATGCCGGACATCAACCCCGACCCGGAGACGGGCCAGGTGGACCTGGTGTTCCACGTGAAGGAGAAGCAGACGGGCAACTTCAACTTCGGCACGGTGTTCGGCGGCGGGTACGGCGGCAACTCGAGCCGCATCGCCGGCTTCCTGGGCTTCCAGGAGCCCAACCTCTTCGGCCAGGGGAAGCAGGCTTCGCTCCGCGCCGAGCTGGGCAACGGGCGCAGCACCTTCGAGGGGAGCTACACCGACCCCGCGCTGGGCGGGTCGCGCAACTCGGGGAGCGTCTCGCTCTACCGCCGCGGCGACCGCTTCGTGCGCTTCGGCAACGGCCGGCGGATCGTGACGGGCGGCGGGGTGAACTTCGGCATCCCGGTGCCGGGCGCCACGCGCACCCGCGCCTTCCTGGGCTACTCGCTCTCCAACACGGCCTACACGGCGTCGGACACGGACGAGTGCAGCGGCGGGGAAACGCAGAGCATCTTCTGCCTTCCCAACGCGCTCGCGAGCCGGCTGGCGCTGACGGTTACGCGCGACACCAAGAACCACCCGCTCTTCCCCACGCAGGGCGTGCGCGAGTCCATCTCGCTGGAGCAGACGGGCGGCCCGCTGGGCGGCACCGGCAACTACCAGAAGGTGAGCGGCGAGGCCGAGTGGTGGGCGCCGGTGGCGCGCATCGGCGGCGGCACGCGGCCCATGCGCCTGGCCACGGGCGTGCGCGCCAACGCGGGCACGATCTTCGGCGAGGTGGGGCCGTTCCCCTTCGAGCGCTTCTACATCGGCGGCGTGCAGACGAGCGCCCCGCTGGCGCTGCGCGGCTACCAGGAGTTCAGCATCGGGCCGCGCGGGTACGACGTGAACTGCCGCAACTCGCTGCGGCAGGGGTGCCTGGGCGACTCGTTCCTCACCCTGAGCGGCGAGCTCGCGCTGCGGGTGAGCGACATCCTCTCGGTTCACGTGTTCAGCGACGCGGGCAACGTGTACGAGGACGTGTCGCAGTTCGACCCGACCCGCCTCTACCGCAGCGCGGGCGTGGGCGGCACGCTGGTGACGCCGTTCCTGGGCGCGATCGGCGTGGACGCGGCGTACGGCTTCGACCGGGCGACTCCCGGTTGGGAAGTCCACTTCCGGCTGGGCAACCAGTTCTAACTTTCTCTGGAGCAGTACGATGCGACTTGGTTCTTTCGTGTTCCTGGGCGCCGCGGCGGCGCTCGTGATGGGTGCGGCGCCCGCCGTGGCGCAGCAGGGGCAGTTCCGGATCGGGGTGGTGAACACCCCGCGGGTGATGAGCGAGCTGCCGGCCGTGGCCTCGGCGCAGCGCTCGCTCGAGAACGAGCTGGGCCGCTACCGCACCGAGGTGGACAGCCTGGAGCGCACGCTTCAGCGCCGGCAGGAAGAGTTCCAGCGCAACAGCGCCACGCTGGCCCCGGCCGCCCGCACGCAGCAGCAGCAGGCGCTCCAGCAGAGCCTGGGCGCCTACCAGCAGCGCGTGGCGCAGCTCAACCAGCTCGCCGAGCAGCGCCAGCAGCAGCTGGTGGCCCCGGTGATGCGCCAGGTGACCGACGCCATCGAGCGCATCCGCCGCGAGCAGGGCTTCTCGATGATCTGGGACGCCTCGGCCAACTTCGTGGTGGCCGTGGACCCGACGTTCGACATCACCGACCGCGTGATCGCGGCGGTGCGGGCCATGCCGGCGCCTGCGGCCACTCCCCCGGCGGCTCCGACCACGCCGCGCCCGTAGCGGACCGAGAACTGCAATCTCACACAGAGGCACAGAGACACAGAGAGAAGTTCTTCTCCGTGTCTCTGTGCCTCTGTGTGAGATTGTCTTTTACGACCACGTGATAAAGCCATGACGATCGACGAAGCGGCGCGGATCGTGGAAGGGGAGGTGGAGGGGGACGGGAGCCGCGAGGTGCGGGGCGTGGCGCCGCTGGAGGAGGCGGGCGGCGACGAGATCTCGTTCGTTGCCGAGGCCCGTTACTTCCCCTACATTCAGGCGTCCCGGGCCGCAGCAGTTCTCGTGGCGCGGGGCGCCGACGTGCCCCTGCCGCCGCACATCGCCGCGATCCGGGTGGACGATCCGCGCCGCGCGCTGGCGCGCCTGCTGGCCGCGCTGTACCCCGAGCGGGTGAGCGCGCCGGGGGTGCACCCCACGGCCGTGCTGGGCGAAGGGGTGCAGGTCGCCGCCTCGGCCACGGTGGGCCCCTACGCGGTGATCGGCGCCGGCACGGTGATCGGCGAGCGGGCGCGCGTGGGCGCGCAGACGGTGATCGGCGAGGGGTGCGTGGTGGCGGAGGACGCGGTGCTCCACGCGCACGTCACCCTGTACGACGGCGCGCGGGTGGGCGCCCGCTCGGTGATCCACAGCGGCGCGCGGCTGGGGGCGGACGGCTTCGGCTTCGTGTGGGACGGCACGGGCCACCGCAAGGTGCCGCAGGTGGGCGGGTGCCGCATCGAGGACGACGTGGAGATCGGGTGCAACACCACGATCGACCGCGGCTCCATCGGCGACACCGTGGTGGGGCAGGGGAGCAAGATCGACAACCTGGTGCAGATCGGCCACAACTGCCGCATCGGGCGCCACGTCATCATCATCTCCCAGGTGGGGATCAGCGGGAGCACCCGCGTGGGCGACGGGGCCGTGCTGGCCGGTCAGGCGGGCGTGGGCGGGCACCTGGAGATCGGCGCCGGCGCCCGCGTGGCCGGGCAGGCGGGGGTCACGGCGAGCGTCGCCGCCGGCGAGACCGTGTCCGGCTACCCCGCGCGCCCTCACCGCGAGGCGATGCGCGCGCAGGCCGGCCTCTTCAAGCTCCCGGAGCTGATGAAGCGGCTGCGCGCGCTGGAGCGCGCCGTACTGGGGAAGTGACCGCGCCGCCAATCCGCGCGCCGCGAACGTGAAACACGAACCGGCGGGCCCGCGCGGCCCGCTGAGTAATAGATGACTACACTCCGACAGAACACCATCGCCGCCCCCGGCGCGGTGGAGGGCGTGGGGCTCCACACCGGCGAGCCGGTGAGGATGCGCGTCCTTCCCGCGCCCGTGAACACCGGCATCGTCTTCCGCCGCACCGACCTGGAAGGGTCGCCCTCCATCCCCGCGCACGTGAGCCACGTGGTGGGGACGGACCTGGGCACCACCATCGGCATCGGCGAGGCGCGGGTGCACACGGTGGAGCACTTCCTCGCCGCCGCGGTCACTCACGGCATCGACAACGCCATCGTGGAGCTGGACGCGGCCGAGCCCCCCGCCGGCGACGGGAGCGCGCGCATCTTCGACCAGCTGCTCGCCTCGTGCGGGGTGGAGGAGCAGGACGCCCCCGTGAAGTTCCTCACGGTGGACGCGCCCTTCTCGGTGAACAAGGGGGTGGCCCAGTACGTGGTGGCGCCCTCCGACACCCTGCGCGTATCCACCACCATCGAGTTCGAGCACCCGCTGATCGGGCGCCAGTTCGGCTCGTTCAAGCTGGGGACTTCGCTGCGCGAGGACGTGCTGGCGGCGCGCACCTTCGGCTTCCTGCGCGATGTGGAGGCCATGCGCGGCCGCGGGCGCGCCCAGGGCGGCAGCGCGGACAACGCCGTGGTGCTCACCGACGACGGGACGCTGGACGGGATGCAGCTGCGCTTTCCCGACGAGTTCGTGCGCCACAAGACGCTGGACGTGATCGGCGACCTGGCGCTGGTGGGGGCCCGCATCCAGGGGCACATCGTGGCGGAGAAGCCGGGGCACGCGGGGAACGTGGCGCTGGCCCAGCAGCTCATCGCGCGCGCGGCCAAGAAGGCGCTCACGCGGCCCACGCTGAGCATCGAGCAGATCATGCACTACCTCCCGCACCGCTACCCCTTCCTGCTGGTGGACCGCGTGGTGGAGTTCGAGGAGCGCAAGCGCATCGTGGGGCTCAAGAACGTGACCATCAACGAGCCTTTCTTCCAGGGCCACTTCCCCGGCCGGCCGGTGATGCCCGGGGTGATGATCATCGAGGCGATGGCGCAGGTGGGGGGGCTCCTGGTGCTGGAGAACGTGGAGAACCTGGAGGACAAGGTGATCTACTTCATGGCGCTGGACAACGTGCGCTGGCGCCGCCCGGTGACCCCCGGCGACCAGATCCGCTTCGAGGTGGAGCTCACGCAGATGCGCGGCCCCACGGTGAAGATGCGCGGGATCGGGACCGTCGACGGCCAGCTGGCGGCCGAGGCGGACATGATGGCTCGCGTCGTGGACCGGTGAGGCGGGGTGTCGACCGTGACTGAAACCCAGGTACACCCCACCGCGCTCGTCGACGACACCGCCGAGCTGGGCGAGGGCGTGGTGGTGGGCCCGTTCTGCATCGTGGGTCCGGGGGTCACGCTGGGCGCGCGCACGCGCCTGGCCGGCCACGTGGTGGTGGAGCGCGACACGACGGTGGGCGAGGAGTGCCAGATCTCGTGGGGCGCCGTGCTGGGCACCGACCCGCAGGACCTCAAGTACGCGGGAGAGCGCACCTCGCTGCGGGTGGGCGACCGCACGGTGATCCGCGAGTACGCCACGCTCAACCGCGGCACCGCGGCGTCCGGCCTCACGCAGGTGGGGAGCGACTGCATGCTGATGTCGTACGTGCACGTGGCTCACGACTGCCGCATCGGCGACCACGTGATCCTCTCCAACGCGGTGAACATGGCGGGGCACGTGAGCATCGAGGACTGGGCGATCGTGGGCGGGATGACGCCCATCCACCAGTTCGTGCGGGTGGGGCAGCACGCCTTCGTGGGCGGCCAGTCGCGCATCTCCAAGGACGTGCCCCCCTACGTGAAGGCCGCCGGGATCCCCCTGGAGCTGTACGGGCTCAACTCGGTGGGGCTCCAGCGCCGCGGCTTCAGCAAGGAGGTGCGCGACGAGCTGAAGAAGGCGTACCGCATCTTCTTCGCGTCCAGCAACAACACCACGCAGGCGCTGGCCCGCGCCCGCGAGGAGCTGCGCGCCCTTCCCGAGGTGGAGGCCTTCCTCCGCTTCTTCGAGGGCTCGGCGCGCGGGGTGAGCGTTTGACGGGGCGTCCGCTGCGGGTGGGGGTGCTGGGCGTAGGGAGCCTGGGCTTCCACCACGCCCGCATCCTGCGCGAGGTACCCGGCGCGGTGATGGCCGGGGTGTTCGACGCCTCGCCCGAGCGCACGGCGCAGGTGGCGGCGGAGCTGGAGGTGCACGGCTTCGCGTCGCAGGCGGAGCTGCTGGCGGGGGTGGACGCGGCCGTGGTGGCCGTGCCCACCACCCAGCACGCGGAGGTGGCGCTTGCCGCGCTGGACGCCGGCGTGCACCTGCTGATCGAGAAGCCCATCGCCTCCACGCTGGAGGAGGCGAACCTGATCGTGGAGCGCGCGGCGGAGCGGGGGCTGGTGGTGGCCACGGGGCACGTGGAGCGCTTCAACAGCGCGCTGCGGGCCTGCGAGCAGCACCTGGAGGGCCCGCAGTTCATCGAGAGCCACCGCCTCGCGCCGTTCGGCCCCCGCGGGACGGACGTTGCCGTGGTGCTGGACCTGATGATCCACGACATCGACCTGGTGCTGGGGCTGGTGCGCCGCCCGGTGGAGTCGGTGGACGCGGTGGGGGTGGGGGTGCTCTCGGCCAACGTGGACATCGCCAACGCGCGCTTCGTGTTCGAGGGCGGCGTGGTGGCCAATGTCACGGCCAGCCGCGTGTCGCTGGAGCGGATGAGGAAGGTGAGGTTCTTCCAGCGCTCCGGCTACATCTCGCTGGACCTGGCCAAGGGCACGGGCGAGTTCCTGCGCCTCCGCAAGGGCGCCACCCTGCCCGAGGGGGAGTTCAACCCGCTCTCGCTGCTCAGCATCGTGGAGCGCATCGAGCTGGCCGGCGACGGCGCCGAGCCGCTGCGCGCGGAGCTGGAGGCATGGGTGGCGGCGGTGCTGGGCGAGGGTCCGCTGGTGGTGAGCGGCGAAGACGGGCGCGACGCGCTCGCCGTCGCCCTGCGCGTCATGGACAGGATCGAGCACCATGCGGCCGCTTCCCAACCCGCATAAGCTGCGCGGCTCCACCGACCCGCGCCGCCCCCTCCCCCGGCCGGTGAAGCCGCCGTCGCCCTGGCGGCTGGTGATCCTGCTGGTGGTGACGCTCGGGGCGATCTTCGTGCTCCTGCGGCGCGCCGGTGCGCTGTGACCCCACGCCGCGACAGAGAAGCTCCCACCATCTTCATCTCCGCGGGCGAGGAGTCGGGCGACCTGCACGGCGGCGCGCTGGCGGCCGCGCTGCGCGAGCGCTTTCCGCGCGCGCGGCTGCTGGGGCTGGGCGGCGCGCGCATGGAGGCGGCCGGCGTGGAGCTCATGGCCGGCCTGCAGGAGCTGGCGGTGATGGGCTTCGCCGAGGTCATCCGCCACCTCCCCTTCTTCTACCGCCTGCGCCAGCGGGTGTGGGCCGCGCTCGCCGCCGAGCGGGTGGACCTCGTCATCCCCATCGACTACCCCGGCTTCAACCTCCGCCTCGCCCGCCACGCGCGGGAGAGCGGGATTCCCGTGCTGTACTACATCGCGCCGCAGGTGTGGGCGTGGCACAAGAGCCGGGTGCGCGACCTGGCCCGCGACGCCGACCGGGTGGCGGTGGTGCTCCCCTTCGAGGAGGAGTTCCTGCGCCGCTCCGGCGTGGAGGCTCACTTCGTGGGCCATCCGCTCCTGGACCGCGCCCCGCCCGCGCTGGACCGCGACGGCTGGGCCCGCTCGCTGGGGCTCGACCCCGCGCGTCCCGTCCTGGGCCTCTTCCCCGGCTCGCGCGCGCAGGAGGTGAGGCGGCACCTGGCCCTCTTCTCCGAGGCGGCGCGGCGCGTGGTGGAGCGCCGGCCCGAGGTGCAGCCGGTGATCGGCACGCCCGGGGGGATCCATCCGGCGGTGTACGAGGGAGCGCTGTGGCCCCGCGTGCCCAGCGCGGGCGGGCTGCTGCAGTACGCCACGGCCGCGCTGGTGAAGAGCGGCACCACCACGCTTGAAGCCGGCATCGCCGCGACGCCCATGGTGGTGGTGTACCGGATGAACGCGGCGAGCTACGCCATGGCGAAGCGGCTGGTGAAGGTGCCCCACATCGCCCTCGCCAACCTGATCGCGGACGAGCGCGTGGCGCCGGAGTTCGTGCAGGACGCCGCCACTCCGGACGCCCTCGCCGCCGCCCTCCTCCCGCTGCTGGACGAACGATCGCCGGAGCGCGTGGTGATGGTGGAGGGACTGCGCAAGATCCAGGGGAAGCTGGGGGGCGCCGGTGCGTCGCGGCGCGTGGCGGAGATCGCGGCCGAGCTGATCCCGTGAGCGAGGAGTTCAGGACGGATCTCACGCTGAAGCAGGGTCTGGCCGCGGGGCTGGGCGGGACCGCGCTCGACGCGCTGATGCGCACCACCTCCGTGCGCACCGAGTGCGAGGAGAACTTCCGCCAGTTCTGGCGCCGGGAGCAGCCGGTCGTGTTCACGCTGTGGCACGGCCGGCTGCTTCCGTGTACCTACCACCACCGCCAGCAGGGTGTCGTCACCCTCATCAGCCAGCACCGCGACGGCGAGTACATCACCCGCGTGGTGAAGAAGTGGGGCTACACCGCCGTGCGCGGCTCCAGCAGCCGAGGCGGCCTGGACGCGCTGCGCGAGCTGGTTCGCCACCTGCGCGCCGGCCGCTCGCTGGCCCTTACGCCCGACGGTCCGCGCGGGCCGCGGGAGAAGATGAAGCCCGGCCCCCTCCTAGCCGCGCAGCTCACGGGCGCGCCCATCGTCCCCGTGGCCTCGGGCGCGAGCCGCGCCTCGTACTTCGGTGGCTGGGATCGCTTCATGATCCCTCACCCCTTCGCCCGCCTCCAGATCGCGTACGGCGAGCCGCTCTTCGTCCCCCGCCGCGCGAGCGAGGCGGAGCTGGAGGCGATCTCGGGCGAGGTGGAGGCGCGGCTCGGGGGGCTGATGACGCGGGTGGACGAGCGGTGGTGACGCACCCTCCCCCCAACCCCCTCCCCCGCAAACAGCGCGGGAGAGGGGGCGATTTCCACGGGGCGGCGCGCGTGGCGGGCCCCCACCCCCCGGCCCCCTCCCCCGCGTGCGGGGGAGCGTGGGGGAGGGGGAGCACTGCACCTGCAGAGGCCCGATTCCGGAGCCGCGCCCCTAGCGAGCCTGGCGCGTTGCACCGGCAGTCGGATTGCGCCCCCTCCCCCGCATGCGGGGGAGGGGGTCGGGGGGTGGGGGCCTCTCAGCGCTCGTCCACTCCAGAGTCCCCTCTCCCACGCGGTTTGTGGGAGAGGGTGGCGGCTATCAGGCCGCCGGGTGAGCGCCCCCCATGATGCTCCGGACCTGGGTGCCACGCTGGTGGGCAGGGCAGGGGGGCGCGGCGGGGACGGTGCTGGACGTGGTGCTGATTCCCGCGGAGACGGCGTTCCGCGGGGTCGCGGCGCTGCGCAACGGCGCGTATGATCGGGCGGTGCTGCGGGCGCAGCGGGCGCCGGTGCCCGTAGTGAGCGTGGGGAACCTGGCGGTCGGCGGGGCGGGGAAGACGCCCGTGTCGGCGTGGGTCGCGGGGCGGCTGCTGGGGTGGGGGAGGAGGCCGGCGATCGCGCTGCGCGGGTACGGAGAGGACGAGGTGCGGGTGCACGGCGAGCTCAATCCCCAGGTACCCGTGTTCGCGGCGGCGCGGCGGATCGAGGCGGCGCGCGCGGCGGCGGAGGCGGGGTGCGACGTGGTGGTGCTGGACGACGGCTTCCAGCACCGGGCGCTCGCGCGCGACCTGGACGTAGTGCTGATCGCGGTGGAAGGGTGGCGGGCGCGTCCGCGGGTGCTGCCGCGCGGGCCGTGGCGCGAGGGGCCCACCGCGCTGGGACGCGCGGACGTGGTGGTGCTCACGCGCAAGTCGGCGCCGCGCCAGCGGGCGGAGGAGGTGGCGAGGGAGGTCGCGCCCTGGATGGAGGGGAAGCCGGTCGTCTCGTGCCACCTGGCGCCCGGGCGGCTCGCGCCGCTGCGCGAGGGGGACGAGATGGACCCGCGGATGCTCGCGGACCGGGAAGTGCTTGCGGTGGCGGCGCTGGCGGACCCCGCGCCGTTCGTGGCTCACCTGCGCGGGTGGGGGGCGCGGGTGGAGGAGGCGCTCTTCGGCGATCACCACGCGTTCAGCGCGCGGGAGGCGGAGGCGCTGGCGGCCAGGGCGGGGGAGCGGGTGGTGGTGATGACGCGCAAGGACGCGGTCAAGCTGCGGGATCTCTACCCGGCACGCGCGTACGTGCTGGAGCAGACGGTGAGGTTCGACTGGGGCGAAGAGGCGCTGGACGCGGCGCTGCGGCGGGCGATCGAGAGGAAGCCGGCATGATGAAGACCGACGTGGTGGTGGTGGGGAGCGGGATCGCGGGGCTCTTCTTCGCGCTCAAGGTGGCGAAGTACGGCACCGTCACGCTCGTCACCAAGAAGAGCCGGCCCGAGTCCAGCACCAACTGGGCGCAGGGCGGGGTGGCCGCCGTGTTCGGCGCCGACGACTCGCCCGACCTCCACATCGAGGACACGCTGGTGGCGGGCGCCGGCCTCTGCCACCCAGACGCCGTGGACGCGCTGGTACGCGAGGGACCCAGCCGCGTGCGCGAGCTGATCGACCTGGGCGTGAGGTTCACCCAGGAGGGCGAGGACCTGTCGCTGGGGCGCGAGGGCGGGCACTCGCGCCGGCGCATCGTGCGCGCGGCCGACCTCACGGGGCGCGAGATCGAGCGCGGCCTCCTCCACGCCGTGGCCGAGAACCCCAACATCCAGATCCTGGAGAACCACGCGGCGGTGGACCTCCTCACGGCCACCGACCCGGGGACGCTGGGCGAGCGCTGCTGCGGCGTGCTGGTGCTGGATACGGAGGCGGGGGAGCTGAAGCCCTTCCTGGCGCGCGCCGTGATGCTGGCCACCGGCGGCTGCGGCCAGGTCTATCGCCACACCACCAACCCCTCCATCGCCACGGGCGACGGGGTGGCGATGGCGTACCGCGCCGGCGCCAAGGTCGCCAACATGGAGTTCGTCCAGTTCCATCCCACGGCGCTCTACCCGGCGCGCGACCACACCTTCCTGATCTCCGAGGCGGTGCGCGGCGAGGGGGCGATCCTGCGCCGGCGCGACGGCACGGCGTTCATGGACGGCTATCATCCGCTCGCCTCGCTGGCCCCGCGCGACGTGGTGGCGCGGGCCATCGACACGGAGATGAAGCGCGGCGGCGATCCGTTCGTGAACCTGGACTGCTCCGCCATCCCCGAGGCCGAGATCCGCGCGCGCTTCCCCAACATCCTGCGCGAGACGACCGAGCGCGGGATGGACATGCTGAACGAGCCCATCCCCGTGGTCCCCGCCGCCCACTACCTGTGCGGCGGCGTGCTTACCGACACGGACGGGAGGAGCTCCGTCCCCGGGCTGTACGCGGCGGGGGAGACGGCGTGCACGGGGGTGCATGGAGCCAACCGGCTGGCCTCGAACTCGCTGCTGGAGGCGCTCGTCTTCGCCCACCGCGCCGCCGAGCGCATCGGGCCGCAGCTGGCGGTGACCAGGATGCTGGAGCCCGCCGCCCTCCCGCCGCAGCCCGCGGGCGAGGCCGCCGCGGGCGCGGAGCTGGAGGCGCGGCGCGAGACCATCCGCGGCATCATGTGGGACTCGGTGGGCATCGTGCGCTCCGGCGCCCGCCTGGCCGACGCGGAGTCGCGGCTGCGGCCCATCTCCGAGCTGGTCAACGGGTGGTGGGCCACCGCGCGTCCCACGGCGGAGCTGGTGGAGGTGAGGAACGTGATCCAGACGGCGCTCCTGATCGTACGCTGCGCGTCACGGCGCCACGAGAGCCGCGGCCTGCACTTCGACGAAGACCATCCGTACCGCGACAACGAGCACATGCTGCGCGACACCATCATCGTCCGGTGAAGGTGACCGTCGTGGCGGTGGGTAAGGCGCGCGGGGTCATCGGCGACGCGCTGGCGGACTACGAGACGCGCGCCCGCCGCTACTTCGCGTTCGAGGCGGCGGAGGTGAAGGAGGAGGCGTTCCGCCGCGCGGGCGACGCCGGGCGCGTGCGCGACGAGGAAGGGAAGCGCCTGCTGGCCCGCGTCCCCGCCGGCGCGCAAGTGGTGGCGCTCCACGAGACGGGAGAGCGGTGGACTTCGCCCCAGCTAGCGGCGTACCTCTCCGATCTGGCGCTGCAGGGGAGCCCCGGCGCCGCGTTTCTGATCGGCGGGGCGTACGGGCTGTCGGACGAGATCCTGGCGCGCGCGTCCGTCAAGCTCTCGCTCTCCGCGATGACGCTCACACACGAGCTGGCGCGCCTGGTGCTCACCGAGCAGCTCTACCGCGCCGGGACGATCCAGCGGGGGGAGCCGTATCACAAGGGGCGCGAGTGACTTACGACAGGGGTCTCACACGGAGACACAGAGGCACAGAGGAGAGGCGTTGACGCTGCGCATCGATGCGGGGCCCATCCGCGGCTCGCGGCTGGTGGACGACTACCTGGCGGATAAGCCCGCGATCTCCGCGTTTTACGCGGGGCACCCGCTGGACCCGGCCGCGTACCGGGTGAAGCTGGCGGAGGTGCAGGGTCGCTTCCCCCGGGCGGCGCGCGAGCGGGCGGCATCCGCCCTCCGGCCCACCTCGCCGGGTGCGGCGGAGCGCCTGCGCAGGTTCGTGGAGGAAGGCGGGGCGATGGTGACCACGGGGCAGCAGGCCGGCCTCTTCACGGGCCCGCTCTACACCATCCACAAGATCCTCTCCGCCATCCGCCTGGCCGAAGCGCTGGAGCGGGAGCTCGGCACCATCGTCCTCCCGGTGTTCTGGGCGGCCTCCGAGGACCACGATTTCGCCGAGGTGAACCACGCCTGGGCCGTCGGCGGGGCAGGGGAGCTGCTCCGCTTCGAGGTCGAGGCGAGCGAGCGGCGCCCCGTGCCGATGTGCGAAATGAGGCTCGGAAGGGACGCGGAAAATGCTTTTGATGAGTTCGTGCAAGCGATTGGGGGGCATGCGGATGACGGCGGCGTCTTCACACGGCTTAGAGCCGCCTACCAGCCCGGCCGCACGGTCGCGGAGGCGTTCCGCGACAGCATCGCGGAGCTCTTCGCGGGCTTTGACCTGCTGGTCACGGACGCGGCCGATCCGGCGCTGAAGGCGGCCTCCGCCGGCATCCTCCTGGCCGAGGCGGAGCACGCCGGGGAGCACGAGCGCCTGGTCGCGGAGCGGACTGCCGAGCTGGCAGCCGCCGGCTACCCGTCGCAGGTGGTGGTGGCGGAGGGGGCGACGAACCTCTTCTTCCACGGACCCGCCGGGCGCGAGCGGCTCCAGCGCGACGGCACCGCGTTCGTGGCGAACGATGCCCGCCGCCGCTTCACCCGCGAGGAGCTGGGGGCGCTGCTGCGCGACGACCCGCGCGCGCTGAGCCCCAACGTCTTCTTGCGGCCGGTCGTCGAATCCGCCGTGTTCCCGACGCTGGCGTACGTGGGCGGCCCGGCGGAGACGGCCTACTTCGCGCAGATAGGACCGCTGTTCGATGCGCTCGGCATCGGCATGCCGCTCGTCTTCCCGCGCTTCGCCGCGTTGATTGCCCCGCCGGAGGCCGAAGAGGCGCGCGACGCTCTGGCCATCACGGACGAGGAGCTGCGCCTGCCGGAGCACGAGCTGGTGGAGCGCGTGGCCCGCCGGCGCATGCCCGCGGAGGTGGAGCGGGAGCTGGCGGTGCTGCGCCACGCGCTCGTCGGCAACTTCGGGACGCTGATCGACGCGGCGCACGGCATCGATCCCAACCTGGACCTGGCCATCGGCGCGCGGCGCAACCGCGCGCTGATCGAGGTGGCGGGCGCCGAGCGCAAGATCATCCGGCACGTGAAGCGCAACGACCCGGTGCTGCGCCGCGCCCCACTCGCGCGCAACCACCTGCGGCCGCGGGGCTTGCCCCAGGAGCGGGTACTCACCGTATTCCAGTACCTCGCGCGCCAGCCGTCGCTGCTTCACGACCTGGCCGCGGCGATGAACGTGGAGCTCACACAGAGGCACGGAGACACAGAGTGAGAAACCCGGTGCACGCATGATCGATCCCAAGGAACCCGCGAGCGACGACGAGACGCTGCTCATGCCTCGCGACCGCGGGGAAGCGCAGTTCACGCCGGAGCCGGACGATCCGGGGGCGGTGGATCCCGACGCGGTGCCCAAGTCGCCGCGCGCGGCGCCCTCGGGGAACCGCGCGTCGGCCATGATCGCGGCCGGCATCCTCCTCAGCCGCATCGCGGGGCTGATGCGAGAGGCGGTGAGCGCCCAGTTCCTGGGCACGACGCTCTACGCGGACGCGTTCCGGGCCGGGCTGCGCATGCCCAACGTCCTCCAGAACCTGCTGGGGGAGGGGACACTGAGCGCGTCGTTCATCCCCGTATACGCGGAGCTGCTTCACGAGGGGAAGAAGGAGGAGGCGGGGCGCGTAGCGGGGGCCATCTTCGCGCTCCTCTTCGCCGTCGCGGGCGCGCTGGCGCTGACGGGCGTTCTCCTGGCCCCGGTGCTCACCAGCATCTTCCTCCCCGGGTTCGAAGGGGAGCGGCGCGAGCTCACCATCGCGATCACCCGCATCATCTTCCCGATGACCGGGGTGCTGGTGCTCTCCGCGTGGTCGCTGGGCATCCTCAACAGCCACCGCAACTTCTTCGTCCCGTACGTGGCGCCCGTGCTGTGGAACGCGTCCATCATCGGCGCGCTCTTCGCGTTCGGGGGGCGGGTGGATTCGGGACGGCTGGTGGTGGCGGCGGCGTGGGGCGCGCTGCTGGGCGGCGTCCTGCAGTTCGCCATCCAGCTTCCCACCGTGCTGAAGCTCGAGCGCTCGCTCAAGATCCGCTGGGACCTGAAGCTTGAAGGCGTGAGGACCGCGGTGCGCAGCGCCGGCCCGGCGATCATGGGGCGCGGCGTGGTGCAGGTGAGCAGCTACGCGGACATCGTTCTGGCGAGCTTCCTGGCGGCGGGCGCGGTCTCCACCTACACCTACGCGCTCACGCTGTACATCCTCCCGGTGAGCCTCTTCGGGATGTCCGTGGCCGCGGCGGAGCTCCCGGAGCTCTCGCGGCAGCGCACGGCCGCCATCGAGGTGCTGCGCGAGCGGGCAAAGGGCGGGCTTCAGCGGATCGCGTTCTACGTGGTCCCGTCGTTCGTGGCGTTCATGCTGCTGGGCGACGTGGTGGTGGCCACGCTCTACCAGCGCGGTCAGTTCACGCGCAACGACACGATCGCCGTGTGGCTCACGCTGATGGGGCTCACGCTGGGCCTCCTCGCCACCACCACCTCGCGCCTCCTGTCGTCCACCTTCTTCGCTCTGCGCGACACCAAAACGCCGGCGCGCTTCGCCACGGTGCGCGTGGTGCTCGCCATCGTGCTGTCCCTCACGCTGATGCTGGCGTTCGAGCGGATCACTATCCGCGGCTGGCAGCTTCCCGGCGGGTGGCTCGCGCACTACACCATCGCCGGCAAGCCCATCGGCACGCTGGGGCTGGCGCTCGGCTCCGGCATCGCGGCGTGGATCGAGTGGTTCCTGCTCAAGCGCGCCCTGCGCGCGCGGATCGGCCACGTGGGCGCCGGCGCGGGCCCGCTCTCGCGCATGTTCGCCGCGGCGCTCGCCGGTGCCGCGGCGGGTTGGGGCGTGAGGATGCTGATCGGCGACTGGCACCCGGTTCCGCTCGGCGTGATGGTGGGCGGCACCTTTGGCCTGGTCTACTTCAGCATCGCGGCGATGCTTGGCCTGGAGCAGTCCGGCGCCCTCTTCGCCAGGTTGGGACGGATCATCAAGAGATAGGGAATCACACAGAGACACAGAGGCACAGAGATGAAGTCGTCTCTGTGCCTCTGTGTCTCTGTGTGAGGAACGCCCTTTGCCCGAGGGGTATAAACGTCATGTCGAACGTAGAAGCCAAGCTCCGCCACCTCCCGGCCCGCCCCGGCGTGTACCTGATGAAGGACGCGGCGGGGGAGATCATCTACGTGGGCAAGGCCAAGTCGCTGCGCTCGCGGGTGAGGTCGTACTTCCAGGCGGGGGGCACCCACTCCATCAAGACGCGCGAGCTGGTGAGGCGCATCGAGGACCTGGAGACCATCGTCGTCGACACCGAGGCCGAGGCGCTGATCCTGGAGAGCAATCTCATCAAGGAGAACCGCCCGCGCTTCAACATCACCCTCAAAGACGACAAGACCTACCCGTACATCAAGGTCACCGCCGAGCGCTTCCCGCGCGTGTACGTCACGCGCCGGCTGGAGAAGGACGGGTCGCGCTACTTCGGGCCGTACACCGACGTGCGGCGGATGCGGCAGTCGCTGGAGCTGGTGAAGCGGCTCTACACCGTGCGCTCCTGCCGCCACGACCTGCCGGACGCCAAGGTGGACCGCCCCTGCCTGGACCACGCGCTGGGCCTGTGCAAGGCTCCCTGCGTGGGGCTGCAGACCCAGGAGGAGTACGGGTCCATGATCGACGAGATCCTGGACGTGCTCGGCGGCCACACGCAACGTGCGGCCGCGCGCATCCGCGCGGACATGCAGGCGGCGGCGATGGAGATGAACTTTGAGCGGGCGGCGGAGCTGCGCGACGCCCTGCAGCGGCTGGAGTCGATGGAACAGCGCCAGCGCGTGCTGGACGTGGAGGGCGCCGACCGCGACGTGGTGGGCTTCGCGCGCGACGGCGCCGAGGGGTGCGGCGTGGTGCTGCAGATCCGGGAAGGGAAGCTGCTGGGCCGCGAAGCCCAGTTCCTCACCAACCTGTCCGACGAGAGCGACGAGGCCGCGCTGGGCGCCTTCGTCACCAGCCTCTACACTGGCCGCGGCCAGCGCGACGCGGAGGGGATCCCGGGCGAGATCCTGCTCCCCATGGACTTCGCGGACCGCGCGCTGCTGGAGGAGCTGCTGCGCCGGCTGTGCGGCCGCGTGGTGCGGGTGTGCGCCCCCGAGCGCGGCAAGAAGGTGAGCCTGGTGGACCTGGCCGCCCAGAACGCGCGCCACCTGCTGGAGGAGCGCAAGCTGATCGGCAACCGCGCCGCCGAGCGCGCGCCGGACGCGCTGTACGAGCTGCAGGAGAGCCTGGGGCTGCAGCAGATCCCGCGCACCCTCGTCTGCTTCGACATCTCGCACACGCAGGGCACCGAGACGGTGGCCTCGGCCGTGTTCTTTGAGAACGCGGAGCCCAACAAGGGCGAGTACCGCAAGTTCAAGATCAAGGGGCAGTGGGGGAACGACGACTTCGCGTCGATGCACGAGGTCGTCACCCGCTACTTCTCGCGCCGCGTGGAGGAGAGCCTCCCGCTCCCCGACCTGGCGGTGATCGACGGCGGCAAGGGGCAGCTGGGGGCGGCGCTCAAGGCGCTGGCGGCGCTGGGCCTGGAGGACCAGGCGGTGATCTCGCTGGCCAAGAAGGAGGAGGAGGTCTTCGTCCCCCACCGTTCGGACCCGGTGCGGCTCTCGCGCCGCAGCCAGTCGCTGCGCCTGCTGCAGCGCATCCGCGACGAGGCCCACAGGTTCGCGGTGACGTACAACCGGAAGCTGCGCACCAAGCGCACCATTCGCTCGGAGCTCTCGGCGATCCCCGGCGTGGGCGCGGCGCGGCAGAAGGCGCTGCTGGCGAAGTTCGGGTCGCTGCGCGCGGTGGCCACCGCGTCGGAGGCGGAGATCGCGTCGCTCCCGGGGTTCGGGCCGGCGCTCGCCCGCAAGGTGCTGGAGCACGTGCGGGCGGCGTAGCGGAGGGGGGCGCACGCTTCGTGCGTACGACCCGCGCGCAGGACGCCGTCGAACGCCGAACCGTACGTGGAGGGGGAATGAAGATCGCCGTGCTGATGGGGGGAACGAGTGCCGAGCGGGAGGTGTCGCTGTCGTCCGGCCTCGCGGTGGTGAAGGCGCTGCGGGAGCGGGGCCACGACGTGCGGGCCATCGACACGGCGCGCGGCTACATCCCGGAGGACCAGGAGGGCGGGCTTCTCCCCGAGGGGGTGCACTCCGCGCCGCCGGAGGACCTGAGCGCCACGCTTGAGCTGATGCAGCTCCCCACGGTGCCGGAGCTGCGCGACTCCGAGGTCGCCTTCCTGGCGCTTCACGGCGGCACGGGGGAGGACGGGACGATCCAGGCGCTCCTGCAGTCCGCGGGGATCCGCTACACGGGCTCGGGGCCGCTGGGGTCCGGGATCGCGATGGACAAGGACGTCACCAAGCGCCTCCTGCGCGACTCGCAGGTGCCCACGCTGCCGTGGCGCGTGGCGCGCGCGCCGGACTTCAGGTACGACCAGGACACCATCGAGGACCTGATCGGCTTCCCGCTCATCGTGAAGCCGTCGCGGCAGGGCTCCAGCGTGGGCCTCTTCGTCGTCAACGAGCCGGAGGAGCTGGCCAAAGCGGTCGCCGAGGCGTCGCAGTTCGACTCGGAGGTGATGATCGAGCGCTACGCCAAGGGCCGCGAGCTCACCGTGGGCATCCTGGGCGACCAGGCGTTCCCGCCGGTGGAGATCCGCCCCAAGAAGGGGATCTACGACTACCACTCCAAGTACACGCCCGGGATGACGGAGTACCTGTGCCCGGCGCCGCTGGAGGAGGAGGTCACGGCCCAGATGCAGGCGTACGCCCTGCGCGCCTTCCGCGTGCTGAAGCTGCGCGGCTACGGGCGGATCGACTTCATCCTGGCCAAGGAGCAGCTCTTCTGCCTGGAGGCCAACACCCTCCCGGGGATGACGGCCACCAGCCTGCTGCCCAAGGGCGCCGCCGCGCAGGGGATCGACTTCCCGGAGCTCTGTGAGCGGATCGTACGGATGGCTGCAGGGTAGTTGTTGAGGGGGCGCGTCCGCGCCTTCATTCCGGCCCGGCCCGCGCGGCATTCCGCCGGCGGGCGCGGCCGTTTCCAACCGCGGCAGCGCTCCCATGGCCTACCGTTCAAGCTACGATGCTCCGTTCAGGAGCTCCGTCACCCCCTGGGTGGCGCGCTTCCTGTTCGCCAATACGGCCGTCTTCCTGGTGGTCCTGCTCCTGGGGCGCACCAGCATCGGCGCCACGGTCCTGGACTTCCTGGTCCTGGACCGCGACCGCCTCCTCGTGCGCCCGTGGACGCCGCTCAGCTACGCGTTCACACACGCCGAGGTGCTCCACTTCCTCTTCAACATGCTGGGCCTGTTCTTCCTGGGCCCACCGCTGGAGGACCGCTGGGGCGGCAAGGCGTTCGTGCGCTTCTACCTGATCGCGGCGCTGGGCGGCGCCATCTTCTCGCTCTTCATCCCGGGCGGGGTGCTGGGCGCGTCGGCCGCCATCAACGGGCTGCTGCTGGCGTGGGCGCTGATCTGGCCGGAGGCGCAGGTGTACTTCTTCGGCGTGATCCCCATCAAGGTGAAGTGGATCGCGCTGGGCTCGGTGGTGCTGAGCCTGATGAACGCGGCCGGCGGCGGGGGCGGGGGAGTGGCGCACCTGGCGCACCTGGGCGGCTTCGCGGCGGCCTTCCTCTTCCTCAAGAGCCCCTGGGCCCCCAGCGACTGGGGCGAGGTGCCGGCCAAGCCGGGCGCGAAGAAGAAGAAGGAGAACGCGCTTGCCGCGTGGGTCGGCAAGAAGCGCGCGGCGCCGCAGCCGGCCGCCGGCGCCACCGTCACCCCGCACCCGAGCAGCCCCAGCCGCCGCACTGAGCGCGACCTGCTGGACGACGTGGACCGCATCCTGGACAAGATCTCCGCCCAGGGTCTCGGCTCGCTGACCGACGAAGAGCGCAAGCGGCTGGACGAGGTGAGCCGGCGGTACCGTACGAACTAACAGCGGGGCTCACACAGAGACACAGAGGCACAGAGATCGGTTCTTCTCTGTGCCTCTGTGTCTTGGGGGCCCTCACCCGGCAGCTTACAGCTGCCACCCTCTCCCATAAACACCATGGGAGAGGGGACTACTTCAGGTGCGGGGTGGCGGGGGTGGTGCGGCCTGCCATCGAGACGTTGTAGGGGCGCGATTCATCGCGCCCGGCCTCTCCCCGCGCAACGGCCGCCTCGCGGCGCGAGTCCCACCGTGGGGGCAGCCCCGTGGCTGCCCGTGCCATCCGGTCCGATGCCGCCGGCTCGCTGCACACGAATTGGTCCCCTCTCCCATGTTGTTTATGGGAGAGGGTGGCAGCTGTAAGCTGCCGGGTGAGGGCCCGACGCACGAGAATCCCCTCTGCGCGACGATCTGCGCCGCGAACGTCACCTTGCACCTGGCGAGTCGCTCGCGTGCCGTAGGGGGGCGTTTGCGTAAGCCGCGTCCGCGCGGCGCGGCGTCCACGCGCGCGCGAGGGCCGGACCGGGGGCAGGCGTTGAAAACCCGCCCGCCCGAACCCGGATTTCCACACTTCGTATAATACACATTATGTAAACTACGCCGGTGGAAAACTGTGGAGAACCTGGGTGAGTTCTCCACCTGGTGGATCAGGAGATGGATGCGAGGGTGCGGCGGGCTTCGGCGGCGAGGTCGGAGTCTGAACCCGAGGAGATCGAGGCGAGGACGTCGCGGGCGGCCGAGACGCCGGTGAGGCCGATGGCCTCGATGGCGGCGAGCTTGAGGGACTTCGCCTTGCGGCCGCCGAAGAGCGAACGCTTGTTCACGATGGCCAGCAGCGGCGGCAGCGCGTCGGCCGAGCCGGTGCGGCCGAGCGCGGCGACGGCCGCGAGCTGCAGGTCGTCGTCCCCGTTGTCGTTGAGGAAGCGCGTGATGAACGGCACCGAGGCCGGGTCCTGCATGGACGCGAGCCCGTGCAGAGCCGCGCGGCGCACCCCGCGGTCCGCGTCGCTAAGGAGGTCGACGAGGATGCGCAGCCCTCCCCGCCCGCCAATCTGCGCGGCCACGCGGGCCGCGTCGGTGCGCACGGCGGCCTCCGGGTTGGCGGCGGCGTCGGCGGTCCAGCGGACGGATTGCTCGGGATCCACCTCGGGGATGGTGACGAGCTCCAGGATGGCGCGGGCACGCACCGGCGAATCCGCCAGGGCGCGCGCCACGGTGGGGCGCCCTCCCCCTTCCCCGCGTTGGAGCCGGCGGAAGATGGCGCGGCGAACCTCCGCGTCCTGCGTGCGGAAGAGGTGGTTCTCCAGGAGCGTGACCGCTTCGCCGCCCAGGAAGAAGAGGACGTGGAGGACGCGCTCGCGCTCGTTCCCCACGAACTGCAGCAGGTCGATGACGTGCGGGAGGTTCTCGGAGGTGCCCACGCTGCGCAGCGCCTGCGCCGCGGACTCGCGGTACAGGCGCGTGCGGTCGGTGCGCTCGGCCTCCACGGCGAGCGCCTCCAGGAGGTCGACGGCCTGCAGGTGGTCGCCCGCGCGCAGGTGGCGAAGCGCGTTGCGGGCGCAGCTCGCCGCCAGGTCGTCGTAGCGCGACATGTTGTCCGTCGCGTGAAGCAGCCCCGGTAGCGCCGCAGACTCCTCGTCCCCGCGGTCGGAGCTGCTCGCGCGGAAGAAGTGGTACATGTCGTTGGCGCCCGGCTCCTCCGAGCGCGGCCCCTCTGCCGGTGCCGCGGGGGCGGATGCCGCCGGCGGGGTCGCCACATCCAGGACGTCCTCCACGAACTCGAACGCCGAGAGATCCGCGTCGTCGTCCTGATCCACCCCCACGCCCGAGCTCCACGGCGCGGGGCTCGGAATGCTCGCCGGAGCCGGCGGCTCGTCGGCGGCCGTGGCTTCCAGCGACGGCATCTCGCCTGGAGTGACGGCTTCGACCGGGGTAGTCTCGGGCTCCGCGACGGGACTCGTCAGGTCAGCCGGAGCGGCAGCTTCCATCGCGACCGAGGGCTCAGCCGGAGCGGCAGCTTCCGCCGCGACCGGGGGCTCGGCCGGAGCAGCTCCCGCCGGAGACGAATCGGCCGCCGGGGCTTCATCCTTCGGAGCGGGCTTGTACGTCTGGCCGGTGGAGGTGCCGATGTAGATGCCGGAGGGGGCCGCCGTGCGCACGGCACCCACGATCCCGTCAGCGCCGATCTCGGCGGGCGGGCGCGCGAGGATCTCAAAGAGCGCGGCCACGTCGGCGGCATCCGCGTCGGGCGTGAAGCCCAGGCGGTTGATGCGGGCGACGATCAGCTGGCCAGCCGCGCGCAGGAAGGCCGGATCCACGCCGCGCAGCCTCTCCCCCTTCGCCACGAATCCCGTGAACTGCACCTCCAGCACCAGCGACCGTTGTCCACCCCAGACCTCCCGGAGCGCGGCGTGCGCGCGCGCCGCGGCGTCCGCGGGCGGCTCGTCGCGCAGGACGGCGGCGCACAGGGCGCGGAGGAAGCGTACGGCGGGGAGCTCGCTCATGCGGCCGGAGGGTCGGAGGGCGGCGGGAGGGTGGGACCGGCGGCGCTCACGGCGCGCGGCGAGTGGAGGCGGCGGAAGGTGGCAAGGAGGCGCAGGCGCCACACGCGCCAGATCGCCTCGCGCACGATGGCCTTCGACATCTTGCTCTCGCCCAGGTCCCGGTCCACGAACATGATGGGGATCTCGCCGATGCGGAAGCCCAGCTTCCAGGCGCGGAAGCTCATCTCGATCTGGAACGAGTACCCGTTGCTCTCCACCCGGTCCAGGTCCAGCGTGGCCAGCACCTCGCGGCGGAAGCACTTGAAGCCGCCGGTGGCGTCGCCCACGGGGAGCCCCGTCACCCAGCGCGCGTAGACGTTGGCGAAGTAGCTGAGGAGGAGGCGCGCGATCGGCCAGTTGACGACGGTGACGCGCCCTTCCAGGTAGCGCGACCCCAGCACCAGGTCGTACTCCTCGATGGCGCGCAGGAACTGGGGGATGTGCGCCGGGTCGTGGCTGAAGTCCGCGTCCATCTGCAGGAACGCGTCGTATCCGCGCTCGAGGCCCCACGCGAAGCCGGCCAGGTACGCGGTGCCCAGCCCCAGCTTCCCCGCGCGGTGAAGCACGTGCACGCGGCGCTCGGCGGCGGCGATCTCGTCGGCCATGGCGCCGGTGCCGTCGGGCGAGCCGTCGTCCACCACCAGGATCTCCAGGCGCGGGTCGCGCGAGAGGATCGACGGGACGAGCCGCGGGAGGTTGTCCCGCTCGTTGTAGGTGGGTATGACGACGAGCGCGCGCTGCAAAGGAACGGGAGTGTGCTTGAAACGACTGGTGGGAGGCGGTACCTTGGGACAGATGTACAACATACGCCCGCCGGAGACCCCCCACAAGTGAAGGTTCTGTACCTGGTGACGGCCTATCCCCGCCACCCCGCCGACGTGATCACCCCCTGGATGACGGAGACGATCCGCCGCCTGGGCGAGCGCGGCGTGGAGGTGGAGGTCCTCGCCCCCTCGTACCGCGGCCTCGCCACGCAGACGGTGGAGGGCGTGCGCGTCCACCGCTTCCGCTACGCGCCGCGGCCGTGGGAGACGCTCACCCACGACCAGACGGCGCCGGACCGCATCCGCGAGCGCCCCTGGTTCCTGGGGCTGGTGCCCGGGTACGTGGCGGCGGGCTCGGCGGCGGCGGCGCGGCTGGCCCGCACGGGCGGCTTCGACGTGCTCCACGCCTTCTGGCCGATCCCCCAGGGCGTGCTGGGGCTGGCGGCCAAGCGCGCCTCCGGCCGCCCCCTCGTCTCCACCTTCTTCGGCGTGGAGCTGACGTGGATGGAGAGCCAGTTCCCCTTTCTCGCCCCCATGCTGCGCCGCATCGTGCGCGGCTCGGACGCGGTGACGGCGATCTCCACCTACACGGCCGAGCGGCTGCAGCGGGTGGCGCCGGGGGTGCGCACGGAGGTGATCCCCTTCGGCGCGGCGGTGGACGCGGCCCCTTCCCTGCCCCCTCCCCGCCCCGCCGGCGCGCGCCCCGAGCTGCTTTTCATCGGCCGCCTGGTGGAGCGCAAGGGAGTTCACCTGCTGCTGGAAGCGCTGTCGCTCCTCACCGCCGGCACCCGGCCGCTGCTGCGCGTGGTGGGCGACGGGCCCGAGCGCGGGCGGCTCCAGGAGATGGCCACGGGCCTGCGGCTGGGGGACGACGTGGTCTTCCACGGCTTCATCTCCGCCGAGGAGAAGGCGGAGCGGCTGGCCGGGTGCGACGCCTTCGTGCTCCCCGCCGTGGTGGACGCCAAGGGCGACACGGAAGGGCTGGGCGTGGTGCTGCTGGAGGCGATGACGTACGGCAAGCCCGTGATCGCCAGCGCCGCCGGCGGCATCGTGGACATCGTGAGCGACAATCGCAACGGCTACCTGGTGCCCCCGGGCGACGCGGGCGCGCTGGCCGGCGCTATCCGCTCGTGCATCGAGAACCCCGAGCACGCGCGTTCACTGGGCGCGCAGGGGCGTGTGGATGTGGAAAAGGGGTTCTCCTGGCCGGTGATCGCGGAAAGATTGAAAACGTTGTACGAGTCGGTCTCGTCGAAGCGGTGAAGGTGTCGCGTCTGGGCGGGCCCCCACCCCCCGTCCCCCTCCCCCGCGTGGGGGGGGAGCGTGGGGGAGGGGGAGAACTGCGGACCAGCCCCTGGGCCCATGATGCTGCGCGAGTCCGGCAGCCCGGCCGTGCGCGGGGTCGCGCGCGAATGGCTGGAATGCGCCCCCTCCCCCGCATGCGGGGGAGGGG
>DASVSA010000442.1:0-1508 GCA_036388335.1 Longimicrobium sp. | reverse complement strand
AGTCGGCCGTCTTGATGACGTCCAGGTTGTGCTCGATCACCAGCACGGTGTTGCCGCGCTCCACCAGCCGGTGGAGCACTTCCAGGAGCATCCTCACGTCCTCGAAGTGCAGGCCGGTGGTGGGCTCGTCCAGGATGTAGAAGGTCTGGCCCGTGGCGATCTTGGAGAGCTCCGTGGCCAGCTTCACCCGCTGCGCCTCGCCGCCGGAGAGCGTGGTGGCGCTCTGGCCCAGGTGGATGTAGCCCAGGCCCACGTCGGACAGGGTCTGCAGGTGGCGCTTGAGGCGCGGCACCGCGTCGAAAAGCTCCAGCGCGTCGTCCACCGTCGCCTCCAGCACGTCGGCGATGGTGTGGCCCTTGTAGAACACCTCCAGCGTCTCGCGGTTGTAGCGCTTCCCGCGGCACACCTCGCACGGCACGTACACGTCCGGCAGGAAGTGCATCTCGATCTTCACCAGCCCGTCGCCCTGGCACGCCTCGCAGCGGCCCCCCTTCACGTTGAAGGAGAAGCGGCCCGGCGTGTAGCCGCGCATCTTGCTCTCCGGCAGCTCGGCGAAGAGGTCGCGGATGGTGGTGAAGAGGCCGGTGTACGTGGCCGGATTGGAGCGCGGCGTGCGGCCGATGGGGGACTGGTCGATGTCCACCACCTTGTCCAGCAATTCCAGCCCCGTGATGCGGTCGTGAACCCCGGGGACGGACTTGGCGCGGTAGAACTTGCGCCCCATCGCGTTCCACAGGATGTCGTTGACCAGCGTGGACTTGCCGGAGCCCGACACGCCCGTCACCGCCACGAAGCAACCCAGCGGGATGCGCGCGTCCACGTTGCGCAGGTTGTGCTCGCGCGCGTTGTGGATGACGATCTCGCGTCCGGGCTGCGGCGCGCGGCGCTCGGCCGGGATCTCGATGCGCTTCTCGCCGCGCAGGTACGCGCCGGTGAGCGAGCGCTCCGCGGCCAGGATGTCATCGATCGTCCCCTCGGCCACCACCTCGCCACCGTGGCGGCCGGCGCGGGGGCCCAGGTCCAGCACGTAGTCCGCCGCGCGGATGGTGTCTTCGTCGTGCTCCACCACCAGCACCGTGTTGCCCAGGTCGCGCAGCTGCTGCAGCGTCTCCAGCAGGCGCAGGTTGTCGCGCTGGTGGAGGCCGATGGAGGGCTCGTCCAGGATGTAGAGCACGCCCACCAGCCGCGACCCGATCTGCGTGGCCAGGCGGATGCGCTGCGCCTCGCCGCCGGAGAGCGTCTCGGCGGAGCGGCCCAGCGTCAGGTACTCCAGCCCCACGTTCACCAGGAAGCCCAGCCGCTCCGTGACCTCCTTGAGGATGGGGAGCGCGATTTCGGCCGAGAGGCGCGGGTCGTCCTTGAGGCCCTGGAAGAAGTCGTGCGCCTCGCTCACCGGCAGCGCCACCACGGAGCCGATGGAGCGCCCGCCGACGGTCACCGCCAGCGACTCGGGCTTGAGGCGCGTACCGCCGCAGGTGTTGCACGGCAGGGTGCTCATGTACTCCTCC
>DASVSA010000441.1:0-7712 GCA_036388335.1 Longimicrobium sp. | reverse complement strand
GATCTCGCGCACGAACACCACCCCGCGCCTCCACCCCTCCGGCCCGCGCCGCCGCACGTAGAAGCGCAGGTTCACCTCCTCGAAGTCCTGGTGGAAGGGGATGGGAATCCCCAGCACGCGCGTGCGCAGGAAGAGGAATCCCACCATGCTCACGTACGTCGTCCCGCCCCACGCGTCCAGCTCCGTCCCGGCGGGCACGAGCGGGCGCAGCGCGGCCGGATCCGCCTCGTAGTTGAGCATCACCAGGTCGCGCCACTCGGCCGCCAGGAACTTCCCGGGAAGTCCGTTCGTCATCGTAAAATATGCCTCACACAGAGGCACAGAGACACGGAGAGGCAACTCATTTCTGTGTCTCTGTGCCTCTGTGTGAGCCTGCTGTTAGTGGGCCGCGGAGGCGGCGGTCCCGTGCGGCGCGGCGCTCCACGGTGCCGTCCCATCCGTCGTCGGGGGTGAGCCACTGGCGGGTGCCCTCGATGCGGTTGATGCGGGCGATCTCGTCCAGGCGGCTCCTCATCTCGTCGTGGGTGAGGGTGGGCGCGTCGGCGTAGCCCGGGTGCTCGCTGGCGATGAGGCGCTCGATGGCGTGCTCGTCCGCGTCGTTGAGCGCTTCCAGCCACTCGTTGAGGAAGATGGTGATCTTGCACTCCTCCAGCGCCCGGTCGATCAGCTCGCGCGGCGACAGGCCGGAGGGCGCCGAGACGAAGGAGAAGTCGTAGCCCGGCCCCAGGATCTTCCGGAACACCCACGCCGCGCGCGACAGGTGGAAGTCCGAGGTGACCACGCGGATGGAGGTCCACCCGTTGGGCTCCAGGAAGCGCGACCAGGTGAAGTACGCGTTGCCAAGCGTGTCCTTGGAATCGTCCTCGCGAAGAAGCGCGCTCCACGGCACGCCAAGCCTGGCCGCGTACGCCGCCATCGCCTCCGCCTCCGTCACCGCCGGCTCCGGCGACGTCAGCCCGCACCGCCCCGAAAAGATCAGGCGCGGGGCGATGCCGCCCTCGAACAGCTCCACCGCCCGCTCCACGCGTGCCCGCGCAACCGGCGGCAGCGAGCCGTCGGGATGCACGCCGCCCCCCAGCACCACGATCGCATCCGCCGCCCCGTCGATGGGCGGCGGGAAGTTGTCGGAACCCATCGACCGGATCTCTGTGCCTCCGTGTGAGCCTAAAGCGATGCCAGCTCGTCGGATAAGGTTCGCGACACGCTGCTCCAATCGTAGCGGTCGCGCGCGACGCGGAAGAGGGCGTCCTTGTGGCGCTCCCCCATCTCCAGCGCGATGGGGACGTGGCGGACGATGTCGGCCACGGTGCGCTCCGGGTCGGGATCGAGCTTCATCGCCTCCGCCGCCTCCGGGGGGAGCGCCTCCGCCACCGAGTCGATGCTCGCCTTCATCCCGCCGAAGTAGGTGCCCAGCGGGAACGCGCCGCTCGCCAGCGCTTCCAGGAAGACGAGCGGGCCCGCTTCCTTGACCACCGACGGAAAGACGGCCGCGTCGCAGCAGGGGAAGAGGTAGCGCAGCTCACGGTGGGTGAGGTAGCCGGTGAAGATCACCCGGCCGCGCCGCACGAGCCGCCGCCCCGCCTCGAAGTACGCGTCCACGTCCGGCCCCAGCCGTTCCAGGAAGCGAGCCACCTTGGTGAGCTCCTGGCCCCCGCCCTCGCCCTCGGGATCGCCCTCCAGCGCGCGCCCGGTGGCCACGATCTCCTGGAAGAGCGCGCGCTCGCCGTGCTCCAGCGCCCAGAACATGGCCTCCAGCGGCTCGCGCAGCGGCCCGTGCCCCACGATCACCAGGCGCATGTCCGGGCTCTGCTCCAGCAGCCGCGGGAGGGCGGCGGCGACCTCCTGCACCCCCTTGGCCGAGATCAGACGCCCCACGTACAGCAGCACGGGGTCGTGCTCCCAGTCCACCTCGTCCAGGCGCGCCTCCAGCCCCGCGTCGGGGAGCTTGGAGGGGAAGCCGCGCCCCTTCGCGAGCGCTTCGTCGAGCGCGGGGCCCGCCAGGTCGCCGCGCAGGGCGGCCAGCAGCGCCTCCGTCTGCTCCGGGGTGCGGCCGCGGGGGAGGCCGGCCAGCGAGTCGCGAAGCTGCTCGGCGCGGGCGCGGCGGCCGGCGCGCGCCACGGGCTCGAACTGGCTGGTGTCCACGCCCAGGTGCAGGTCCACCATCTTCTCCTCCAGCCCCGGGATGCCGGGGAAGAAGGCGTGCACCCGCGCGCGCATCTCGTCGCCGTGCACGAAGACGCGGTCCGCCGCCGTGAACGCCTCCGTCGCCAGGCGCAGGAAGCGCTCGTCGCGCTTCACCGCGTACTCCAGCGCGCTCCCGTGCGGCATGATGGAGAAGGGGATCCCCTCCGCCGCGCACACCCGCTGCGCCACCACGGACATCAGCACCGCGTGGTTGGCGTGTACCGCGGTGACGCCGTTCTCGCGCACGATCCGCGTCAGCGCGCGCACGTTCCGCTCCACGTACTCCTCGATGTCCGCGTCGGGGAGGTCCACCATGGGGACGACGTTGGTGAACTCCTCGTACTTGTCCCACACGTACACGGGCAGGGTGTCGCCCAGCACGGGCTTGTGGAGGATGCAGCACCCGGGGTGGTCGCCCTCGGCGCGGCGGTAGAAGCTCTCGGATGTGCCGTCGGGGGCGTAGTGGCGGGCTTCGGCGATGAAGGGGTAGCGCTCGGGATGGTTCTCCTGCGCCATCAGGTGCACCGTCTCGCCCTGCCGGCAGAGCGACTCCACCACGGAGCGCGTCCACAGGTTGCTTCCGGAGCCTTCGAGCAGGTATCCGTGCAGGATGCAGATCATGGCTCCCTCGCGGCGGGTGGATGGGTGGGCACGCCCCGCGGTCGCAAGGACGCGGCCACTGAACGCGCGCTGGCACCGGATCTCATCGCGACGAGCGCATCTACCGCTGGCTCCTCACCAGGACAGCAGCCTCACACAGAGACACGGAGGCACGGAGGTGACTTCATCTCCGTGTCTCTGTGCCTCTGTGTGAGACCAGTGGCTGTTGCTATACTGTTATCCCGTGCCTCCTCACCCTTCCTCCACACCGCAGGGCCGTCATGCCAATCGATCGCGGCGCAATCGACTCACAGCTTCGGGAGATCGGCGAAGGTGACCGCTGGTGGGAGCACCGCGAGTTCCGCGACCTCCCCCACATCCTGCACGCGGACGAGCACATCAAGGGGCTCATCACCGGCAAGCTGCTGGGCGCCCGCGGGCCGCGCATGCGGATGTCGGGCTCATGGGTCTTCGTGGCGACGAGCCAGCGGCTCATCGCGCTGAAGCAGGAGCGCTTCGCCCGCAAGCAGGTGGAGATCGCGGCCGGTCAGATCATCCGCATCCACCCCAGCACCCGCCTGCGCAGCAGCCAGATCGTCGTGGAGACGCCGCAGCGCCGATACCGCCTGCGCGTGCCCAAGGCGGAGGCGTTCCGCTTCGCGGGCGCGCTCGCCACGCTGATGCCCGCCGCGCCCGCCCAGCCGCTGGCGCTGGAAGCGGAGTCGTGGTCGTGGTTCCCGCGCTCCGTGGCCGCGCTGCCGGGTGTCTCCGGGCTCGTGGAGCGGGTCTCGCCGCGCTCGGGGCCCGACTACCCGTCGCGCGAGCAATTGGAGCGCCTGGAGCTCACCGTGGAGGCACTCCAGAACGACCTCGAGCGCCTGCGCAACCAGGTCGTCTTCCTCGAAGACCTCCTGCGCAAGCAGTCCGAAGAGACCTTCCTCTCGCGCACCTCCGCCGAATCGTAGCGTCGGACGACGCGCCGCCTAGTTGAAGTCGACGATGTTGCCGTACCACAGCCCGAAGAGCGCCAGCAGCACCAGCAGGAGCAGGATCGCCAGCATCCAGCCGCCCTTGCCGCCCTTGCGGTGCACCACCGGGTCGTGCCGGACGGAGTCGTGCCCGCGCACGCCGCCCACGGTGTCGTGGCGCCTCACCCCGTCCGCGGCGACTGCACCCGCCGGCTCCGCGACCCCGCAGTGAGGACACACCGCGGCCTGCGAGCTGACCTCCCCACCGCATTCGCGGCAACGGACCATAGCCATGCGCCACCTCCCATCGTCGTTATCCAACGCGAGGTTCCCCGCACCGGGTCGCGGCAAGAGACAGGCCGAACGCGGAGAAGGCGAACGAAACGGCAATCTCACACAGAGACACAGAGGCACAGAGATCACTTCATCTCCGTGCCTCTGTGTCTCTGTGTGAGCCCCGCCGTTTGGACCCGAAATGCCCTCCCCCGCGCCTCGCGATGCCCAAAAATGGGGTCGAGGCCAGATTTTCCTTGCGTTCGGCTCCTGTTTTGCATTGTGTAGGAGTCGCACCCGGCGCTCCGCCCGTGTGCGGGCCGGGCCGGAAGGCTCTACGTAGCCCCAGAGAAGCACCCAGGCACCAGACACCGGAGGATCCGCGATGGCTGAAAAGAGTGCAGGGCAGCGGCAGGGTGGTAGCCGGCAGGGCGGTTCCAGCAACGGCGGCGGGAAGAGCCAGCGCAGCGAGGAAGGCGGGATGGCGGAGATGGTGAGGTCGCACCCCATCGCCACCGCCGCGGGCGCCGCGCTCGCCGGGGCAGCCGCCATCGCCGGGCTGGTGAGCGCGATGGGCGGGGAGGAGGAGGGCGGCAAGGGCGGCGGCGGGAAGAAGGCCGCCAAGAAGTCCTCCGGCAGCAAGTCCACCGCCTCGAAGTCCACGGCCTCCAAGTCCACCGGCAGCAAGTCCGCCTCGCGCAGCTCGGGAACGACGGCGGAGAAGTCGTCCGGCGGGTCCAAGTCCGCGGCCAAGAAGTCGACGGCCTCCAGCGGCGGGGGAACGGCCGCCAAGAAGAGCTCCGGCGGCGCGAAGAAGAGCGCCGCGGGCGCTGGCGGCGGTGCCGCGCGCGGCGGGCTTGCGCAGCCGGTGCAGCCGGACGAGATGCTCTCGGCGGTGGTGGGCAAGCAGGCCGCCCCTCGCTCCGAGATCACCAAGCGCCTCTGGGAGTACGTCAAGAAGAACGACCTCCAGGACGCGCAGAACCGCCGGATGATCAACGCCGACGACAAGCTGCGTCCCATCTTCGGCACCAACCAGGTGTCGATGTTCGAGATGACGAAGCTCGTCAACAACCATCTCGGCAAGGCCTAAAAGACTGGGCTCACACAGAGACACGGAGGCACAGAGAAAGAACTTCTTCTCTGTGCCTCCGTGTCTCTGTGTGAACCTAGAAACCACGCTTGCGCATCAGCGCGTCCACCGACGGGTCGCGGCCGCGGAAGGCGCGGTACGCCTCGGCCGGATCCACGGTGTTGCCGACGGAGAGGAGCTTCTGCAGGCGCTGGGCGACGGCCGGATCGTAGAAGCCGCCCGCCTCGGTGAAGGCCTCCGCCGCGTCGGCCGTCAGCACGTCGGACCACAGGTAGCTGTAGTACCCGGCCGAGTAGCCGTCGCTGGCGAAGACGTGCCCAAACTGCGGCGTGCGGTGCCTCATCACCAGCTCCGAGGGCATTCCCAGCTCGGCCAGCGTGGCCTTCTCGAACGCGTCCGCGTCGATCTCGCGCGAGCCGGCCAGGTGGAGCTTCATGTCCACCAGCGCGCTGGACAGGTACTCGGTGGTCCCAAAGCCCTGGTTGAAGGTGGATGCGCGCTTGATGCGGTCCACCAGCTCCTGCGGGATCGGCTGCCCCGTCTGGTAGTGAAGGGCGAAGCGCTGAAGCACCTGCGGCGTGGAGAGCCAGTGCTCCATGAGCTGCGACGGGAACTCCACGTAGTCGCGCGCCACCGCCGTGCCGCTGAGCGACGGGTAGCTGACGCTGGACGACAGCCCGTGAAGCGCGTGCCCGAACTCGTGGAAGAGCGTGGTGGCGTCATCCCACGACACCAGCACCGGCTGGCCGGGCTCGCCCTTCACGAAGTTGGAGTTGTTGGAGACGAGGGTCGTCACCTCGCCGTCGAAGCGCGACTGCTCGCGGTACGCGTTCATCCACGCCCCCGAGCGCTTGCCCGGGCGGGCGTACGGATCGAAGTACCACAGGCCGATCTGCCGGCCGCTGGCCCGGTCGGTCACGCGGTACACCGTCACGTCCGGGTGGTATACGGGCACGTTCGTCACCGGCGCGAACTGGAAGCCGAACAGCTCGCCCGCCACCCAGAACATCCCCTCGCGCAGCTTGTCCAGCTGCAGGTACGGCTTCACCTGGTTCTGGTCCAGGTCGTAGCGCGCCTTGCGCACCTTTTCCTGGTAGAACCGGTAGTCCCATGGCTCGATCTTGAGGTTGGCGCCCTCGCGCGCGGCCAGCGCCTGCATGTCGGCCACTTCCTGCTTCACGCGGGCCACGGCCGGCGTCCACACCCCTTCCATGAGCTGCATCGCCCGCTCGGGCGTGCCGGCCATGGTGTTCTCCAGCCGCCAGTGGGCGTGAGTAGGGTAGCCCAGCAGCGTCGCCCGCTCCGCGCGCAGCTGCAGGATCTGCCGGATGATGGCGTTGTTGTCGCGCGCGTCGCCGTTGTCGCCGCGGTTGATGAACATCCGCCACGCCTTCTCGCGCAGGTCGCGCCGCTCGGAGTAGGTGAGGAACGGGTCCACCGACGAGCGGGTGTTGGTGATGACCCACGTCCCCGGCTGGTTGCGCGCCGTGCCCGCCGAGGCCGCGGCGGCCCGCAGCGACTGCGGAAGGCCCGCCAGCTCCGCCTCGCTGCGCAGCACCAGCGTGCCCTCGTTCTCATCGCCCAGCACGTTCTGGCTGAAGCGGGTGAAGTGGCCGGCGAGCTGCTGGTTGATCTCCGACAGGCGCGCCTTGGCCGGCGCCTGCAGCCGGGCCCCCGCGCGCACGAAGCGGTTGTGGTAGTACCAGGCCAGGCGCTGCTGCTCGGGGGTGAGCCCCGACCTCTCGCGCGCGTCGTACACGGCCTGGATGCGGCGGAAGAGCGCCTCGTTCTGCGTGATGCGGTCGCTGAAGGCGGCCAGCCGCGGCGCCATCTCGCTCTCCACCTTCTGGAACTCGGGCGTGTTGAGGTTGGAGCTCCAGATGCCGTAGAGCGCGCTCACGCGATCCATGGCGCCGCCCGCGCGCTCCAGGGCGGCCAGCGTGTTCTCGAAGGTGGGCGGCGCGGGGTTGTTGGCGATGCGCTCCACTTCGGCCAGGTTCTCGGCCATGGCGGCTTCCAGCGCGGGCTGGAAGTGCTCCACCCGCACCCGTTCGAAGGGCGGGATGCCGCCGTACGGCCCCGTCCAGGAAGCCAGGAGCGGGTTGGCGGCGGGGGCCTGGGCCGCCGCCGCACCGGCGAACGTGGCGGCTACCATCGCCACGCCGACAAGGGAATGCTGACGCATGTGGACCTGTGTTCGGAGTTTTGGAATCGGGTCTCTAGGTACCAGCGTGCCGGTGGACGGGTTCCACCTCTCTGTGTCTCTGTGTCTCTGTGTGAGCCAATCAGTTGTCGTCCTCTCCATCCGCGAAGGCGCGGCGCTCGGCGGCGGCGGTGAAGAGCGAGTAGGCGTTGGCCAGGGTGCGGAAGGCGCGCTCGCCGCCCGCCTCGGGGGGGAGCGGGCCGAGCTGGCGGAGCACCGCGTCGGGGATCTCGGCGGCGCGGGGGGTGATGTGCAGCGAGTCCAGCTCCGGCCCGGCGCGCCAGAAGTCCGCGGGGGCCGGGGGCGCCGGCTCGTCCGCGGGCGGTGCGGCGGGCGCGCCGGCTGAGGCGCGCAGCTCGCGCAGGCGCTCCAGCAGGCGCTCGCGGGTGCG
>DASVSA010000440.1:0-9793 GCA_036388335.1 Longimicrobium sp. | reverse complement strand
ATGGGCCGCGCGAACTTCCAGGAGCCGCCGGGCGGGCTGCGTTCGGAAAGCGGGGAAAGTGGAAGACTGCCGCGCGTCGCTACCGCGCGCAAGGGTCTCGCGGGCGCGCCTGCGTCTGCGCGGGTACGATTCTGGCCCAAGCCGGGCCCCGGCCGCGCGTGGCGCGGCCTGACGCCGCCGCGGCTTCAGCTTCGTATCCGTGCCCCGGGCCGGAGGTTCCCCGCGGGGAGCCGGCCGGGGTTCCGCGGCGGGGCACAGGCATTCTCGACGGGAGGAGTACCGATGAAGAAGACGACTCTGGCGGCCGCGCTGGTCGCCGCCGCCACCCTGGCCGGAAGCGCGCAGGCGCAGGTGTGCGCCAGCTTCCCCACCGTGGACCGCGGCTTCTCGCTGGGCGGGCGCATCGACTTTCCGGACGCGGCGGACCAGTTCGGCGTGGAAGCCTCGCTCAACGCGGCGGGCCCGCTCTCGGTGTTCGGCGGCGTAAACGTGATCTCGGCCGAGGGCGACAACGGCGGCGACGACAGCATCGACCAGTTCTTCGCGGGGATCGCGCTGGAGACGCCCAGGCTGGCCAACATGCTGGGGCCGCGGGCTTCCGTCTGCCCGCAGGCGCGCTTCGAGTTCGCGGACACGGACATCGGCACCTTCACCAGCATCCCCGTGGGCCTGGGCTTCGGCGCCACCTACGCCACCTCGCCCGCGGGCCCCACGGTGTCGCCCTATGTGATCCCGCAGGTGGTCTTCCTGCGGAACGACTACGAGAACGAGGCTCTCGGCGACGACTCGGAGACGCAGTTCGGGCTGCGCGGCGGGGCGCTGGTGACCTTTGGGATGTTCTTCGTGGGCGGCGAGGCCAACTACCTGGGCGGCGACAACTCGGACACCACCCTGGGCATCCGCGCCGGCGTGCGCTTCTAACGCAGGACGGGATGGAGCGGCGGTCCGGCGACGGGCCGCCGCTCTCCGCTTCCGTCCCCTCCCGTGTGCGCCGGACACTGCCGGGCGTCCACCCCAGGGGACGGCGCGCGGTATGGACGAGGCGCCAAGCACATGCGGCGGGACGGTTTGCGCCGCGGCACCCGGCGTGCCTCCCCCTGCCCCGCGCGACGGACTCCTGTCCGGGGCGAATCCGCTGGGTGCGTTTCTGACCGGATTCCGTATCACACTCTCTTTTCGCAAGGACCGGATGATGAAGAAGACGATGCTCCTCTCGCTGGTGGCGGCCGTGGCGCTGGCCGGCACGGCGCAGGCGCAGACGGGCACGCTGCCCACCTCGCCGCTGAGCGTGGACGTGCGCGCGGGCGCCGCGTTCCCCACCGGCGACTTCGGCGACATCGCCGAGATGGGCTACACGGTGGGCGGCGACCTCTCGTTCATGCTCTCGCCCACGTTCTCCCTCTACGCGGGCGGCACCTACAACAGCTTCGCCGTGGCCGACGAGTTCCAGGAGCTGATCGAGGGGCTCACCGGGGCGCAGCTCGACGATCTCACGTACAACCTGTTCGGCGTGGACGCGGGCGTGAAGGTGGCCTTCCCGAGCGCGACGGGCTTTACACCCTTCCTTCGGGGTGGGTTGGTGTACTACACTGCGGAGCTGGGCGGCGGCGACGAGCTGGGTGAGGACGTGACGGAGGACAACGACTACGAGGCGGGCTTCGAGGTGGGCGGCGGGCTCGCCTTCCCCCTGGGGCCGCGCATCTCGGTGACGCCGGCGGTGAGCTACACCGACATCGACGACCTCAACTTCGTCCGCGCGCAGATCGGCCTCAACTTCCGCTTCTAGCCTCCGCCCGCAGGCGGGGAGGGTGTGGAACCTCTTCCACACCCTCGCCGAAACCACTTCCTTCCCGGGATGGATCCATGATGAAGATCAAGGTGGGCTTCCTGTCGCTCGTGGCGGCGGCGGCCTTCGCCGCGCCCGCCCACGCGCAGCTCCCCAACGTGACGCCCTTCTCGTTCGAGGTGCGCGGCGGCCTCGTCTTCCCCAGGGGCGACCTGACCGAGACCGCGGCCGACGTGGCCCCGGCGGAGAGCGGCATCACCTACGGCGCGAACGCCACCTTCCACTTCATGCCGATGCTGGGGATCTACGCCGGGTACACCCGCAACCAGTTCGGCGTGGAAGGGCTGGACGAGCTGGACGTGATCGACGAGGGCTTCAGCGGCGGCCTGCGGGTGGCCATCCCCACCCCGCTGATCCCCATCGATCCCTACTTCAAGGCCGGGGTGGTGTACAACACGCTCAGCTTCGAGTTCGATGGCGACGACGCGGAGTTCGTGGACAGCGACCGCTCGCTGGGCTTCGAGGTGGGGGCCGGGATCGGGATCGGCCTGGGGCCGAAGCTCTCGTTTACGCCGCAGGTGACCTACACGCGCTACGAGCCCAGGTACGACGGCGAGGACGACAACTTCAAGGTGGAGCACATCCGGGTGGACGTGGGGCTGCGCCTCAGGCTGTAAACGGCGGGCCTCACACAGAGGCACAGGGGCACGGAGAAGGGCTTCGGAGCAGTTGCACCGATCTGGAGCGGTCTGCACCAAAAGGATGCGATTGCTACATATGATGGCCCCACGGGGGCGTCCGCTCAGGCGGGCGGTTCCGTGGGGCTTTGTCGTAGCCATGTAACGACTTGGATGCTCTTGCCACTAACCTGTCCTTAATCCGGCGCGAACGGTGCACTCCGGCAGGTGAGAACATGAAGCGAGCGCGCCGCTCCGGCGGCGCGTGCCAAGGCGGGCGGAATCCACCCCGGGCTCCGCACCTTTCCCCTCCCAAGGGAGTGCCCGCATGCAAATTTCCCGCAAGTTCGCCCTGGCCGCAGGCGCGCTGGCCTTTCTGGCGGCGTGCTCGGACCAGCCCACGGGGGCGCGCGGCCCGGAGCCGGACGCCGCCCCCACGCAGTCGCTGGACGCGGCGTTCGAGAAGGCGGGGCGCGACTTCGGTGTACCCGCGGCGCTCCTGAAGTCCGTGGGCTACGTGGAGACGCGCTGGCAGATGGTGAGGGGCGAGAGCGAGTTCGAGGGGCAGGAGCCGGCGTTCGGCATCATGGCGCTGCGCGGGGCGCGGCTGGAAGAGGGCGCGCGCCTGGCCGGCGTGACCCCCGAGGCGGCGCGCACGCAGCCCGAGGCCAACATCCGCGCCGCGGCGGCGCTGATGAGCAGCTGGAGCGACGGCATCGAGCGCGCGGACGTGGGGGCGTGGGCCCCGGTGGTGGCGCGCTTCAGCGGGATCAAGGACCCGCAGGGGCAGGCGATGTACGTGCACAACGACGTGTACTCGGTGCTGCGCACGGGCGCCACGGGCGGCAACCTGGGCGGCGTGACGCTTCGCTCCAGCGAGGCTAAGCCGCGGTTCCCCGCCCCCACCGGCCCGCGCCTGGCGGTGGCGCCGGACTACCCGGTGGCCGGCACCATCTGGCGCCCGTCGCCCAACTACAGCACGCGCAGCACGGGCATCCACTACGTCATCATCCACACCTGCGAGAGCGGGTACAGCGGGTGCTGGAGCTGGCTCACCAACTCCACGTCGCAGGTGTCCGCTCACTACGTGGTGAACGAGAGCGGCTCGGAGATCTCGCAGCTGGTGCGCGAGGCCAGCAAGGCGTGGCACATCGGCGCCAACTACGACTGCGCCAACAACGGCGGGCACGACTGCGCCAACAACGGCATCCAGGCCAACAACCTCACCATCGGCATCGAGCACGGCGGCTACGCTTCGTCCACCTCGTGGCCGGTGGGGCAGATCGACGCGTCCGCGAAGCTTTCCTGCGACATCTCCAAGGCCCACGCGATCCCGCGCGACCGCTTCCACTTCGTGGGCCACGGCCAGCTTCAGCCGTACAACCGCACCGACCCGGGCGCCAACTGGCCCTGGACGGACTACATGAACCGCATCAACTCGCACTGCGGCGTAAGCACGACGTCCATCATCGTGGACAGCAACAACGCCAACAACAACGCCGCCGTCGCCAAGTACGAGGTCTCGGCCGGGTGGTCCAGCGGCACCACGGCGGGCTACTACGGCAGCGGCTACAACTTCGCCAGCACGCAGGCGGTGTCGGACCCGGCCACCTTCTGGTTCTACCTGCCGGCGGCGGCCACCCGGACGATCGACGGCTGGTGGGTGGCGGGCACCAACCGCTCCACCACGGCTCCGTTCATCTCCTACAACGCGAGCGGCGCCGAGGTGGGCCGTGCGTCGGCCAACCAGCAGATCAACGGCGGGCAGTGGGTGGCGCTGGGCACCTACAACTTCTCGGCGGGGTGGAACAAGGTCCAGCTCTCGCGCTGGACGACCGCCGGCTACGTGGTGATCGCCGACGCCATCCGGGTCCGGTAAAAAGAATGTCTCACACAGAGGCACAGAGACACAGAGAGAACAACTCCGTGCCTCTGTGTGAGACTTCTTTGACTTTCAAGGAGCGACCGATATGAGGAGAATCGCGCTTGCGGCGCTGCTGCTGGCGCTGGCCGCTTGCAGTGACGACGCGACTTCGCCGGGGGTGCCGGCGGAGGGGCCGCGGCTGGCGGCGACGCCGGCGTGGGCTGAGGGGAGGGCGCTGTGGGTGACGCGCTTCGAGTACGATTCGCCCACCAGGATCGCCACGATCATGCAGCGGGCGGCGGACGCCAACTTCAACGTGGTGTACTTCCAGGTGCGCGGCTCGGGCGACGCGTTCTACCGGAGCGCGCTGGAGCCATGCTCGGCGGGGCTGTGCGGGCACCTGGGCGGCACTCCCACCTGGGACCCGCTGGCGGTGGCCATCCAGGAGGCTCACGCGCGCGGGCTCCAGCTCCACGCCTGGCTCAACGCGTTCTCCGGCTGGGGCTCGGGGGCATCCACCACCTGCGCGCTGCTCAAGGAGTCCGACCCGGGCAACCCGCGCCACATGCTCCTCGCCCACCCGGAATGGCGGGTGGTGGACAGCGGCGGAGTCACGCACCCCTGCCCCAACCCGGAGGAGTACGTCTACGTCTCGCCCGGCTACGCGGGGGCGCGCACCCACCTGGCGCGCGTGGCGGCCGACGTGGCCCGCCGCTACGACGTGGACGGCGTGCACCTGGACCGCATCCGCCTCCCCGGCACCAGGTGGTCGCACGACCGGGCGAGCCTGGCCGCCTTCGGCAAGAGCCCGGCGGCGTATCCCACGGACTGGGCCAACTTCCGCCGCTCGCTCATCGACCTGGCGGTGAAGGAGGTCCATGACAGCGTGCGCGTGGTGAAGCCGCGGCTCCCGCTCTCGGGCGCCATCTGGCCCATCTACACGGACCGCTGGGGGTGGAACTCGTCGCAGGGCTTTTCGCAGTACCTGCAGGACCCCTACGCGTGGGCACGGGGCGGCTACTTCGACGTGGGCGTGCCGATGACGTACTTCACCATCGCCGCGAGCTACTGCGGCTTCGCGGACTGGTCGTGCCTGCTGGACGACCACCTGCAGCGGCTGCAGGGCTCGGGCGGGCGGCACGTGTACATCGGGATCGGGGCGAAGAACGGCGCGGCGGAGGTGGAGAGGCAGATCCGGCTGGCGCGGCAGCAGGGCGCCCGGGGCGTCTCCATCTACTCCTACGGCACGCTGGAGAGCAACGCGATCTGGACCGTGCTCAAGAACGGCGTCTTCGCGCAGAAGGCGGCCATCCCGCCGCAGCACTGGAAGACGGCCTGCTGCGCGGACATCGTGGTGGACAACAACAACACCCGCAACAACACGGCGGTGGCGTACGCCGAGGCGTCGTCGAGCTGGGCCGCGACGACGACGACGGCGGGCTACTACGGCGTGGACTACCGCTACGCCTCCACGCAGTCGGTGTCCGACCCCGCGACGTTCTGGTTCTACCTGCCGACGGGCGGGAGCCGCACCGTGTCCGCCTGGTGGACCTCCGGGCCCAACCGCTCCGCCACCGCGCCGTACATCGTGTACGACGCGAGCGGCACCAGGCTGGCCACCGTCTCCGCCAACCAGCAGGCCAACGGCGGCCGGTGGAACGCGCTGGGGACGTGGACCTTTACCGCCGGGTGGAACAGGGTGCAGCTTTCCCGCTGGACCACCGCCGGCTACCAGGTGGTCGGCGACGCGATTCGCGTTTAGTAGCCGGGCAGTGCCGGGCAGTGCCGGGCAGTGCCGGGTAGTGCCGGGCGAATGAATTCGCTGCAACGACTACACGAAGTCCCCCTGCGGGGACTACAGGGTTCCGGCTGGTGCTGGATGACCAGTCCACGCAGGTGGACTTTGTGCCGTTGTTGCAGCGAATTCATTCGGCCGCAACAGCGGTTCACCCGATAGGAAGGATGTTCCCGATGCGACGCACTCCCCTGCTGGCCCTCGTCCTCCTCGCCGCCGGATGCCGCGGCGGCGACCAGCCCCAGATGGCGTTCGTCTCGGAGCGAGGGGGCTCGCACGAGATCCGGATGCTCACCCGCTCGGGCGAGGACCGGCCGCTCGCCTCGTCCGCCGGCGCGGGGTTGTTCCCCATCGCGTTCGCGCCAAAGGATTCGTCGCTGCTGGCGGTGCGCGTGGCAGAGACGGAGCAGGGGCCCGCGGAGCAGCTCATGCTGGTGCCGGTGGCGGGCGGCAAGCCGCGCCCCATCGGCCCGCTGGCGGCGCGGGCGCGCAACGCTTCATGGTCGCCCGACGGGAAGTGGATCGCGTTCGAGAGCAGCGCCGAGAGCTTCCGCGACCTGTACCGCGTGGACGCGGACGGGAAGGGCCTGCGCCGCCTGACCGACAACCGCGAGGGCAACTTCGAGCCGGAGATCTCGCCGGACGGCCGCTGGCTCGCGTTCGTGTCCAGCCGCGACGGCGACGCGGAGGTGTACGTGATGCCCTCCGCGGGCGGGGCGGCGCGCCGCATCACCGCCTTCCACAAGGACGACTGGAGCCCGCGCTGGTCGCCGGACGGTCGGCGCCTGGCCTTCCTGAGCAGCCGCGAGGGGAGCGACCGCATCTACCTGGTGAACGCGGACGGCTCGGCCACCCTGCGCCTTACCGGGCGGACCGACGCCGCGCTCAGCCCCGGCGAGCAGGAGATGGACCCCGCCTGGTCGCCCGACGGCCGCCACGTCGCCTACACCTATCGCACGCGCGGCGGCCCCACCGCCATCCGCGTGGCCGAAGTGGCGACGGGGAAGTGGCGCACCCTCTCCGACGGGCGTGGCAGGGACTGGATGCCCGCCTGGTCTCCGGACGGCCGCCACATCGCCTTCGCCTCCGAGCGCGGCGGCGACACCGACCTGTACCGGATGCGCGCGGACGGCGGCGGCGTCACGCGGCTCACCGAGGCGCGCGGCGCGGACTGGCTGCCGAGGTGGGCAAAGCCGTAAAGAGCAGCTCACACAGAGACACAGAGGCACGGAGATGAACCTATCTCTGTGCCTCTGTGTGCCAGAGCGCGATGAAGTCCGCGGGGGAGAGGATCGGCAGGGAGATGGAGGAGCGGGCCGGCGCGAAGTGCCGTCCGTTGCCAGTGACGAGCGCCGCCGCGGCTCCGGCGACCGCGACTTCGATGAACGCGAGATCGTCGGGGTCGGGAAGCTCGATGTCGAGCGGAGGAGCCGAGACGAGGATTCCGCCGCGTTCGATCCAATCGAGCACGGCGCCCGCGAGCGCGGGGTCGATGCGCAGCTTGGGGCGCGCGAGCACGTCGTGGTACTCCAGCAGGATGCGGTCGTCGTAGAGCGCGACCACGTGCCCCGACAGGAGCAGGTCGATGACGCGGCCGGGAGGGCCCGCGGGAGACAACAGGCCGGAGACCACGATGTTCGTGTCTACGACAACTCTCACCGCTGACGCTCGGAGCGGGCCGCGCGGATCTCCGCATCGATTTCGTCCATCGTGAGCCCGTCCGTTCCGTCCTTGCGCGCGGCCGACCGGATACGCGAGACCGCCCACTGCGCGCGGGCCTGGCGGATGAGCCGCTCGAGCTCCGCCGGGTCTTCGCGATCCTGGAGGCCGACGACGAGCGCGAACGGCTTCCCGTTCGATGTAAGCGTGACCGTCTCTTCGGCCACCGCGCGCTGCATCACACCCGACTGGTTCCGCAGGTCGCGGATGCTGATGAACTTCATCTCCCCCTCCTGTAGCACAGTTGGCCTACGATAATACCTTACGAAGACGCCACGGCACAAGACACAGAGGCACGGAGAACTACGCTGTTCTCCGTGCCTCTGTGTCTCTGTGTGAGCTGCTTTTTACGGTGCCACGTCGTGAAACGTGAGCGTCTTCTCGCGCTCGGTGGTGGTGCGCAGGGTCCACTCGCTGTCGAATAGGACGAGCGGGGCCTCCTTGGAATCGTACACCAGGGTGCGGCCGTGGCCGCCGGACAGCGCCCGGATGTCGGCCTCGGGGCCCAGCACCCAGCGAGCGAAGCGGTACGACATGGGCTCCAGGCGCGCCCTGACGCCGTACTCGTGCTCCAGGCGGTGAAGGAGCACGTCGAACTGCAGCTGACCCACCGCGCCCACGATGGGCGTGGTGCCCGCGTACGTCTCGCTGTAGAACACCTGCGCGGCGCCCTCCTCGGAGAGCTGCTGCAGCCCCGTGTCCAGCTGCTTGCGCTTCATGGGATCGCCGATCAGGATCCGCGAGAAGTGCTGCGGCGAGAAGCGCGGGATGCCCGCGAACTCCAGGTCGCCGTTGGCCGAGAGCGTGTCGCCGATGCGCAGGTTGCCGCGGTCGTGGATGCCGATCACGTCGCCGGGCCACGCTTCCTCGATGTGAGTGCGCTCGCGCGCCAGGAACTGCGTGGGCGCCGCCAGCCTCATGGGCTTGCCGGTGCGCACGTGCTTCACCTGCATCCCCGCCTCGAAGTGCCCGCTGCACACCCGCACGAAGGCGATGCGGTCGCGGTGCTTGGGGTCCATGTTCGCCTGGATCTTGAACACGAAGCCCGTGAAGTGCGGGTCCTCCGGCTCCACCGTGCCCGTGCTGGCCTCGCGCGCGGTGGGCGACGGGGCGAGCTCAAGGAACTTGGCCAGGAACGGCTCCACCCCGAAGTTGGTGAGCGCGCTGCCAAAGAAGGTGGGCGACACCTCGCCGCGCAGGAACGCCTCGGGATCGAACTCCTCCCCCGCCATGTCCAGCAGCTCCACGTCGGCCATCAGCTGCTCGTACGCGCTGTCGCCGATGCGCTCGTGGACGTCCGGGTCGTCCAGCGTCACCACGTCCGTCTCCACGCGGCTGCTGCCGTGGTCCTCGCCCTTTTCAAAGAGGTGGATGCGGCGCGTGTCGCGGTTGTACACCCCCACGAAGCGGTCGCCCGAGGTGATGGGCCAGGTCACCGGGTAGCACTTCAGCCCCAGGTCGCGCTCCACGTCGTCCAGCAGCTGCAGCGGGTCCGCGCCGGGGCGGTCGCACTTGTTGACGAAGGTGAAGATGGGCGTGCGCCGGCGGCGGCAGACCTCGAACAGCTGCCGCGTGCGCTCCTCCACTCCCTTGCGGTTGTCCAGCAGCATCACCGCGCTGTCCGCGGCGATCAGGGTGCGGTAGGTGTCTTCGGAGAAGTCCGCGTGCCCCGGCGTGTCCAGCAGGTTGACCGCGCACCCCAGGTACTCGAACTGGAGGACGGAAGAGGTCACGGAGATCCCGCGCTCCTGCTCCATCTTCATCCAGTCCGAGGTGGCGTGCCGCTCCGCCCGGCGCGCCTTCACGCTCCCGGCGAGGTGGATGGCGCCGCCGTAGAGCAGGAGCTTCTCGGTGAGCGTCGTCTTCCCGGCGTCGGGGTGGCTGATGATCGCGAACGTGCGCCGCCGCTCGACCTCGGCGGCGAGCGCACCGCCGTCCTGGCCGACCGTCTG